>CAZVEG010000014.1:0-48301 GCA_964625625.1 uncultured Leptospirales bacterium | reverse complement strand
ATAGGGAATTAGCCTGCTGGCGTAAATTCTCTAAACCTGTGCGATCTATTCATGCAACCATTGTTTTCTGCTCGTGATGGTGATTCGCGATCCGGCAGCGTTGTTTCCTGGTTTATCCATCCAGCCGATCCTGGTGATGTCGGTTTTATCGATACAGTCAAAGCGTGGGTTGAATGGTTTGATGTCCACCAGCGGAGTGCCGTCCACCATATCAACGCCGTTGATCTTTAGAATTCCTTCACTGACCGAGAGCAGTTCGACAAGAGTGATTCCGATGCGATTGGGGCGGTGTGGAGACCGGATTGAAAAAACGCCCCTTACGGATGAATCCATATATGGCCTGGCCTGTAGTTTCATGATGGTTGTCTTATGAAAGATATAGAGAAGGAGAATATGCGAGAATCCACCCAGATCCTTCAATCCATCGTGAAACTCCGGATAGATATGGACTTCACCGGCTGTTTCAGGCGCAAGCCTTCCCTGTATGGGAATCCCATCGTCGATTCCGCTGAACGGTGTTCGTATCACTCCTATCGGGCGAAGGGTAAATTCACATGATCTCATGACTTACCGTGTCCCACAGCTTTCGTATGTTTTTACCGGCCTCACAATCTTCCATTTCGACGATGCTCAGGGCCCGCATCTGGGCCCGTGTAAAAACGGTATCGTATGGAATCTCAGCTATGACGTCGAAATTTCTTTGTCGAGCGAATTCCCTGATGGTGTTCGTATTTTCAGGATTGATGTCGGACTTATTGACGCAGACCATGGTTTTAATCCTGAAATGGCCGGTTAGGTCAGCAACCCGAGTGAGATCGTGTATACCGCTGACGGTGGGCTCCGTTACGACGAGGACAGCCGATGCCCCCGCGATCGAAGCGATCACGGGACACCCGATCCCTGGAGAGCCATCACAGATTATCAAGGAAAGGCCTTTTTCCTCCGCGATACGTTTCGCCTCGGAGCGAATAAGCGATACGAGTTTTCCTGAATTTCCTTCCGCAATGCCAAGCTGTGCGTGTACCATCGGCCCGAATCGCGTTTCCGATATGAACCATCTGCCCGACAGGCGGTCTTTCATTCGTATCGCGCCCTGCGTGCAGCTTCGGACGCAGACACCGCATCCCTCACAGGCCAGGGGATCGATGGCGAAGTTATCCATGATTGCGCTGAATCTGCAGACTTCGGCACATTTCCCACATTGAGTACAGTCATTGAGCGTTGTCTCGGCGACGAGCCCGCCGATGAATTCCGTTTCTTTTCCAATCAACGGAGACAGGAGCAAGTGAAGGTCGGCGGCGTCGACATCGCAGTCCGCAAGTACGCTTTTTCCGGAAAGGGCCGCCAGTGAAGCGACGATGCTTGTTTTTCCGGTCCCCCCCTTCCCGCTGATTACCACAAGCTCTTTTATTGCCATGCCGCTTTCCCCGGCTTAATGAATTTTTCAACGAACGTTTTGAGGTTTTCGAAGACCTCGGGATAAACATCTTGAAAGCCCTGGATAACATCACCGCGGGAATAAGATTCCGCGATTCGGCGTGAATGGGGAATCGAAGCCAATAAAGGAATATTTTCGGCCAGGCAGTATTCTACAACGGAATTGTCACCAATATCAGACCTGTTAATTACGATTCCGAATGGAATATCAAGCCTGCGTACCACACCTACCGCGAGCTTGAGGTCGTTAAGGCCGAATGGAGTGGGTTCAGTGACAAGGATTGCGCAATCACTTTCACGCAGGGATTCGACCGCCGGGCAAGAGGTTCCCGGAGGAGCATCGATTATGCGAATATCGGCGGAGAAGCAGTAGTTTTTAAGGGCCTTGATAAGCGGTGGCGCCATTGGCTGTCCGATCTTCAGTCTGCCGCCGGCGTATACAATGCTGTCGCCGTATCCCTCCTCGATAGTTCCGATTTCTTTTTGAACCTCGTAAATGACTTTTTCAGGACACTCGCTAACGCAACCACCACAGGAGTGACACATATCCGGGAGCACAAGCGGTCTCTCCTTAATCAAAACTATTGCGTTGAAATTGCAGACATCCTCGCATTTACCACAGCCGGTGCAGTTATCCTCATCAACCCGCGGGACGGGGGTGTAGATGGTTTCCGTTATGCGTATATCAGTTTTGAGAAATAAGTTGGCGTTGGGCTCCTCCACGTCACAGTCCAGCAGCGCTACAAGTTTTCCAGAAGCGGCGTATCTCGCGGCAAGCGTAACGGCAAGAGTAGTTTTTCCCGTGCCCCCCTTCCCGCTCGCAATGGCGATCTGAACTTTCCCTTCCATATCAGAACTCAATCACCAGGCCGGCTGAAACGGGAACAAACCTGTCTTTAAAATGCGCCGCCAGCGCGGCGGAGCGTCTGAATCCGGTGCAATGAGAAGTGCCTATCTTTTGTACGTTAAATTTTTCTAACGAATCGATGGCCTTCTGGAAGTAGTCGTCCGGCGCGCTTTCGAGGTGAGTACCGCCGATCACCGCGTGAAATTCCTTGACGCCTGTTTTATTACTGAAATCATCAAGTATTTCTACAATACCGGCATGCGCACAGCCAAGAAGAACGACGGGACCGCTGTCGGTCATGAGAAGAAGCGAAAGATCATCATTGAAGGGATCGTCGACAATCTCTCCCGCCTCTTTCTGCTTGAGCCTCGCATCAGATGTCTTCCAGCCAACAGGTCGGTTAACATCTGAAAGCACTTTCATGCCGGAAACTTCGGCATAGCCCTCGGTCCAGCAGAGCCGCGCCCCGGCCTTCTCATAGTCTGCAGCCGAAAATCTGGTGCCAATGGGAACTTCGATATTTTTACCCGGCATCTCGTACAACGCTATCTTTTCTTTGAATGCATCCCGATGACAATACACAGAAACCTCGGAGGCTCGATTTTTCAGCAGATCCATCAAACCTCCCGTATGATCGTAATGTCCGTGGCTCAGGATAATACGGTCAATCAGGTTCGGGTCCTTTCCCATTAACTTCATGTTATTGAGCAGCCCGAGCCCCTGCCCCGTATCATAAAGCGTGATGCTGCCATCCTGGATAAACAATGACTGCCCGTGTTCGCCTATTATCGGAAGCGGGGTGCCGACGGTGTTCTCGCAAATAACGGTAATAGTGGTCTTCATGGATTTCCTCTGCTCCTGTAATAAGCGTAAAAAAAAGGGGATCACCCGGAAAGGGCGCGATCCCCGGATGCAGCCTTGTCGTGACCGATACCCAGGGGTCCAATTCCGTTCCCGGCGGGCATTTCACCATTTCCCCGGTACCGCAATCAATGCTTTAACTCCTGCTTCAGCAGCCTGTTACGCACTGAAAGTTCGGTTTCAAAATTTCTCAATACAGTGCTCATGGCGCTCAGTTTCGTGACGATGTAAAGATCCTTTTCCGAACAGCTCAGTTCGGTGATCAATGAAAAAGCTTCATCGAGAAGGCCAAGCAGACGGTCGTCGGTTTCGTTGAGGGACTCCGTGTCGGCTTTCAGTATCCTCTCTTTTAAAAACGGTGGCACATATGTACCTTCTTTGAACGTGGTCATCTCCTTGATTCGCGAAAGCCTTTTCGATATCGCCTCAATCTCGGAAAGCAGCTTCTCGCGTCCCGACGCGCGCGCCTTCTCGGAGCATGCACGTACCTTTTTCGAAAGATCATCAAGCCTGTCCTCAAACAATTGCCGGACTATCCTGTCGGCATCCGCCAGAGACAGCTTTTCGTATCCGTCGAAGTCAGAGCGTCCAGGCTTCCCGGTTACCATAGACCCCTCCCGTTATTTAAGTCATCGGACCACTCACCAGTGGCTTTCAACATTCGCCTCATCGGCTTTGATTAAAAGGCCGGTTCGGTATGACTCGAGCGCTTCAAGTGCGCTTCCTTCGGCACCGGTAAACACTTTAATTTTCGCCGTATTCAGCGCTGAAAAGGCCTTCGGTCCAACATTCCCCGTTATCAACACTTCGGCTCCGGCATTTATAACCGTCTTGGCGGACTGAATTCCCGCCCCCTGGGCACTGTTGAGATTCTGGGTATTATCGATGAAATTGTTCTCACCCGTTACCGTATCATGGATGATGAATCCCCTCGCCCTGCCGAAACGGGTGTCCACGGGTCCGGAAAGCTTGCCGGTTTCAGAACTTATTGCAATTTTCATTTCTCGATACTCCTTTTCTCCAGGGGTGAGTTGTCGTGCTCTTTTTGCGAAGTGCAGCTTCCCCTGCGAATTCGTGACCGACCACAACATCCCGGCATGGCGAAACGTTCGGAAGTCAGGGAGTTGCGTGCAAACGCTTCGAGCACATCATCGGCCTCCCCTATGATGCCGGGCAATACGGTAATTCCCATGCGCGCAACGGCACATGCGCATTCCCGGCTTACCGCGCTGCAGATAACGAGCTGCACTCCGCGCTCTTTGAGGAAGCGTATACGCAGGAGGGATGCATTTTCAGCGAGCCTGATGAAGGACCTTTCGAGTATTTCACCCTCCTCGATGTCCGCATAGAGAAAGCTCGCGGCCACATCGAGCAATGGCGATATGCGCCCGTTGAATACCGGGATTGCAACTCGCAGCGCGTTCATACTATATTATAAGCATAAACAGTGCCAGTTTTACCTGTGCTATCTCGAGTAAATTTTAACTGTGATTTTCGTAGAATAAGTATCGAATCAGCGGGTATTTCGAAGATTAATGTGTACAAACAAGCTTTTCCGGCGTCTGGAATATGTAATTCAGATCGAGTTTGTTAATCGGAGCGGTCGGTCAGTCAGGTATTTATTGCAAAATGCACGTAAATTAAAATGTGGCCATTGCATTCTGCAATTTATTCAATATTATATTTTTTTATTTTTCTCCAGAGAGTGGACGGATTAATGCCGAGCTCGCGCGCCGCCCTGGTTCTGTTCAGCTTGTTTCGTTCCAGGGCCAGCTCGATATAATGACGTTCAAGCTCGTCAAGTGTACTGTAGGCAGGAATCAGGCGATCTCCTTCCCTGAACCTGGCCGGAAGATGACGCCGCTGGATATAGGATTCCTTGCACAGCGCGAATGCGTGCTCAATGGCGTTCTCAAGCTCGCGTATATTTCCGGGATAGTCGTATTCCATCAATACGTTCATCACTTCATCCGAGACGCCTTCAATATTCCTGTCTTTGAGCGCGTTGTATTTGCGCAGGAAATGCTTTATTAAAAGTGGAATGTCTTCCCGGCGTTCGGCAAGAGGGGGAAGCGCAATATTTATTACATTCAGCCGATAATAGAGATCACTGCGAAACCGACCTCCCTGAACCTCGTTTAAGAGTTCCTTGTTGGTGGCTGCGACAATTCTAACGTCCGCCTGAACAGTGGCCACACCGCCCAGCGGTTCATATTCTTTCTCCTGTAGAAAGCGCAGCAACTTGGCCTGGAGAATCGCCGGAATTTCGCCGATTTCATCGAGGAAAAGAGTGCCACCTTCGGCCGCGGCGATTTTTCCCGGCTTGTCCTTGCGTGCATCGGTAAAGGCCCCTGCCCTGTAGCCGAACAGTTCTGATTCCAGCAGGTTCTCCGGGAGTGCCGCGCAATTTATGGCGATAATCGGTCTGTCCTTTCGTGCGCTTAAATTATGGATGGCGCGTGCAACCAGTTCCTTCCCCGTCCCGCTCGCTCCTTCAATGAGGACCGAGCTGTCGCTTTCGGCGATATCCGGAAGAAGCTCAAGGATGTCCCTGAGATGTTTGTTCTTGCTTACGATATCGGCCGAGGTATAACGCTCCTCGATCGCACGCCTCAACTCCTCGACGTCGGAGATGTCGCGGAACGTCTCGACACCCCCGATAATCTCACCCCTCTCGTCTTTCAAAAGGGCCGTACTGATGCTTACGGGGACTCTGTCTCCCGATGAATTGACGATATAGATGGTTTTATTGATGATTGTACGTCCCGTATCGACGGTTTCGCCGAGGGCGCATGAATGTTCGCAAATATTCGCGTGAAACACCTCGTAACAGAACTTACCGATCGCTTCCGCACCGCTGATGCCGAGTATTCTTTCCGCGGCTCGATTGATATATGTAATATGGAAATCCATGTCGACGGTGAAAACACCATCAGCGATGCTGTCGAGAATAATATTATTGATCGGCTGTTCCATGATAGTTTAAGAACCAGAATATCAGATTAACGGAGAACCCATCGGATTACCGGTTGACGGCCCGGCAGGGAAATAGCGGAATACCGAATCATAGTCCGCCTGACGGGAAACACCGTCTGTTTCCGGGGTATGCGTAATATCAAACGATATCCACTGCAAAATTATTATTGAAATATTAGCCGATTATCAAGCACAATAATTTCGAACCTGTGAATATGGCAACAATGTCAGATACCTCGCCGCAGAACAACGATATTTTCCGCCTTGTAGTCGAAAAGGCGCGGGATGTCATTGTCGTGATACAGGGTGGAATCATCAGATTCGTCAATCCGGCGATAAGGGACGTTATCGGTTTCGATGTCAGTGAATGCATCAACAGGCCTTTCCTGGATTTTATACATCCGGATGACAGAAACAAGGATTATAACGGTATTCCGGAGAATACCGCGGACGATGCCTCCTCGAGGCAATATCATTTCAGGTTGACGGCAAAGAACGGATCCGTTCTCCACCTGGAGGCACATACCGTCGACATCGAATGGGAAGGACGACCTGCCACTTCGAGTTTCCTGAGGGATATTACCGAACGCCACCGGATGGAATCGACACTTGTCGAGAACGAACGGCGATTCAGGCTTTTTGCCGAAAACCTTCCCGAGGTCGTGTTCGAGACCGACACAAACGGGATATTGACCTATATAAACGAGCGCGGGTACGCGCTTTTCGGCTATGGTGAGGAGGATTTTAAAAAAGGATTCAATATATCGAACGCGGTCGTTACATGGGAACATCCGCTTCTGGTTGCCAATATACAGAAGATAGTAAACGGCATCAAATCGGATGCCTCCGAATATACCCTCGTTCGAAAGGATGGAAGCACTTTCCCCGCGCTCATCCATTCGAACAGGATAATGAAGGATGGTATTTTCGCGGGGTTCCGCGGTATCATCATCGATATATCACAGCGAAAGGAGTCCGAACAGAGGCTTGCCGAAAGAGAGAAGCTCCTGCGGCTCATCACCGATACGGTGCGTGACGCCATACGAATTCTCGACCTCGCCACAATGCGTTATATTTACGCGAATCCCTACGCCATCGAGCTCTTCGGATCGCCCGACGAGGACTATACCGGATCCGCTTTCGGGGTTCATCTCGATGATGAATCCCGCGAGCGATTATGGAAAATGATGGAGGAGGAACTGCTTAATGACGCCCAGAAAGATCCATCCAGAACCGTTACCTTCGAACTGGTAGAGACCCTCTCTTCATCAGACAAGACGATCTGGACGGAAAACAGGGCGACCTTCATTCGCGATTCATCTGGCAGACCGGACGCGATACTGACCATAACGCGGGACATAACGTCACGAAAGGAAGCCGAAATCGCGCTTCGAGAAAGTGAAGAGCTCTTCAGGATGATGATAGAAGAAGGTTCCGATCTCATTTTGATCCTCGAAAAATCGGGAACCATCATTTACCAGAGTCCTTCGATTGAAAGAATACTCGGTTATGGCGCTGAAGACATGATCGGCAGAGATGTGATCGAGTTCATCCATGCGGGTGACTTGAGGAGATTCGTTACGGCATATTCCGAGGTATTGAGAAATCCCTCGGGGATGCCATCCGTCGAAATGAGAGTGAAGCACAAGGACGCGTCCTGGCGCACTCTGGAAATCAAGGCGAAGGAGATAACCCGTCATCATACGTTGAAAGGGCTTATCGCCAATTGCAGGGATATAACCGACCGCCGGCGCATCGAGGAAGAGCTCCACAAGGCGCAAAAGCTCGAATCGCTCGGGCTGCTTGCCGGTGGCATCGCGCATGATTTCAACAATATACTGACTTCAATTATCGGAAATATAGCCCTTGCCAAGATGGATATCGACGCCGAGTCCGAGATATTCGAATCCCTCTCTGACGCGGAAAAAGCATCCTACCGGGCGAAGGATCTCACCCTGCAGTTGCTCACCTTTTCACGCGGAGGCGCACCGGTTAAAAAGACCACCTCGCTCGTCGAGCTCATACAGGAGACGGTTACCTTTACGCTCAGAGGCACCACCGTACAATGTGATCTCTCCATCGCGGACGATCTCTGGCTTGTCGATGTGGATGAAGGACAGATCAGCCAGGTAATCAATAACCTGCTTATAAACGCCTTGCAGGCCATGGGCGAGGACGGAAAGATTGACATCACGGCCAAAAACAGGGTAATCGGCCCGATGGAAAAAAGAAGATACCCGCTTGCCCCCGGCTGCTATGTCGTCATCGCCATACGCGATTACGGTGCCGGCATACCCGAAGAGCTGCTCCAGAAGATATTCGATCCCTATTTCACGACGAAAAAAGATGGCAGTGGACTGGGATTGTCGACGGTTTATTCGATAATAAAGAACCATTCGGGTTATGTGGAGGTAGACTCACAGCTGGGACGGGGGGCGACGTTTACCCTCTTTTTCCCGGTATCGGACGGAAAATCATGCGAACTGGAAAGTACACCCGCCGTCTCGGGATATGGCGAGGGTAAAATCCTTTTAATGGACGACGATGCCCAGGTCCTCAGGGTTACCGAAAAGCTGCTTTCCAGGCTCGGATACCAGGTGCAATGCTCAAAAGACGGAGCGCAGGCTTTTGAATTCTTCGTCGGGGCCCTTGAAGGCGGCACTCCGTTTGATGTGGTGATACTCGATCTTACCATACAGGGAGGATTGGGCGGCAAGGCTACGATGGAGGCCATTCGCCAGCTGGACCCCGCCGTCAAGGCCATCGTGGCAAGCGGCTACTCGGAAAACCCGGTAATGGCGGAATTCAGGAAGTACGGATTCAATGCGGTGGTCAAGAAACCGTTTCAAATCGATGAATTAAGCCAGATCATTCATAATCTCACACAGAAACCGTAATTTTACCAACCGGCCATGGTAAAGCTATACGCTGCTCTGCGACAGGACCTTTAATTTTAGAATTATATTAATTTATCATTCTTTAAAAAAATTATTGCTGGATGGTTCAATTTCGACTATATTATAATAGTAACTATTGTTGTATTGATTTTTCACATTTTTAAGCGAAAGACAGACATGCATTGCAGAAAGTGGTGAATGTTTACATTTCGCCAAATTGATAAGCTATTGAAAATGAGGATTTCAATGAAGAATATAGTAAAGACAAACAGCATACGTGTAAGGAAGCCTGTTAAGCCCGGCACCGTACAGAAGATAGAATCAACGCTCGGAATGGTGCTGGGGGTGGATCACGTAAAAGCCAGCGAGAAACAAAATCGTGTGGTTGTGAAATACAATCTTAAGTTTATCAACTATCGCGGTTTGGAGAAAAAGCTCGAAGCTCTCGGATGCGTCCCGGTGAGTGGACTGTTTTCATCAATACGGCGCGGGTTCATCAACTTTACTGAGAAAACGGAGATTGAAAGCCTGAAAATTGATCTTCACCGTAACCATCTGGGCGGGATAGGTCATTGAGGAGTGGTCAAGATCATAATGTTAGATATGCTTCATTGCACTCGATACGGATGCAATCCAAAGCAAAAAGCGGACCGGCCGGTCCGCTTTTTGCTTTAGTTATACCGCCCTCTTAATCAGTGTTCTTCCATCTGACTTGCTGCAGGGGGATATATACCCTTTTTGCGCCTGTAAGCGGCGATCCCAAAGCGTATGCATCCCGTGATCAGCACCCATCCGCAGATAATGAACGCGATATTGATGGTGTGATGAACCGCAAGCGGATACTCCCTGATAAGATCGAGTATGAACTTGTCCATCCCGTGCTCCTTGAGTGTATTGATCCTTGATCGACGGCGTTATCGTGAACAATTCTCGCCGTTAAGCCTTAAAAACGATACATGATATCCAGAGCGTTTAATAATAATCCACCTCGTTTCTGTCAACCGTAAAATCGCGATTTTTAAAGTGTACATATAAATATAATTGTCCTTTTTTGTTTGCGGGATCCACCCGGATCCATGGTATTCCACGGATCATTCCACGAATACACGCCAGGGATTTGCCGGAATATTAAACTCTTTACGGCTTTCCTAATTCCCGCGCGAAGCGCGGCAGGGATCCGTCTTTCCCGGCATGGCATATCAGGTGCAGTGATTCGCGGGCGCGCGTCAACGCCACATATAATAAACGTCGTTCTTCTTCAAGATCGGCACACGGATCCGGCATTATGGCATCGGAGATGCCCGCAAGGATAACCGTATCGAATTCAAGTCCCTTGGAGGAGTGAATGGTCATGAGGGACAGACCCTCCATCTCCGGCGGTGGACTCATCCGTTCGAGATACAGTGCGATTTGTCTTCCCTGCCAGTTGTTTCTGTATAGTATAGCCGTATGCCGCTTACTTACATCGATTCCGGCTAAAATCGAGGCTATAACGGCGTTTTCCTGATCACGGGAACTTACAATATGCCGCCTGACAGTCCCTCCCCGTCCTTTGAATGATACCAGGCGCTTGTTTGTCCTGTTTCTGTTCATACGGATAAAGCGGTTGGAAAGTGCGACGATTTCCTGACGCGAGCGATAGTTCACCGTCAACCGGTGGATTTCGGCCCCGGGGAAATAATGGCACATCCGCACGATATAGTCTATTCTGCTGTCCCGGAAGCCGTAGATGGACTGCCAGTCGTCGCCGACCACGAATAGATTGGCTTGATGATCCGGTAGGAGATACTTGAGCAGTTTAAAATTTTCGGGTGATGTGTCCTGGAATTCATCAACCAGTATATACCTGTACCGAGTCCTTAGCGCCTGGCCGATCGAGTCGAACTCGTCGAGAAGGATCATGACATAGTTGATCATGTCCTGGAAATCCATGCGACAGCGGCCGACCTTCATGCTCTGAAAATCCAGTTTCAACGAACGCACCTTTTCAACGAGACCGTGATCCGCGAGCCTCTTGAGATCTTTTTCGTCGATCCGATCTAGATCATCGATGATTCGTGATATGACATCGGCCGGAATTCCGAGGAAGTCGTCTATTCTGGAGAGCACCAGATCTCTGATGAATTTTTCCCTTTCGAAATCATCCAGTGTTGAAGGGAAATCGGTAAACCCGAAGCGATCAGTAAATATTCCCGAATAAGCCCTGAGAAGCGTGAGACAGAAGGAATGGAAAGTTTCCGCGGCGATGCCGAGGGCCGACAATCCGATTTCATCCCGGACACGGCTGCGTATTTCCTCGGCGGCTTTCCTGCTGAAGGTGAGCACGAGTATGTTGGCGGGGGAAATACCGCCGGTCGAAATAATTGAAGTAAGCTTGGTGACGAGAGTTTTTGTTTTTCCCGTACCAGCGCCGGCGATAACCAGGCTTACCCCTCCCCCCGGGCGCGAAGCCCTGGCCTGTTCGTTACTCAGTGCATTCATACTTTGTCAGGAAATTCCGGCTGCGAAGATGGTTCCCGTTATTAATACGAAGCGGGGGGACGGGGAATTAAATATTTTTCGTGGCGGGGTTCCATATTGAGGTTTTTTTCCTTTCCATACTCGAATACACGCAACCGCAGTAATCCTGCCTGTAGAAGCCGTTTGCATGGGATATCTCGACCGACTTCCGGTACCCGTCGTTTTTCTTGAAATCGGCTTCTAAAAAGCCTATACCGTACCGCCGTTTGAGGCCCCGGCCGGCCTCGTTGAGCATCTCGGCGTCCTTGTGCGGACTGACGGACATAACCGTCGCCACGGCATCGAAAGAGTTATCCCGGGCGTAACGAAAGCTTTCCTCGAGCCTGTAACGAAAGCAGAGCATACATCGCTCGGAACGTTCGCCGTCGAAACGCCGGGCTTTCACGGTCGAGGTCCATTCGCGGGGGTTGTAAAGGCCGACGACGAGAGGGAATCCTCTGATTGCGGAATACGCTTCAAGCTCGCAGAGTCGTCTGGTGTATTCGCCGAATGGGGCTATATTCGGATTGTAGAAGTATACGGTTACATCGAAGTCCGCGCTCATAAGCTCGTAAACGTGGCCGGCGCATGGAGCGCAGCAGGCGTGCAGGAGCAGGCTGTCTTTCTTCACGACATTGCCGTACGAAATCTCTATTTCAGGTATTTCTTTATGAAACGGTTGAGCTTCCTTGCATTCTGGGGATTCACCCTGGTGTCCAGCCAGAGGAGAAGGTCGGTGCTCACGCCATTGAGTGAATTGTATTCATGGTGGACGATGTAATTCGCCATATCATACTTGACTTTTTCGAAGATTTCCTCGGCGAGATTGAGGTTTTCGGCGTATGGGCCCATCACCTCGCAAATTTTGATGACTATCTCATGCTTGTTGATTTCCCGCAGCTCTGTTCTGCAGGATTCGGTAAAAATGCCCTTGCACAGGCTTACATTATCGATAAAACTGGCGGCCACTGCATATCCACGCTCGTCATCGAAGGCCTTGTCTTTAGTATCCATTCACTTTCCTCGCCAACTCCCCCTGGTTTAAGCCGGTATATGCTACGGGCCAACACTAATATAATGTATACCGTCGCCGCAGAATCGTCAATAAATTTGGGTTAATATTTGAACCTGTCGATCGGGAATATCCGGGAATCGCATAATACCATTTTCCCGTGGCAAATTATATTAAAAATCAGATAAAAGTATTGACAAAATTCTGAATCCTGATTATGTACACCGCCATATGGTAAATGTACCGTATAAATAGCGTGAACACAATGATTGCGAAAAACAACATCGGCCCCAAGAACTACTTCTGGTTTTATTTTTATTATAAAATCAACCCGTAGCCTTTGTGGGTGTTGTTGCGCATGAGGGCCACGGGCGGGATGCCGGTGGCCTTTTTAATGCCTCGAGAAGGTAAAGACCGCCGGGACCCCGGCGGTCTTCATATTTTAGGCACAGTGGAGGCATTGCATGATTCTCATTCTTCCGGAAAACCATAATCCCGACATCATCAAGACTGAGCCGCGTCTTCAATCAGCCGGATACCGTACCTGCATGTTTAAAACAAGCCGGGGAAGCGTCTGCACGATATTGAATGCTGACGCGTCGGGAGTTGAACGGCTTCGCTCGCTCGACCTGAACGCCTCTCCCGCCCCCCAGGACGTCCCCTATGTACTCGCCAGCAGAAACATCAAGGATACCGGAACGGAGATAGACGTGGGGCACGACGTTACGATAGGTGGATCCGCCCTGTGTGTAATTGCCGGGCCATGCTCGATCGAATCGGAATCTCAGATCATGGAAGCCGCGGAAACGGTCAAGATTTCCGGAGCGTCGATTCTGCGTGGAGGCGCATTCAAGCCACGGAGTTCTCCATATGCGTTCCAGGGCATGGGAATTGACGGCCTGCGGCTGCTCCGAAAGGCCGGCGAGCGGTATCGCATCCCGATCATAACCGAGGTCCTGGACCAGGACGATATTCAGGTTGTTGAAGAATACTCGGATATCATACAGATCGGGGCGCGAAATTGTCAGAATTTTTCCCTGTTGAAAAAAGTGGGACGGACGCGAAAACCGGTGCTCTTGAAAAGGGGGATGATGGTGACCATCGAGGAATTCCTCCTTTCTGCCGAGTACCTGCTTTCCGAGGGTAACCTGAACGTCATTCTGTGCGAAAGGGGAATCCGGACTTTCGAAACGGAAACACGCAACACCCTGGACATTTCCGCCGTTCCCGTTCTCAAGCAGCGTACCCATCTTCCGGTGATCGTGGACCCGTCCCATGCCGCCGGGACATGGAAACTGATACATCCGCTTTCGCTCGCGGCCGTGGCCGCGGGGGCGGACGGGCTGATGGTCGAAATGCATCCTCACCCGGAAAACGCGCTCTGCGATGGCAAACAATCCCTGAGGCCGGACAGGTTCATTGCGCTTATGGAGAGTATAGCCCCCATGGCGAACCTTGTGGGCCGATCACTACAGGGACGGTATTACACGGCGACCAGCGTGACCGCGGGGCCGGTCTCGACATAGATCTCCCTGTCGGCGAAATATATGTCGCCGTCCATGGTGTACTCGAAAGGATTTTCGCTTACGATTCGGAGATTTCGCACATGGCTGTCGTAATGCAGGGGGTGGTCAAAGGTCCCGCCTCTTGCAAGCGTCAGGATGTGCCAGGCGAGCACTATGGGCTTGACACCCGTAGCGATGACATGAAAGCCCGGTTCTTCCGGCATTTCGCGGTTCAGCGGCCTGAATCCCATGCCCACGTCCTCGACCGTCCCGGCGAGTATTCCCAAGAGGTCGTCCGAGGCAACCTCCTCTCCATTGAAGAATACCTTGGCTTTAAGACGTTTATACAGAGAGGAGCTGTCGGGTCGTATGATCCCGTCGCTGAACGCCTTTATCATTACGCGCACCACCTTCGGGATGTCCTTCCTGTTGCCTTCGTATACCGCGTTCAGGACATTCGTGGTAAGTCCGGTTCCGAAAAGAAAACAATAGCGGTCTCCGATTCTCATCGTATACCGTGTTACCGCGTTTACCGGTCTTTGCCGTTCCACTGCGCGAAGCAAACGCCTGAGGATGGCATAACCGTCACCCTTGAGTTTTATTGTTCCGGAGATGTTGTTCATGGTGCCGTCTTTAAGTATGACGACGGGCGGAATCGGGGCTGGATCGTAAACATTTATGAATCGGGAAATCACCTGGTGAAGGGTGCCGTCGCCGCCGGATATGGCGAGAAACGGCAGTAGCTTTTTTTTACAGTCCCCGGCCACGGCGTCGAGCTCTTCTATGGTTCCGGTGGGGAACACCTCGACAAGGTCACCGCCGATTTTCTTGAAAATCTCTATTGAGTTGCCTTTCGTCTTCTTGTTCTTCCTTGAATATGGATTGACAATTATGGGGATTTTTTCCATCAACAAACCTCTCGCCAAATGGACTGTATCCGTGAGACAAGCATTACACGTGATAATGTCAACGTAAAAATGTTTGCATTACACCGTCACTTCGTCGCAGTATCAGATAAATCACGATTCCGTATTACAGGCAGGATGGCGGCGATGGTCAATGATTCCGATAAGAATAAACCGAAAAAAATGAATCCTTCCCGGCGATGGGAGGTTTTCTCCTCCGACAGGGGATATTGGCGAACCGGGCTGTATAGACCGGAGGCGACATCGCCCGCCGATATTACCGAATTTGAAAAGCATTCATGCCCCGAACTTTTCATCTGCCTGGGGGGCAGAGCCGGACTGGTCGTATCCGATGGTGGAAAAGAGACCATGGTGGAATTCGGGCCAGGCGAAGAGCTATTGGTGACGGATTATCACAATGGATTCCAGATCGATCCGGGCGCATATTTTCTGGTTGTGGAGCGGACCGAGTTCAGCACGGAATATATGGACCGGTTGACCGGTAAATCGATCCGGAGAGTGGAAGTAGAATGAAGCCTGACGCAAACACAGCCCTGTATTGCCTTTTCGGCAGACCGGCCCGTCATTCCCTCTCACCGGCTATGCACAATGCCGCATTTGCGCGGATGGGGATGAACGCCGTTTACCTTGCATTCGAACCGGATAAACCGCTGAATGCCATACGTGCCATGCGTGCGCTCCACATCCCGGGAGCAAGTGTCACGATACCCTTCAAGAGGGAGATTCTGGATCATCTCGACGAAATTGATTCGCTTGCCGAAAAAATCGGCTCGGTCAACACGCTCATAAACGATGATGGCATTATCAAAGGCTTCAACACCGACGGTTACGGTGCGGTGAAGGCTCTGCAGGTGAATGGGGTCCGGATAAATGGCAGGAAGATCCTGGTTATCGGGAACGGGGGTGCCGCCCGTGCGATAGCCTTCTCTCTCCTGGAGGAAAAGGCGGAGGTTCTGATTTCAGGCAGGGACGAGAAAAAAGCGGGCTTTCTCGCTTCCGATCTGTCGCGATATTTCACGGGCGTCGAGAGCGGTGGAATCGACACGCTTACCGGCGGGACGCTTGATGATTATCATATAATCATAAACACCACCCCGGTGGGCATGTTCCCCGATATCGGATCAAGCCCGCTTGATCCGTCCCTGCTCAATCCCCGACTCACGGTTTTCGATATAGTGTACAATCCCGTCCGCACGCGACTGCTCGATTCAGCGGAATCGGCCGGTTGCAGGATCATCCCGGGTACGGATATGCTCCTGTACCAGGGGGTGCGCCAGTTCGAACTCTGGACATCCGCCCCGGCCCCCGTCGAAACAATGCGGGAGGCCCTGATGGGGAACATAAAGGCACGCGGGAATCGTTGAGGCCATGCAGGGAGTTTTCTCAATTGAATAAATCCGATCGTATTCTCCAACAGTTGATAAACAACGAGAAAACCGGGCATAACGGTTTCGCCGAATACTCACCCGCCACAATGCGCGGACTGGTACACCGGTTCGGTAATCCTCATCGCGATATTCGCTCCGTCCACATCGCGGGGACCAACGGTAAAGGCTCAACCGCATTCATGATAAGCCGTATATTCGCCCTGGCCGGATACAGAACCGGCCTGTATATATCACCGCATCTGGAGAAGATAAACGAGCGAATATCCATTAACGGGCGCCCGATTCCCCTTGAAAGACTTTCACGCTATCTCGAAAAAATCCTGCGGGAGTCATATAAAGAAAACCTGAACCCCACGTATTTCGACGCGCTTACCGTCGCGGCATTGAACTACTTTACTGATGAGCGAGTGGATATCGCCGTAATCGAAACGGGGCTCGGGGGCAGGCTTGACTCCACCAATGTCGTACGCCCTCTTGTTTCGGTAATCACGAATATTTCACTCGATCATACGGCCGTACTCGGTGGTACCATATCGGCCATCGCGCGGGAAAAAGCCGGAATCATCAAATATCGGGTCCCGGTCGTCACGTCGAACGGCGATGGAGATGCGCTGGAAGCGATCAGCAATGAGGCCGATATAAAGAAATCATCTCTATACGTTCACGGTCGCGATTATCGAACCTGGAATGAGTATTTTCCCGACCGCGATGAAACGGTATTCTCGTATGATTTCGGTGCAAGGCGGATCGAGAGCATTTCGCTCCGTCCGGCGGGAACCTTCCAGGTGACTAACGCCGGACTGGCAATTACCGCAACCATCCTCCTTGAGCGGCGGGGATTCGACGTAGGCACCGATGTAATCCGAAAAACACTGGCGCGCCTTGTCATTCCGGGGCGCCTTGAAATCATGTCAACAAAACCTTTCATCCTATTCGATCCGGCGCACAATCCACAGGCCATGAAAGAGCTGATCGAAACTCTGGCCATCACCTATCCCGGCAGAAAACCGGTATTCGTACTCTCATTCATGAAAGATAAGGACGTCGATTTGATGTTTTCCGCGGTGCGAGCCGCTGATCCGGCGAAAATCATCTACTATGAACTGGATGATGACAGGTGTCATACGCCTTCGGAATCCGCCCGGGGAAAACAGCCTTCAGGATTGCTGATCCTTCGGGGGGATGATAATAATAAACGCCTGCCTGTCGAGATTAACCGCTATGCGGGCGCGGAATACATCGTGGTCGCAACCGGCAGCTTCCGTCTCTATCCCATTATAAAAAAGCTTGCAATATCCATAACACGATGATCCAATTCCTGAGATCGTGGTGCGAATTATAAAAAACGGCCGGCCTCCGCCGGCGCACCAGCGGTTCAAGTAAATCACTGCGCCGGACAAAAAGATGGACGAAGCCACAAAAGGTCTGGTCGTCGCCGTTAAAGAAACACTCAAGGATTTCACCGCCGGAAGGCTCTCCGCCGAAGAGTGTCGACTGCGGTACAGAAAGCTTGCCGCCGACTGTGAATATATGGAACGGGATACCGTCCGTTCAACGGGTATGCTGAAATCGACATGCTATGCCCATTCCACGGGAAACTTCGCCCTTTTCACCGGCATTTTCCGTATGGATCGAGGAGAACTTACGCCCTTGAGCCACTGCGGCGATGATGGCTTCAGCGAAACAATCGCACGATTGCGGGACACGATATTTCCCCGTTTGGACCGGGAAAAGACACTGACGATGCCGCCCGGCGACTCTCATTCGTTCCCGCATACGCTGTACGCCTGTATCGTGCCGGGAGAGTCGCGGATTCCCCTGCTTTTTACGGCCGTTTCATCGTCTCATTTCTTCTCCGAAACTGAATTCCGGAATACCGCGAATATCCTCGGGGCCTTGCAGGACGCGGCCGATCACGAGATGCGTCCGCAGTATTTTTCGTTCTTTGCCGAGAGGAGAGCCGCCGTTGATGCATGGATAACGGCCAGGCTGAACGAGGGGCTCCCGGTTGACGCACACTATTTCCTCTTCAATATGGTTGAACGCATATTCAGCCATATGGGTTTGCCGGAAATGCTCAAAATTTCAGCTTCTATCAAAGATACGCTTCATCGGCAATGCGGAGGCGATGGCAGCGTCGTTTTCGAGCTTTCTATGCGCGAATACCTCGTATTCATCCCTGATCCCGCAGGAGCGGTGTGTGAGAAGAAAAAGGCGTCTTTTAATTATTCCGGTAGCGCAATACCCTCCCAGTCATATGCGTTCGCCATCAGAAAAGCCGGGGATATAGTGGATTTCTGGAACGAGATACTGGAATTCGAAAGACTGCTGGTTACCGGGGAAAAGAAAAAATGATCCGTCGCCAGGTAACGGTGATAGGTTCACATGAAGATACCGCATTCCTTGATGATGCCTATGAGATCGGCCGGCACATAGCCTCCAGGGGCTGGACGCTTGTCTGTGGCGGGCGCGGCGGAATCATGGAGGCCGCATCCCACGGAGCCGCCGATGCCGGCGGCATCGTTCTCGGCATACTTCCGGGAAGCGATTTCAGCGAAGCCAACCGGTACTGCAGCGCGGTCGTGGCATCGGGGATTGGCTTCGCCCGGAACAGCATGAACGTGCTCTCGGGAGAGGTGGTTGTGGCATTCGGCGGCGGGATGGGCACGCTGACCGAGCTGGCCTACGCATATCAGTATGGAAGACCTGTAATACTATGCGTTTTTTCAGACGGGTGGAGTTCCAGATTCGCGGAATTCACGAAAACCGGCGGCGATAAGCCGTCGGTTTATGAGGTTCACAGCGTCGAAGAGGCCATAAGCCTGCTGGACTCTCTGCTGGAAGGAGGCCAGGGGCTTTGATAATCCTACATGTAGTCGAGATAATCCTTTAATTTGCGTGCCCTGGTGGGATGACGCAGTCTGCGGAGTGCTTTCGCTTCAATCTGGCGGATGCGTTCCCTGGTAACCTTGAAAACGTAGCCGACCTCTTCCAGTGTATGCGAATACCCGTCATCAAGACCGAACCGCATGCGTATCACCTTCTGTTCGCGCGCGGGAAGCGTGTTGAGCACCGTGTGGATCTGCTCGGAGAGAAGACGATATGCCGCCGTATTGGCCGGAGAATCCACGTCCTTGTCCTCGATAAAATCACCGAGAAGTGAATCCTCTTCCTCTCCGACCGGTGTTTCGAGAGAAATGGGTTCGCGTGCGACGTTCTTGACTCCTTTGACTTTGGCGACGGGCCATCCAAGCCTGTCCCCGAGCTCTTCGGCGGTGGGTTCCCTGCCGAATTCCTGCTGAAAGAGCCGTGTCTCCCGCATCACTTTATTAATCTGTTCGATCATGTGCACGGGGACGCGAATGGTCCGTGCCTGGTCCGAGATGGCCCGCGTAATAGCCTGGCGGATCCACCAGGTCGCATACGTGGAAAATTTGTATCCCTTGCGGTATTCGAACTTATCGACGGCTTTGATCAGGCCGATGTTCCCTTCCTGGATAAGGTCGAAGAAATGCATTCCCCTGTTTGCGTATTTCTTGGCGATCGAAACAACGAGGCGCAGGTTCGCGTTGATCAGTTCTTTTTTCGCAATGGAGATCTTGCGCTGTCCGAGCTCGATCTGTTTGCCCCATTTCATGATATTGTCGGCCGGTGCGCCGGCCTCCTGCTCAATGCGCCTGATTTTCCTTTCGTTATTGCGGATGTCCTTTACCATCTCGAGAAGCTCTTCTTTCTTTTTGATGGAGAGCTCGCGAATGATACTGCGAACCTCCTCGCCTTTCTCGACCTTGCGCGCGAAGTGTTTGAGCTCCTTGATCTCCTTGCCGTATTTTCTCTCGATCTGCCCGAAGAAGTCGAGTGTGTCTTTGATCCTGCTCACCATTGACTGAATTTTATGCGCGAGTTTCGATATTTCGGCCTCGTTTATCTCCATCTCCCTGATGGAACTGACGATCAGATTCATGGATGTGTCAATTTTGGCGCGCATTTCCTCGGCTTTCTTGGAATCGGAGTCAACCTTCCTCAACTTGTTTTGCGTCTGAAGGATCTTCTTGTCCTCGGCAATTATAACGGTCATTTTTTCGGTATACTTCTTCTCGAGCTGCTTCATGTCCACCGAAGAGAAATAGTAGAGCCTGTTTATGCGCAGAACGTCATTCAGTTTTATTTTGCCCGTTTTTACCCTCGGGTGGTTTTTAATGAGATCATTGATAAGCAGGCTGGAATGGATAACCGCATCTTCAATGAGCAGCTCCCCCTCCTCTATCCGTTTGGCGAGGTCGACCTCCTGGTCTCCCGACAGAAGGGACACCTTGCCGATCTCCTTCAGGTAAAGCCTTATGGGATCGTCTATATATGAGGAGTCCTCGGAGGCGGATGATGATGATTTCTTTGAGGATCCCGAGCTCTTTTTCTTGACCGGAGGCGGGGGCGCGGCCTTCCTCGTGGATTCCTCCACGACTTCAATGCCAAGCTGGTTCAGAAGGATGAAAATATCGTCAATCTTGTCCGAATTGAGCAGCTTGTCCGGAAGGACGTCGTTTATCTCATCGTACGTTATCTCACCGTTGGATTTGCCAAGCTGAATGAGCTTCTTGACTTCGGGAATATTCTCCAGCACTATTTCACTTTTGCTCATGACACTCCTGTATGGTATACCTTTATACGATCTGTATGTTGTATTTATACGATGAAAGTTTCTCCCATTCCCTGGTGAGAATTTCGATTTCGACTTCCAATTCAGTGAGATTTACATTAGTATCGGCATTTCCGGCCGACTGGGCCTTCCTAATTTTGTCCTTGTAATACTCGATTTTCCGCTCGAGCATGTACATGCGGATGTTGATATAGATTTCGGTGTAGGCGCCGGCCGGATTCTCTATCCGGTATTCCCTGGCAAGGCAATTCTCAAGGAAGATTTTTTCGCTCCCATCAGGGAAAAAATCGAACAACCTGTCAACCGAAATCTTTTCCCCCGCGGAAAATAGTTCCCCCATCTTGCTGAAAACGGAAGCCGCATCCGGGTCTTCCATCTCGTTTTCCGAAAAGTCAATAATCGCTTTTTCGACGAGTTCCGGATGCCGGCAAAGAAGCTCCACCATCTCACGGTGCGCCCTGACCAGGTATGATGCCTTTCCGGGAGTCCTGACGGAAGTTTTCTCATCCGGCACCGAACGAAAGCGGGAATCTGCCTTGCCGAGAAACCGTTTAAAATCAGAACGTACCTCATTTTCACCGATTTTCAACAATGTACTGATTTTTTTTAGATAATGACTCCTTTCGCTCTCGTATTCGATTCCCGCGACGATGGAAAACAGGCTGCGGAGTACCTCCATCCTGCTGTGGTTTGCCGAATCAGCGAGCGCCCTTTCAAGCCGGAAATCGACCGGCTTCGAAGAGCTGTCAACGACCGCCATAAACTCGCGGACACCTCGTTTTTTGATAAAATCGAATGGATCGTCCTCGGGCAGAACGGCAACCTTCACGTCGACACTTATATCTTTCAACACGTCCAGTGATCGTAAGGACGCATTGATGCCGGCTGAATCGGCATCGAAGAGCAGAATGATTTCACTGCAGAATCTGGCCAGCAGGCGCACCTGTATCTCCGTCAGGGCCGTTCCAAGGGGGGCCACTACGTTCTGAATTCCGGCCTGATGACATCCTATTACATCGAGATAGCCCTCAACGACAATCGCCCGCCCGAGAGACGCGATATGCTGACGGGCAACGTTGAGCCCGTAAAGCACATTACGCTTCTGAAACAGTTCGGATTCGGGTGAATTGAGATATTTCGGTTCCCCTCCCTCGATTATTCTGCCTCCGAAGGCTATTACCTCATTGTTTCTGTTTAAAATCGGGAAAATGATCCTGCCCCTGAAACGGTCATAATAGTGGAGCGAGCCGTCCTTGTTTGACGAACTCAACAGCCCCAGCCTGGACGCCTCGGCGTGATTGACGTTTATTTTACGGAAATATCCCGCAAGAGCCCCCCAGTCGTCAGGCGCGAATCCCAGATGGAAGCCGGTAATGCTCTGATCGGCCAGTCCCCGGTTGAGGAGATAGGCCCTGGCAGAGGTACCGCGCGGTGAATTGATCATATTCTTGTAAAAAGACATGGCGGCCAGATTGATCTTTTTCAGCCCCTCGAGCTCATCATTCCGCCCCCTTGCCTGTTCGTCCTTGACGGATATCCCGAGCATATTCCCGAGGAAAACCACGCTTTCGGGGAAAGTGAGACGCTCCATTTTGGAGATAAAAGTGAAAACGTTGCCACCAGTATGACATCCGAAACAATAAAAAATCTGCTTCTCGGCGGACACCGTAAAAGAAGGTGTTTTTTCCTTGTGAAACGGGCACAGGCCTATATAGTTCCGGCCCTTTTTCTGGAGGGTGGGGACATATTTTTTGACGATTTCCTGAATCGGCGCCCTGTCGCGCACGATATCGATGGTTTCTTTGGGAATGGACAAAAATTCCTCTTTGCAAACGCCGTTAGCCCGCCCGTGATTCGGGGCGGGCGGCCGCTTTACGCCTTTTGCAGCCTGTCAGCCACGATTTTCTTGACCAGAGCGCCGTCAGCCTGCCCCTTGAGCTCCTTCATCATCAGGCTCATAAGCTTACCCATATCCTTCTGTGAAGCCCCGCCGATATCCTTTATCCTGTCGTCCACTGCTTTTGCTATTTCATCTTCGCTCATCTGGCGCGGGAGATATTCCTCGATTATCTTCAACTCCACTCGTTCCCGGTCGGCAAGGTCAATCCTGCCGGCCTTTTCGAATTCAGTAATCGATTCCTTCCGCTTTTTCGCCCCCCGGAATACGATTTCAATGACCTTCTCTTCAGTGAGCTCTTCCGTGCCCTTTGTTTTCTCATACAAAATGTCGGCCTTCAACATTCGAAGGGTGCGTAGCTTCTCCTCGTTCTTGCTCTTAATGGATGCCCGAAGATCATCTTCAATCCGCCCAAGAAGTCCCATATCCACCTCGCGTTGAAAAAATTGACTATGTATATTGATTTCTTCCTGCCGTGCCGGCCGGGAACCGCAATTAATGGTTAATTCACTTATATTAATGTATATAAAAATATACCCGCCAGCAAGCGCCTACCCGGTTTTATAAAAATAAAATTATGATTGACCATGCGGAATAAGGACATTTTAGTTAGCCGGCTCTTCATTTCCAAAACAGGAAATGCCTTATTCGGGAAATCATGGGACTATGCGACCCGTGATTTCCCGGTTGACTTTTTATTGAACACCCCGCATGCACAGGACGATAATTACAGTGATAATGCGAGTCAGGAATAAATACCTGCCCTCCACGGTCCATGGCAGGGCGATCTTATATGTTCCTTTTATGCAGCAAAACATGCAATTGTAAATACTAATTCAGGAGAACCCATGAAAAAAATCGTCTATCTTCTCATTCCGGCATCCATCGCGATTTTTTTGTGTTTCGAAAGCATTGATAACATCTGGAGTCAGAACTCCGAAAACATCGGTATTTCCTCCACTGCGGACAAAAAGTCCACCTACAAATTCCCCGATTTCTACAGGGGAATCTACCTTACTGTGGATTCCGCCAGAAACATGGAAAAGCTCTCCCGCTTGGTGAAAATGGCGAAAGACGCCCGTATCAACGCCATGGTACTCGATATCCATACTTCCCGGTATGATACGTGCCAGGTTTCCCGCGAAAATGTCGAATACTGCATAAAAAACGGCATTCATCCGATAGCACGCATTGTCGTATTCCCGGACGGCCTCAAGCGATATCCGGTTCCGGAACCGGAACTCCAGGCCAGGATAGCTCTTGCGGAGAAGGCATGCGAGAACGGATTTCGCGAAATCCAGTTCGATTACATACGTTTTAATGATCATGGAATTCTGCGTGCGCTGACCCTTCAGCAAAAGTATGACTTTATTGAGGGTTTTCTCGCACGGGCAAGGAGTCAGCTCAAAAAGTACGACGCAAAAATAGCGGCCGATGTATTCGGCAGAATCCCGCTGAACAGCAAGGATTCGATCGGCCAGCGGATGGAGGGACTGGACAAGGTCGTCGATATCATCTGTCCCATGGCATATCCATCACATTATACGTGGAGCCAGAAACTCATGGCCGATCCCTACCATACCGTTTTCCTTACCTCAAAACGCGCGAAAGAAAGGGTCAAGAGCGCGGAGATCGTAACCTATATACAGGCGTTCAAGATGAAACTGGGAGTTTCAGGGATGACGTACGACAAGTATATCGAGGAACAGATAAGGGCGGTTCATGACGCCGGGATAAAAGGGTATCTGATGTGGAACGCGCGCCAGGATTACGTTGTTCCACTTCAGGTGGTAAAGAATTATTACATCTCCTCACCCAAGATGATTTCGGCTAAAGAGTAAAAGACCGGATTCGGGCGCCGGTCGGCGGATTAACCGGAACCGCGAGCTCCTCATTCGTGTTCATAATCGATCTCAAACGACGCCCTGTTCTGCGGGGCGTCGTTTTTGAGGGTGATAACAACTATTCGCTTTTCCGGCAGGCCGAAGTAGACAAAATTCGGCCGGGGCTGGTGGATGTTGTTCAGTTTGACGTATTTTTCGCTTTTCTCATCGAGCACCCATTTTTCAATCACCAGCAGATGTCGATTGGGCTGGATTTTGGCCTCAAAATACTTGTCCTGTGATTCCAGCCCGATCGTGGTTCTTCCTATTTCTATCTTGTCGATATACACCCGATAATACGAACGCCGATCGTTGTCCGGATTGGTTATATTTATATCATAGCCGATGAATTTGAAGTTGTAGGTATCAGGCTGCCGGAACCGTCCCTCTTCCGGCAGCAATGGACCCGTCCGGCACGATAAAACCGGGAAAGCTACCGCAACCGCCAATACAATCCTGATTACAGTGCCTGAATATTTCATTTCGCCTCCGTCACCTGGAGTATATAAGGTTCCTCGTAATTCTCTTTCAGTGAATCGATTATCACATAAGCTTTCTGATCTATCATTTCAGCGAAACGTACGGACTGCGTGCCCCGTACTTCTTCGCTTTTTATACTGTACCCCAACTGGTCGGTAATTGAAATCCTCAGTTCAGAATTGGGCGCCGCCTGAAGGCTGAAGCTCCTCCGCACTCTTCTGCCGTAATCGAGCGAATAAAAGTCCCTGTCCTTTTTCCTGGATGTAAAACCTTTAATCATCGGGTGCGACAGCGGATTTGCCTGCTCTTTCCTGTCGTTCGGTTCGGATTCATATTCCTCCATTCCCTGTATTCTGTCCACTTTGAGCGTATAAGTTCGTTCGGGGTCGAAGGATGATTTTCTTGATTGAACGGATATATAAAAATTCCCGCTCGCCGGTACCGCAGGCAGAACCTCCCTGAAACCGGCACCTCCGTTATCGGTCTCGAACAGGCCGGAACCGTCGGTCGCCATTATTTTCACCATGAGATCAAGCGATTCCGGCGGGGAAACATCAATACGATAAAGACCTCGACCCTCTCCGCGATGCAGAAAGACATCCATATCACCCGCCGGAAATATTCTCCCGCTGATGTCACCGCCGGTGATGAGATTGGCGTGCGAAAGTTCATTGTTGGGCTCCATCTCCATGCCCGTCTCGAATTCGCGCGTACGGATGATCAAACTGTATTCCTGATCGTTGTTCGACTCAAAATTTTTGGACGCCACCAGCACATAATAGCTTCCCGATTCCGTAATCCCGATTCCTCTGATACTCTCCCCTTCGTGTACGCCTCCGGCGTCAGCGAAACCGACCTGTTCCATGCGTGAATTATACAATGCCAGAACGGGATTGATACGCTCAACGCCGGTCAGATCGATATCGACAAGACCGGGTCTCTCCATTGCTAGATCGATATTTACGCGAAACCAGTCTTCCTCCCGAATGGGGTTCTCTTCCTGCGTGTTCAGACGATTGTAGGCCGGGCTGTATAATCCCCTCATCTCCCTGTCGAGAAGCAATTCCGAGGAACTGGCCGGTGTATCGTTTGGTTCCCTTTCCTCATCACTCCAGGCCCTGCTTTTAATCTCGAGCCTGTATATCCCCGCCGGATCCGCCACGGGGATGTCCCTCTCCCCGTATAGAACCATGACATAATACACTCCCTCCTCGACAAACAGGTTACTCATTCTCTCGGGCGAAGATTTTCTCATGTCGTCTATGTTTTTTATCAATACCGGCGTTTCATATCCCTTCCAGATTTTCAGGGCATGGTTCACCCCCCTTACGGGTGAAAGAAGTATATCGATAATCGCCGGTGAACTTACCTCGAAACGATATACATCGACATCATCCCGGGTAGCCAGGACCCCCTGAACGGCCGAATCGGTTTTAATAACAACGGCGTCAGCAAAGGTGTCATTGGGCTCATGCTCAAGCTGCATTTCTTTTCTGCATGCCGAAAAGATGGCTAGTGCGCATATCAGTGGGATTATGGAAAGGTAACGAGGTATCATCAACGAATCACCATTTCGTTTGCGGCCTGGCGGCGGACTGTCCAATCATACGGAACCATATTCATCATGCTCATTTCTCATTGTATCCTATAACGGGCAGGCGATAAGTAGTCAAGTTAATACTAAAATTCTAATTGAAAAATTCTGTTTATATTGACTCGGTATCATGCTTACGATAAATAGAATTTAAAATCATTCGGCATGGAGGTTTCCGATGCAATTCACCACCAAGCTTAAACTCTCAGGGATTCTGCTGGTTTTACTGGCACTTATCGGGGGATATTTTTATTTCAGGTATTATTTCACGTATACCCAGAAAAACATCGTTCAAAAGAAACTTGAAACCATTACCGGACAGGATCTCACCGTTACCGTTTTCGGATATGACGGAAGGATAATCAAACGATGGACGAACGTTAAGAAGATAACCTCGGGGAGCGGTGAACGGAACCTCACCTATACCTATTTCTATACCTCCGAAAACAAGTATGTACAGTTACCCAATTCCGTCTGGTACATCGCCGAAGAGGAATAGGATTTGCGGACGCATATTCAGTACATTAAAGGCATCGGCCCCCGAAAGGCCGAGGTGCTCAAGGTCGAGGCCGGCATTGAGACCGTGGAGGACCTGCTTTATTACGGCCCCCGCAGATACCTTGACCGTTCATCGTTCAAACCCATAGTCGACTGTTTCGCCGGGGAGACGGTTACGGTTACGGGGACAATTCTCGGCCTGTCGGTTTCCGGCAGGAGCCGGCGTTTTCTGGAAGTCAACATCGACGACGGTTCCGACACACTTTCCGGCATATTTTTCGCGGGTATCCAGTATTTCCAGAAGATATTCATTCCGGGCTCCCCGGTTATTTTCTCCGGGAAAATAGACGTATTCAGAGGGAAGCGGATAGTTCATCCGGAATTCGATTTCTACGATGAGGACTCAAGAATAAAATCGATACATGCCGGCAGGGTTATTCCTCTGTACCGTTCCACCGAAAAGCTGAAAGCGCTTGGTTTCGACTCCCGCGGCTTCCGAAGGGCTATACGGACGGCGATTGATGAATATCTTGACCAAATAGAAGATCCGGTGGATGATGAATTATTGACCCGACTGAAACTGCCCGACCTGAGAGCGGCGATCCTGACGGTTCATTTTCCCGAAAGCATGGAAGACGCGGAGCGGGCACGACGCCGGCTTGCATTCAATGAACTGTTTTTCATGCAGGTATATCTCGCGGTTTCCAGGAAATATCTTCAATCGGAGATTTCCCGCGCAGACAGACATATCGGATCCCGTTTGCTGGGATCATTTACCCGCTCCCTGCCCTTTGAGCTCACCAAGGACCAGATCGACGCGATATCCGAGATACAATCTGATATTGAACGCCCGTTCCCGATGAACCGTCTGCTGCAGGGAGATGTCGGATCCGGGAAGACGGTCGTCTCAATGGCCGTGGCACTGATGGTCACGGAAAGAAACGAACAGGTGGCCGTAATGGCACCGACAGAGGTACTCGCATCGCAGCATTTCAGAAATTTTAAACGATTTATGCCGCAATCTCTCACGATCGATCTGCTGACCGGAAGCATGCAGAAAAAAAAAGAGAAGAGCGAGATATTGGAGCGTACGGAATCGGGAGGCAACGCGATCATAATCGGCACGCACGCACTGATTGAAAGTGGAGTCCGTTTCAGGAACCTCGGGCTCATAATTATCGACGAACAGCATCGCTTTGGCGTCAGACAGCGAGCACTGCTGAGAGAAAAGGGCGAGCATCCGGATCTGCTTATCATGAGCGCAACGCCGATTCCCCGATCACTCGCGCTGACGCTGTATGGTGATCTGGATATCACCTCCATACGGCGAAAACCGCTCGACAGGCTGCCAGTAAAGACCATCGCGCTACCTGAATCACGTATCGGCGGGGTGTACAAATCGGTTGAAAAGTATCTCAACGAGGGACGACAGGCTTATTTCGTGTATCCGCTCATAGAGGAATCTCAGAAGCTTGATCTCAAATCGGCGATCAAGTCGTTCGCTACGCTCAAAGAGGAGATATTCCCTCACCGCCGGATTGAACTCCTGCATGGCAGGTTGTCATCGCGCGACAAAGAAGATATCATGAGACGATTCCAAAACGCCGAGATTGACATCCTTGTTTCCACAACCGTCGTCGAGGTGGGAGTTGACGTCGAAAATGCCACAATAATGGTCGTCCGGCATGCCGAGCGGTTTGGCCTCTCGCAGCTCCACCAGTTGCGCGGTCGCGTAGGCAGGGGGAACGTGCAGTCCTTCTGCGTTCTCATCTATCCGGATGATATCGCCGGTGATGCGCGCGCGAGGATCGACGCTCTTACCGCAATCGATGACGGTTTTATCATAGCGGAGGAAGACCTGAAGATGCGCGGCTCGGGACAGATAATCGGATTCCAGCAGCATGGTCATGATGCCGGTTTTGAATTCACCGACCTGTCCACCGACCTCGATATTATCGGCATCGCCCGCGATGAAGCAGTTGCCATGGCGAACCTTATAGATGATGAACCCAGAACCGTTCTGGACTCCCTTAGAGCGGGAAGCCCTTCCGGCGAGCGTCTTACCCGGCTGAACAAACTTCGGACAAGGAAAATCCTGTCCCTGCTTTCATGATCCGCAGCAATTTTTATATTTACGACCGCTTCCGCAGGGACAGGAGTCGTTCCGCCGTACCGGCTGCCCCAGCTTTTGTTCTATTTCGCCGATGATGGCCCTGTTTTTCAACAACTTGAGTTTTTCGTCCTTCATCATGTTTTTAATGGTCACCATCGTCTTCCACATTACCGCCGTGAAACTTTCGAGCTTCTTATTGAATTTTTCCATATTGGAAAACTCTTCTTCCGTCCATTTCTCACGCATGCTTTTTTCGAGAGCACGAAGAAGCTCGAGGTTGGATGTGAAGATGGTATATATCTTCCCGACTCTTTCGTTATCGATACGTTCGTCAAATCCACCAAGGTGAAGGCGATTCAGGAATTCTTCGCCCGCTTCAATCTGCCTTTGCACGAATGAGACGCTTGCCTCACGATCGTTCGATAGGCCGGTGAGCATGATGTGGCTGGATTCAGGGAAATCGGCACTTCCGTACAATAGATACCAGAGACCCTCTACGGCGAATACCAGATCCTCTGGCATACCCTTTCGGGCTTTACCATGGATAAAATCGAGTACGGTCGAAATTCCATGCCGGTTCAACGAGCACTGAACACCGAGTATGGTCGCTTTCACGAGATCGATCGTCCCCGTATATGCGTTCATCCGTAACAGGTTTAAGAATTCATCGTCACCGATATATTTTTTAACGGCAAAAGTTTCCATCCTGGGCACCATCCGATCCGGTATCTTCAGTAATATAATGGATGTCGGTTATTGAGAACACTTGAACATGGAATCCTTCAACAATAAAAGACATTGATAATGCGGGCGATTTATTTGAAGATGCTCTTCTCGATAAACCTGTTGTAAACCGGAATACGCGTCGCGCCGAACCACTGGTTCCATTTGCTCTTGAAGAATTCCTGTCTGTTGAACTGCGGATTCTCGGTAAGCTTCAATTTTGAAATCATCTCGTCCAGTTGACGTCCGTTGTTCGCGAGCTCGGTGTTGTATTTCATTAACACCGTTCGTCGTATTTCATCGAAGTACTGGACCTTGTCGAAATCGATATCGAGGGTATTGATATTCGCTTCATACCAGTCGAGTATTCTTTCCTTAACATATTCCGCCGGTATATACCGCACGACCTTGTTGCCCGGCAGATATTTAAAGCACAGACCGATTCTTTCAACCTGGAACAACGAAATAAGCGTACGGTGAAGCGTTGCCGGTCCCAGATGATAAATAAAGAGATTTCGCGATTCATCCATGAACCCGAAGAAATCACATAATTCCTGAACCTGGGTTATTATCGTTTTGAAGATGAACTCTTCATACTCCGCTTCGATGTTCTTGGACGTATCGCTCAGAAAACGAATCATCGCCCGTTTTACCGCGCCTTCCTGCGCGGTTGTGTTTTCCGGTTCACTCGAATAATAGAATGAGCTCGCGAGATCTTCATAATCTTTCTCGAGTTTTTCACGGTAGACCTTCAGGATATACGGTTCACGAGTGTTCCATGTATTGGTTCCCCTGACAGTAAACCGATCTACAACTTCCTGATCCATTTCTCCTCTGGATGAGGTATGCGACGGAACTTCGAGGCGTGGTGCTCTGTATGTTTCTTCCGGAAATACCTTTTCGTCCGAGGAAATGCCGGCCGAGGTCGGTCTGTAATCCTGATCAGCGTCACTGAGAGGGGGGCTTTTGAGGTCGCCGTCGGAATCTCCGGAGAGGTATGCACTGAGATTAAAAAGTGCATCATACTTGTAGGACATTGACGGATGGTAGATCGTTTTATTGGCGATATCCCGCTCGATTACATCATGATCTTCAGGCGGTATTGACAGGAAATCGGCGATACGGTGAAGAAACTTATCGGTAACGACACCGAATGCAAGGGCCGCTTCCACCTGCGCATTGAGCTCGGAATACAATCCCTTTCCGTCGGCTGAAAGATTTATGACGCCGATACTTCTGGACAATTCGCCCCATTCCTTGCGAGTCCTGCTGTTGAATTCGCGCAATCGTAAAAAAAGCTCTTTCAAAACGAGAAAGTCCGTCTTGTTCTCATCTTCGAAGCCATCGAAGAAAAGCGAGTAATCTTTACGGGCCTTTTTCAGAAGGGAATCGATAGAAAGCGGCGTTGCGTATTCGCCATACATTCTTTCGATATTCTCGATAAAACGGATGAACGTGTACTTGTATTTTTGAGTGATTTGCCGGACGCTTTCGGGTACGTCGTATTCCGAGAGGAGTTTACGGAAGTGAGCGGTTCTTGTCGTATGCGTGCTGACGGCCTGTGCCACTCCTTTAGCGTAATCAAGGACATCGTTATCGACTTCAAGACTTTTCATCCGCTCCACAAAACCTTCTTCGGTATGGAGTCCCTCGCCCGAGCCTTCGATGTTGACGTCCGATTTCCGCGCCATCCGTTGCTTGATGCGGAGCGTGTCTTCCCGCGATCCGGAATAATCCGTCCCGCTTCCTACGTCGGAAAGGAGCCTGTCAAGATCATCGTCAATCATTGAGTGCCCTCATTACGGCCGTTATGGTTTGGCCGGCTCAAGTATGTTTCCGTCCGATTTTATGATTTCGGCCGCTTTTTCCTTTTCGATTTTATCACTGGTTTTCTGTGCGGTGCTGTTCAACACGGGAGGCAGATCCTCACCCCGCATTATTACAAGGATTTCCTCGGCATTGAGTGTTTCCCTTTCAACGAGGTAATGGGCGATTTTCTCGAATTTGGTCCTGTTGCCCAGAAGCAGCTTTCTTGCGCGTTTTTCGCAGCCGGCGATAATGGATTTGACCTCGTCATCGATCGTCTCGGCCGTTGTCTCGCTGTAGTCGCGATGCTGGGCGATTTCCCTGCCGAGAAATATCTGTTCGTTCTTTTTGCCGAACGTGATGGGGCCGATCCTTTTGCTCATCCCCCATTCGCATACCATGCGTCTGGCGATGTCAGTCGCTCTTTCCAGATCGTTGCTTGACCCCGTCGTGACTTCTTTAAATTTCAATGTCTCCGCGACATGGCCTCCGAAGAGAACCGTAATCTGGTTGAGCCAGTAATTTCGGGAATGCAGGTGTTTTTCCTCTTTGGGAAGCTGCATCGTAAGACCCAGCGCCCTTCCCCGCGGTATAACGGTGACTTTATGTATGGGGTCGGATCCGGTAAGCAGCCCCAGAAGCGCATGACCCGATTCGTGATAGGCGATGATCTCCTTTTCATCATTGGAAATGAGCATTGAACGACGCTCCGGTCCCATAAGGACTTTATCCTTGGCGTCTTCCATGTCGATCATGGACACGCGTTTCTTGCCCCGCCGGGCGGCCAGAAGCGCTCCCTCGTTAACCAGGTTGGCAAGGTCGGCGCCGGTAAATCCGGGGGTCCCTCTCGCAATCACCTTGAGATCAACCTCGCGGGAAAGGGGGATCTTCCTGGAATGAACGGCAAGTATCTTTTCGCGCCCCTTGATATCCGGCGTATCGACAACAACCTGGCGGTCGAATCGACCGGGGCGCAGCAGGGCCGGGTCTAAAACGTCAGGCCGGTTCGTCGCGGCCACGATGATCACGCCTTCATTTGTTTCAAAACCGTCCATTTCGACCAGGAGTTGATTTAAGGTCTGCTCGCGTTCATCATGCCCGCCGCCCAGACCGGCGCCCCTGAGTCTGCCCACCGCGTCAATTTCATCGATGAAAATTATGCACGGGGCGCTTTTCTTGCCCTGTTCGAAAAGGTCGCGCACCCGGGAGGCGCCGACACCGACGAACATTTCGACAAAATCCGAACCGCTTATTGAAAAAAACGGAACTCCGGCTTCACCGGCGATGGCCCTGGCAAGCAGGGTTTTTCCCGTTCCCGGAGGGCCCATGAGAAGAACGCCCTTGGGTATTTTCGCGCCGATATTGGAAAACTTTTTCGGCTCCTTGAGAAAATCGATTACTTCTCCCAGTTCCTCTTTGGCCTCGTCAACACCCGCAACGTCGGCAAAGGTCACCTTGTTGCGTGTTTCCGGATTAAGCCGGGCCCTGCTTTTACCGAACGACATGGCCTTGTTGCCGGTGGATTGTATCTGCCGGATCATGAAAAACCAGATCAGCCCGAAAAAGAACAGCCACGGCAGAAAATTCAGCAGGCCCTTGAGAAAAAGGTTGTCATCCGCCTCTTCGCCTTTAACCTCCACCTTTGCGGCGAGAAGGTTTTTTATCAGCTCCGGATCTTCGTACGGTATTATGGTTTCAAAAATATACGCCTTCTCTCCCTTCGTGTAGGTCCCGGAAATCTTCTTGCCGTTGACGATGGCGACGGCTTTGACTTTCTGCTCCGCTACCTTTCTCAAAAAATCGCTGTATTGCAGCGTCTCGACCTTCGGTTTGGTCGTATCGTTCATTTTGAAAATCGCGATCGCCAGAACCACAATTAAGAGTAAAAGCGCGATCTGTTTGCCTGTCCTGTTCATTTGCCGCTCCTGATCATGATCGACCGGGTGAATTACGCCCACTAATGAAGTGTCTATCGCCGGCGGATTGTTACCCCGGCAACGCACGGGTTACCCGCATTATTCCTGATCTTGAAAAGTCTGTAATTTTTCCTACGGGCCGGACTTGAGGCGTCATTGGCCGGAATTTCCCGGCGGTACAGGAGCCGTGTAACCCCCGGCCCGGTATATAGCAAGTATTTTTTGGGACTGCTCCGTTACCATATAGTCCGATGCCACCCTGTGATGAAAATCGCCCGCCAGCCCGGTCATGACCGCCGTCGTATCCGGGCCGATCGTCAAAACCGGGACCACATCCCGCATATGGCGTGCAATCTTTAAATCTATGAGAAGGTCTTTTATTTTTTTCGTCCCTCCGGGCAATCGAATCCTGTCTCCGTTCAGCCTGTTCCGTAGTATAATATAATCCACACCTTGCGGTAAAGCTAAAAAAAGGACATCTTTGCGCCGGTAATCCCCCGGAAAGCCCGTGGAATCCATCAGCCTGACCGAAAGCGAACAGCCTAGCTCTTTCAGGAAAATAGTCCCGGGAGGCTCGGATTCACCCGGAATAACGATACGGTACTCCCACCGACGGCTACGCGTCGTGCTGACAGACTTTTTCCTGATGATGATTACACTGCCGCCCTCTTCACGAAAAATAGAAGCCGATAAATTTCGGCCGATACTGATGTCAATGTTGTTTTTAACGGATCTGTATGTTTTAATTATCTCATCGATCATCCCGCTCGATATATATTGTCCGAAGTGGCTTCGGATTGCCGTACCAAGCGCGTGCTTGATGCACCTTTCATCCCCGCCGAATTTTCCGGTATGTATCAGTACCTCGCCATTCTTCTCATCGTACGGTTTCCCGTATGTCTTCCACATGAGGTGATCAAGCAGCGAGGTGTTTTCTATCGCCAGCTTCGAAAGACGTCGCAGCGCCTCTTCAACCGCGGGGAAACGCCGCCCGGCGAGTGGCAGGAGCTCGCTCCGAACGAAATTGCGAAGAAAAACCGTATCGGAATTGCTGGCATCCTCGCGCCATTGAAGTTTCCGCTCCGCAAGGTGGCGGTATACATCCCCGCTTGTCAACGGCAGGAGCGGGCGTATCAGTTTTCCGCGTATCGGCTCTATACCGCGCAGACCGTGTATTCCAGTTCCCCGCATTATTCGCATCAGCACGGTTTCTGCGTTGTCACTTCCGGTATGAGCGGTGACGATTTTGTCCCAGGATTCTTCACCTGCGATCCTGTTGAGCAGGCGATACCGCGTCTCCCGTGAAAACTCTTCGAAGGAATACCCTTTTGGCCTGTTCGTGCAGTCGAACCGCTCGCTGTACAATCTGAGTTTATGGGCTAAGGCAAGATCTCTGACGAACCGCTCGTCGGCGTCCGACTCGGCGCCGCGTGACAGGTGGTTGAGGTGAAACACGCCTATCGTCAGTGACCATTCCCGTGCAATCATGGACATGATGTCCAACAATGCCACCGAATCCTTTCCCGCCGAGAGGGAAAGCAGCAAGCGCTCGCCGCTCGAAAGAAGGCGATGCTCCCGTATATACGCGTGAATGCGCTCGGGTATCGTTTTACCGTGAGAGCTCATGGTCATCGTCTCCGATGGATTTCTTTCATGATGACGGGTATTTTTCCAGTAATTTATTTTATCATGTCGAATACTTTCCCGCCGTATAATAAAAGTGGTTGATTTTTTCATAAAAAGCGGGAGGAAATTCAACTATACCGGATGTTACGAAACAAACCAGCATAGAGGACGATGCCATGGACCCCCGGATAACGGAAAGAATAAACGAATGGACCAGGCCCCCCTTCGATGAGGATACCCGGAAGGAAGTTTCACTCATGATCGAACGGGGAAGCCAGAAGGAGCTCGAGGATCGTTTCCATACCTTGCTCGAATTCGGAACCGGGGGACTTCGAGGTGTCATAGGCGCCGGAACGAACAGGATGAACGTGTACACTGTCGGCATGGCCACACAGGGACTCGCCAATTATATTCTCGCGAGGAAGAAACAGGATATGGGCGTGGTCATAGCCAGGGATTCCAGGAGAATGTCGGACGTCTTTTCCCGCGAGGCCGCGCGTATTCTTGCCGGTAACGGAATAAGAGTATATTATTTCAACGACATCACCCCGACTCCGCTGTGCTCCTTCGCCATCAGGGAGCTTAAAGCCGTATCCGGAATTGTCGTTACCGCCAGCCACAACCCGCCGGAGTATAACGGTTACAAGGTGTACTGGGATGATGGCGGTCAGGTGGTCCCCCCCGTGGATGGAGAAATAATCGATGAAGTTAAAATGATTCACTCGATTGAAGCCATCAAACGCGCCGATTTTGAAGACGGCATCCGTTCAGGACTTATCCAGGTTATAGGTGATGATATAATGGAGACCTACATCTCCAGGCTTGCAGAAAAAGCGCTGCGCTCTCTCAAGCCATCGGAAACGGTAATCGTCTACACCCCGCTGCACGGAACCGGGTACAGAATAATCCCTGAGGTACTGCGCCATTTCGGGTTCCGGAACATTTTCCCGGTTGAATCACAGGCGAGGCCGGACGGTAATTTCAGCACGGTCAAGTCTCCCAATCCCGAAGAACGCGACGCGCTTACGCTCGCCCTCGAGCTTGCCCGGAAAGTCGATGCAGATCTTATACTGGCGACCGATCCGGACGCCGACCGTATGGGTGTAGGGATTAAAAATCCCGACGGTGATTATGAGCTGATCAATGGAAACCAGATCGGGACCATGCTCGAGTATTATCTGCTTCACAGGTTGTCGCGCAAGGGCGAGCTGCCGATTAATGGCGCCGTTGTAAAAACGATTGTTACGACCGACCTGCAGGATGTCATCGCGAAAAGTTTCAATTGTTCCGTCGAGAATGTACTGACGGGCTTTAAGTGGATTGCACTCAGGATGAAAGAATATGAAAAGTCGGGTGAAAAATCTTTCATCTTCGGTGGAGAGGAAAGCTATGGGTACCTCCCCCTCGACTTCGTGCGGGACAAGGACGCCATCAGCTCGTGCTATTTTTTCGCCGAGATGGCCGACTGGCTTTCCGAAAGCGGCAGCACCCTTTACGATTTTCTTAACTCGATATATCTTAAATTCGGCCTTTACCAGGAAGACCTGCTTTCCATAACGATGAAAGGTATCGACGGGATGGAAAGGATACAAAAAATGATGGCTCTGTTCCGTGAATCGGCACCGTCCGAGTTCGGAGGGGTACGGCTGGCGCGAACTGCCGATTATCTCACCCTGCTTGAAACGGAAGCCGGTAATACGACCCGAAAACCGATCAGGGGAATCCCCGGTTCGGATGTGTTGCAGTTTTTTCTCGAAGACGGCTCGAAAATCACCATGCGTCCGTCGGGTACCGAGCCCAAGATCAAGTTCTATTTCAGCGTGAACGCCAGGGTCGCCGCGGAAGATCTCGAAGGCATGAAGACCACCCTCAGGAACAGAATCGACCGCTTCAAGTCGGATTTGAGCGCGAAGATAAACGCCGTGTGAGGGGCCGGAGCATTTCGATTTCTTTCTCCCTCATGATCGTTTCATCGAGTTTCGATCGTTCATGATCGTACCCGGCAAGATGAAGAATTCCGTGAACCAGCAGGCGCAGAAGCTCTTCCGCGGGCCCGGCGTCATAACGCTCCGCCTGTCGTTCCGCGCGTTCGAGGGATATGTATATATCACCGAGCGTTTCAGGTATGCCATGTACGGCCGGCACCGGAGCTTCACTATAAACGAAAGAGATTACATCCGTCGGACGGTTCCTGTTTCTGTAACGCTTGTTAATCGCCGTTATCCGGTCATCGTCAGTCAGAATGACGGACATCGAGGTTCCGGACACACCGGCCATTTCACAGGCCCGCTCGGCCGAACTTTTGATTCGTCGCCTGGTTATTCCATCGAATGGCAGGGCCGCTCGACCTTCAAGGAAAACATTAATTATCGCCTTCTTTGACGTTAACCTTTTCCTCAAGCTTCTGCACCTCCTCGTTTTCGGGATACTCGATCCTTGTATGGAATATGCCGTTGAGTATCCGCATGAAAGCCCGCTGTATCTTGTTAAGATCGGACATTGTCAGGTCGGAATATTCGAATTCATCGTCGTTGAGCTTGTTATAGATTATCTTTTTTACCAGTGACTCCAGTTTAACATTCGTGGGGTCCTGAAGCGATCGGGACGCCGCCTCAACGGCATCAGCAAGCATCACGACCGCGGTCTCCCGGGACTGTGGTTTCGGGCCGGGATACTGGAATTCCGCTTTATTCACGGAACCGGTCTCTCCCGAAGCATCGGCTTCCTCGAGAGCCTGATGATAGAAAAAGGTCATCATCGTTGTTCCATGATGCTCCCGAATAAAGCTTTCCACCTGTTCCGGCAATCTGCTTTTGCGCGAGAGCGCGACCCCCTTATCGACATGGGAAATTATCAAACGGGAATATTCAAGCGGACTGAGTGATTTCGCCCTTTTATCGGTAATCTTGTTTTCAATATAAATACCGGCGTCTTCAATCTTGCCGATATCGTGATAATAACCACCGACGCGCGCAAGCAGATAATTAGCCCCGATCTCCTTACAGGCGGCCTCGGCCATATTCGCCACCATGAGTGAATGGTTGTAGGTGCCCGGTGCTTTGATGAGCATTCGCCTGAATATCGGTGCGTTCAGATCGGAAAGCTCAAGCAGATTAAACTTGGTCGTAATGCTGAAAAGGTTTTCGAAAAGCGGGAATACGCCGAGAACAAGAATGGAATTGATTATCCCGTTTGCGAGTGAGAGCTCGATGTTGCGCAGGGTGTCGTAAAGGGTGTACTCTTCCATGAGGCATACACCTACAACCACCACGGAGTTTATGATGCCGAGGATCAGCCCACCCCGAAGAAAATCCGTGCGCCTTTCAACGTCGGTAAGCACGAAGACGCCGAGTATCGCCGAGCTGAATGCGGTAACAATGACGACAAGGGACCCGTTGCTGACCACAAAGGCGAAAAATATCAAATACAGACCGATGATGAGCGCTATGAATATATTGAAAAGCGTCGCGATGATCATCGTTACGGCGGCGATTGGAAGATAAAGGGCGAAGATTATCGTCGAATTCAGTATATTGTCGGTTCTGGAAAGAAAAAAGGTATAAAAGATAAATAGCACAACTATCGAGAAGATGATTAATGGAGCCTTTCTGTCCGGAAGCAGTCTGGAATGATACTCGAGAAGAAAATAGCCGAAAACGAAAAGGAAGGACACCTGGAGAAGCAGAACACCCAGTATATAATTGATGCGCGTTGTTGAAGCATAGGAATTAAGTATCGCGATTTTGTTGAGCGTCTCCGTCGTAATGGTATCCCCTTCCCGTACTATTGTCTGTCCTTTTTTAAGCACGCCCGTAACGGGTTTTATATCCCTCGTGGCCTCGTCGATTCGTCTTTTCGTTTCCTCGGCATTGAAGAAGAGATTCGGTTTAACAAGTGTCCTTGTTGCGGAAATGATCAGCGTGCGCTCTTCGCGCGACTTTTGTTGCAACATCCCGTTCACCAGGCCCGGTATCTCCGCGTTAATTTCCGCGAGCGTCTTGAGTTCTTCAAGTCCACGGGATATCTCATCCGTTACCTGCGGGCTGTTGATTATCTTTATCGTAACGTTCCTGTTGGCGATGGAAAGCGGATTCGAATACGGAGCCGGCATCACTCCGTTGTCAAGAATATGGATGATGATCTTTTTGATGCTCTGACGTATATCGGGCGCGTTCTGTATCCTCAATAGTTCATAAAGAATACGGTCATCGTACTGGGGGTATTTCGGCAGCTTGGATTTCAACGTTATCAACTGGAATGTCCTGTCCTCGCTGCCGGTCGGGGGTATCTCCCGCAATGTCATGTCGACGTAGTCGAAAAGGATATCGACGAACCTGAGGCTTTCAACAAGGACCGACTGGTCGCGATCGAATACCAGCGGGATCGACTCCGCTATACGGCCTTTCTCCGCTCTCGTTTCGGATTCTATTTCGAAGATAATGTCTCCGGAGACCCGTACGTCCTCGCGGGCGATATCACCGATACTGTAGTCATGGGTCTTTCCGACAACATTGATGGAGAGCAGTATGGTCGAGATCAGTATGATGCCCAGGATAAGGAAAAGGGACAGCCGTACGTTGCGATTTCTCATCGCGGCGTTGACGGATCGGCTGATAATTTTTACCGTGGTCAGCATTGGGTTTATTCAGGACGTCTGTTCGGTATCGCCTGTCGAAGCGCCCGCTTACTCCGACTTTTCCGCATGTTCGTAGGCGGCGACGATTTTCTCAACGATCGGATGCCTGCAGATATCCTCGCGTCCGAACTCGATAAAAGCGATTTCTTCCACCTTTTTCAAAACCCTGAGGGCGTTCAAAAGGCCGGATTTCTTCGGCTTTTCGATATCAATCTGGGTGACGTCTCCGGATATGACGATCCTGGAATTGTTTCCGAGCCTGGTGAGGAACATTTTCATCTGGGAAACTGTCGTATTCTGGCCTTCATCCAGTATGATGAACGCCCTGTTGAGCGTCCGTCCCCTCATATACGCGAGCGGAGCTATCTCGATCGTACCCTTTTCGATAAATTTTGAAACCTTTTCGAAAGAAATCAGATCGAACAGCGCGTCGTACAGAGGGCGCAGGTACGGATTTATCTTCTGTATCAGATCACCGGGGAGGAACCCGAGGCTCTCTCCGGCTTCAACCGCGGGCCTGGTAAGGATGATGCGTTCAACCTTCCCGGCCAGAAGATGACCAAGCGCGACGGCCACGGCCAGATAGGTTTTGCCCGTGCCGGCGGGCCCCGTGGCGAAAGTTATCGGGTAACGGTTTATCGCGGAAACATATTTCGCCTGGTTCAGCGTTTTCGGTGATATCGTCCTTCCGGTTTCAGGAACGGTTATCTTGAGCCTGTTCAGTTCTTCAGTATCGATTTCCACGCCCGATGCGATCGTGGTCGCGAGATATCGTATGTCGAACTCGTCGAACTCGTACGACTTGTCCTTCAGCTGCAGATAGTCACCCATCAGGTGCAGCAGCCTCGAGGCCTTGTCGATATTGCCGCTCTTCGAGCTGAGAATAAGGGTGTTTCCTCTCGGGATGATATGCACACCGAGAATTTTCTCGATGATGGCTATATTTTTATCCCTGAATCCGCAAATTCTCCTGTAAAGGGAAGTATCGTCGATTTCGAAACGGCTCTCCACGGCGCCTTCGACCATAGGTTACTTGTCGACCACCTTGATGGAAAGTTCCCTGAGCTGTTCGGGGGAGACAGGGGACGGCGCGTCGCTCATCATGCACTGCCCTTTCTGTGTTTTGGGGAACGGGATGACGTCCCTGATCGAATTGCGCCTGAGAAGAAGCATCATGATCCTGTCCAGTCCCAGAGCGATTCCGCCATGAGGGGGGGCGCCGTATTTCAGGGCTTCGAGCAGAAATGAAAATTTGATCCTGGCTTCATCTTCCGATATTCCCAGGACACCGAACATCTTTTTCTGGATTTCCGTGTTGTGTATCCGTATTGACCCGCCGCCGATCTCGACACCGTTCAAAACGATATCATACGCCTGGGCCTTTATCGAATTTACCGATTCAGGCGAAATGGTGTCCAGCGCGCTTATGTGCTCGGCGAGCGGTGCGGTAAACATATGGTGTTTGGCGTAGAAACGTTTTTCTTCATCGTCATATTCAAGCAGCGGGAAATCAAGGACCCATAGAAAATCAAATTTGCTCTCATCAATGAGATTCAAATCTCTCCCGATCTTCAGCCTGAGGTTGGCCAGCGTGTCGTTGACCACTCCTTCACGGTCCGTGGCGAAGAATACCAGCATATTCCCTCTGAGCGCCAGTCGTTCGGTCAACGCGGTACGCTCGGAATCGCTCAGGAACTTCGCGATTCCTCCTTCAAAAGCTCCATCCCTGAATCGGAAATACGGAAGCCCTTTTGCCTTGAAAGTCCTGATGTACTCGGTGTAATCGTCGATCATTTTGCGCGAAATTGCCCCGTCGTCCGGAACCGGCAGACATTTGACGATCCCCCCCGAGGCGAGCACCGAGCTGAAAACGTTGAAAGTCGAGTTTTTCAGGATGTCGCCGCAGTTACGGAGCTCCAGTCCGAACCGCGTATCCGGAGCATCCTTGCCGTAACGGTCCATCGCTTCGTCATAACTCATACGCGGAAATGGCAAAGAAACGTTCAGACCGATCGTCTCTTTAACAATCGCCTTTATAAGGCCTTCTATTATTTCCATGACGGTTTCGCGGCTTACGAATGAAAGCTCCATGTCCACCTGGGTGAACTCCGGCTGCCGGTCGTTGCGAAGATCCTCATCGCGGAAGCATTTGACGACCTGGAAATACCGGTCGAACCCGGATACCATCAGTATCTGCTTGAAAAGCTGTGGCGACTGCGGAAGCGCGTAGAACATGCCCCTGTTTATGCGGCTGGGAACCAGGAAATCACGCGCTCCTTCCGGAGTGGATTTATTCAGTATCGGCGTTTCTATCTCTATAAAACGCTGTTCCGTCAGATAGCGCCGGATTTCCTGGGTCGCCCTGTGACGCGCGAGCATGGTTTCGCGCATCTCTTCTCTGCGAAGATCGAGGTAACGGTATTCCAGCCGGAGCTCCTCATTGATGGTGTTGCGAACGTCCAGAGGAAACGGCGGGGTCAGCGATGGATTGAGGATTTCAATCGTCTCGGCTTCAACCTCGAGCGAACCGGTTTTAAGCGCCGGATTTACGGTATCCGCCGAACGGGCGCGAACGACACCGTCTATACGAAGGCAAAATTCGTTCTTGACGCTTTCGGCGATGGCCGCCACATCAGGTATTTTGGAAGAATCCACCACGATCTGCACGATTCCGGAAACGTCGCGGAGCTCGATAAAAATTATCCCCCCGAGATCTCGCTTCTTGTCGACCCATCCTCCAAGCTGGACGCGTTTGCCCGTATGTGAGTCGGTTATTTCGCCGCAATAGGTTCTTTCGCTGAACATCTCATATCCTTTGTAGGCTTATTAAACGGGAAATCAAATGTAATTACATAGTTTTCGCGTACATCTTTTGTCAAGCCGAAAAAGAAACGTCACCAAAGGGCGTCATTCGAACATTTTTTTCCTGACCATATCTAAAAAGCTGCGTATCGATGCCGACTCGGGTTTAAAGTTAAGGGCGCTGGTACAGTCTTCAAAGGCACGGGCTGTATCACCGAGTTCGAACCATGCAAGCGCCCTGCTGTAATACGACTCCGACTGGTATGGATTAACCGAGATCGACATGTTAAAATCGTCAATGGCCATTCCGTGTTCGCCGGTCATCCTGCGGCAAAGTCCTCTGTAGTTGTAAGCCCGGAAATTGGATGCGTCCAGGTTTACCGCCTCGGTAAAATCATCGATGGCCTCCCCGTATTGAGCCTGGGCAAGGTATGCCATTCCACGGTGGTTGTGAATGATTGATTTGACCGATGGAAGATTCTCTGATTCGATCAGCCGGGAATAAAGCGAAATCGCCCTTCGATAGTGTCCCTCGTTATGTGCGGTTATAGCCTTGAGCAGTATATTGTCGATGGTGTCTTCGGGCATTGAATCGGATTGCGTTGTTGATTCCTTGCGCTCGGGAGGGACATCCGCCTGGGATCCGGGGACCGAATCCGCTCCGGGGAATCCGATTTTCTCGTATAGAACGCTTCTTCTCTTCTTTAACTCCAGCTGCATCGCCCGGTGATAGTCACGTATTTCCTGGAAAATAATGTCCGCCAGCGTAAGATTCGCGTTCAGTGCCGCCAGCTTTCTTTTGAGCGGAAGGTCAAACGGAGTGAATTCAGCCTTGTAAACAAGCTCATGCTCCACTTCGGACCACGCGTCCTGCAGGATTGTCGAAAGCTGGATTTCGCAGCACGGGACTATCTCCAGGGTGACCCCGCCAGGAACATACTTATCTATACTGAGCATCAGGTGCGTGGCCTCATATCCAAATTCGCGAAATGAATGATTATCCCCTTTTTTCTCCCTTCCCGTTACCGAAAATGAACCACGGATGATCTCATCGGCGAGTTCAATATCCTCCATAAACGGGAAAATTATACGCACTCCCAGTATATCGGTTATCTCTTCGGGAGAGCACACGCCGGCGTTCAGCCTCATTCTCCTTATCAGCTTATTGAAATAGCTCTCGAACGATTTGACCCTGAGTTTTATCGTAGGATTCAGGCCCTTAAGCATCAGGGAATCCTTCAAGTCCTTCGCGACGGCGGCCAGGATGGCTTCATACGCGGGCCATTCTTTCAGATATCTCCTGTTAAGCGCATCCCTGTCGGGAAGCCGTTTGTCAGTGCTCATCGCGGATCGCCTTTCGTTCATTTACCGTCGTTCAAACAGGCAAATGCCTTCCGAGCCCGAAAAAACGTCCTGTTTGAATACAAAGCCCTCATGGATTCGCAGGAAAGGTGTTCTTCCGCAACCCGCGACCCTGCATACATATTTCCTGGCCGGGCATCTGCCGAAAATACACAGTCGTCCCATATAGCTCCCGCTGAAACCATCAAGCAGAAAAACATCGACCTGATGATGTGCGACACCTATCCCTTTTTCATGGAGAAGGAGCGAAAGGGCCCGCACCCTCGCCGTTCGAAGTTCACCGATGGCCTTTCCGGAGTCAATCCATACGGCGATATCGATATCAGCGCATGCGCGATAAACTTCAACCCCTTTCCCGGTGAGCCTTTCGGTGGGAAGCGTCTCCGTGCGGGGAGGAGTTCCAACGGAGCCGAACAGGACGATTTTACGAACCGTCGTTATCTCCGAGAATGCGCGGGATACATATTCAGCGGCGATCTTGAAATTCGCATGACGCTTGAGATTTTGCGAGTTAATCCGTTCGATCTGAACCTCGGAAGGTTCCTGGTCTTCCCATAGGAATGAGATATTTCCCATGCCGGGGCCATTAACGTTATCGATCATGCTCGTCCGGTACCGGTTTCACTGATTTATTCTTATCTCGACTATCTCCGGTACGGTACCCACCCGCACCGGCGGTCCCCATGTGCCGAACCCGCTCGATACATACACGTGTGTTTTCCCTTTCAGGATATACCCGTGACTGACTTCATAAATGGCGCCGGTTATTCGATTAAAAGGCCACATCTGTCCGTGATGCGTATGCCCGGACACCTGGAGGTCTATACCGGCTTTTACCGCATCGTCCAGATGAAAAGGCTGATGGTCCAGCAAAATGATCGGCAGGCGCTTGTTAAGTCCGGAGATGATATCGGCCAGCGGTTTACGCTGCCTTCCCGTAAAGCCCGTTATGCTTCTATCCTCGCGCCCGGCGATGTAAAAGCTGTCATCTATGAGCACGGCCTTGTCGCGAAGCACGGTGATTCCGTGTTCGGTAAGATATTTTACCGCGTCCTCCGCCCCGCCGATGTATTCGTGATTGCCGGTGACCGCGTATATCCCGTACTTCGCCCTGAGGCCCCTCAGGGTTTCACCGAGATTCTGTTCTATTACGGGTGCCAGGTCCTCATCGACGATATCGCCGGCCAGAAGAATTACGTCAGGTCGCATTGCGTTGATCGCTGTAACCAGGCGCTCCAGGCGCGAATTGCCGATTATGACGCCCAGATGTATATCGGTCGCGAGTGCGATCCGAATGCCGCCGGGCGGGACGGTCTTTTCCGTAAGCCGGATATCGATTGTGCGCGTGCGCGGACGAGCGGCGTTGACGTAGCCCGCCGCCACCGTTGAAAAGACGGACAGAATCACAACGGCGGCCACCGCATATTTGAGAAATTCTTTCCGCGCGACTATACCGGAAGGAAGGAACGGAACGACCTGGTACAGCAGGCGAAGAGAATCGACCAGCAACAAACCAATAAACATATAGGTCATTATGGCGAACCAGAACGATCCGATGAAAATGGCCGTATCGCTCGCGGCGCAAACGGAATATCTTTCCAGGAGGCGGCCGCCTAGGTACGACATCACAACCAGCCAGAAGACAAGGGCATACCACGGGCGCAAAGCCGACCCCCGGGGGATTAATTGCCAGCCCCGCAGAAAGATGTAGTAATTGATCAGCCCGTAAACAATCAGAAACAACGAGAAGAAAATGAAGAAGTTAACTGTCCGCATTGTCATATTTACCGGTATTAGATTAGCTCATCCCAGCGATCTTGTCTATAAAACGAAACCCCTCCCCGGAACCGGGGAGAGGTACGATACGATATCCGAAATATTCCTGCCGGTGTTATTTTTTATTCACCCTCGGTATCACGACAATATCGACACGCCTGTTGAGCGCCCTGTTGCCGGCGGTATCGTTCGAGACGATGGGATTGAACTCCCCGAATCCCGCGGCCGAAAAGCGTGCGTTATTTATTTTTTTACTCTGGTTCAGTATATAATTGAGCACCGCGAGGGCCCTCTCCGTGGACAGCTGCCAGTTGTCACGGAACTGCCTGGTCTTGATAGGTATATTGTCCGTATGTCCTTCAATAACGATATTGTATTCGGGGAAATCGCCGAGAATCTTGGTTATTTTCTGCAGCGCGGGAAGGATTTCCTTCTTCAACTCGGCCGAACCGGAATCGAAGGATATACGGTCATCAATATTGATAATCAGCTTGTCGTGAAACCTTTTGAGCCGGATCTCGCCTTTGCGGATCTCATCCCCGAGCTGTTTTTCCAGCTCGTCTGCCTGCATTTTCATTCTGTCGAGCTCATCCTGCTGGGCTTTCGTAAGCTTTTTCAAGCCGGCCATCTCGTCGTTGAGGTTGGCTATCGATGCGCGCAGGTCGGCCATTCTGGCCTCATAGGACTTCCTCATCTCGTCGAGATCTTTGATTCGCCTTGCCCTTTCGTCCTGAAGCTCCTGGCGGAGTTTTGCCAGCTCTCCCTCATAGCGCAACTGCATCTTCTTGCTTTCTTCGACAAGATCCTTCTCGCGGTCGCTTCCCTTCTTCTGAAGCGTATCTATCGTTCCCTGCAGTTCCTTGATGCGCGCCTCGCAAAGGTTTTTGTCCTTTTCATTCTGCTTGTTGCAGGCCTCGATTTCACCATTGAGCCTTTCTATCTGACGCTCGAGATCCTTGATTGTCGTTTCAAGATTGGCCTTCTCATTGGCGAACTGGCGCTGAACGCTTTTCAATTCAAGCTCAACGGCCACTTTTTCGTTATATAGATTCTTGTAGTCGCTCGTCCACTTGAAGAGCTGTGCAAATGCCATTTCCGACGGCATCGCGCACAATACGGCGGATGCTGCGAGAATAAAAACAGCTTTTTTGAACATTGATCTCACCCCATTCCCATATAAGGGATTATTTGCCATAACCGGATTCCTTAAGCCTGGTTTCAGCGGCCTTGAATGTATCGGTGATCTTCAAATAGTTCTGCCGCACGGTTGTAACTTTTTCCTTTCTGGATTCAAGATACTTTTCATATTCAGATACGTCAATGCGCGCCTTGTCATCCTTCTTTCCTGTTTTCGGATCGGTCGGAACTTCTCCCATCGTCCGGTCCTGGTATGCCCTCGCGATTCTGGCTTTTTCGAAATTAAGCTCTGCGATCTTCGCGGCGAGTTCGGCCTCCTTGAGCTCGACGCCCTTTTCTTCATGATCCTGTCTGGCCTTCAGGTATTCCTGGTTGATTTTCTCAAGATTTATTTTCTGCTGGTTGTCAACCATCGCCTTCTCGACCTCGGCCAGCGCCCTGGTATCGTTTGAGATTACATACAGCTTCTTTTTCTCTTCAAGAAGAGACTTTTCCTTTTCGAGGCCTGAAATCTCTTTGCCGCTTATCACAACCTTCTGTGACGTTATCTTGAGCGATTCCTTGATCTTATTGTTTTCCTGATTTATCACCACGATCTCGTCTTCAATTTTCGCCAGCTTCTTCTCGTCGGCGTCAGTCTTTTCTATAAGGAGGGTGTCTTTTATAGGGGCCGGCATAGTGGCGAAACATCCGGAAAATCCGATCAGCGTACAAACGACTGGAATAAGATACTTTTTCATCTCGTTCTTCCTTGCTTAAGATTTTATTGTTGTATGCGTAACAAAAATTATAGAATACTCTTCGCCGGGACGTTGATAAATTTCAATACCTGCAGTATACGTTAATTCAAGCCCGGATCGCCAATGAACACCGATGCTCAATGATTGCAAATATGCGATATGCGACTCCTGAGAATCGGGATGCAACAGTTAAAATATGCACCAACTATGGCCGAATGTCAATGGAATTTACCTTTGTTGCCATAATAATATGGAATAATTTTTACGGTATTTATCTATTGAATTTTTTGTTTGCCGGTATATAACA
>CAZVEG010000013.1:0-50243 GCA_964625625.1 uncultured Leptospirales bacterium | reverse complement strand
CGGGAAGCTCCGTCGGCAAAGAGGCGGAGGCTTACATGAAGCGCGGCGACCTGGTCCCGGACGCGGTGATCATGGGAATAATGGGAGAGCGGTTGCGGGAGCCGGATTGCTCACCGGGATTCATTCTCGACGGCTTCCCCAGAACAATCCCGCAGGCCGAAGCGCTCGGTGGATTACTGAAGAAGCTCTCGCTCAGCCTTGACGCGGTCTGCAACCTCGAGGTTCCCGAGGATGTCATTATCAAGAGGCTCACCGGAAGGCGTACCTGCTCCAATCCGTCGTGCCAGGCCATCTTCAACCTGGACGGCAAGGCCCCGAAGAAAGAAGGGGTGTGTGACAGGTGCGGAAGCGCTCTCGTGCAGCGGGACGATGAAAAGGAGGACGTGGTCCGCGCCCGATTGAAGACCTATGGCGATAAAACGGCACCGCTGATCGGGTACTACGAAAAGGAAGGCCATCTCCTCTCCGTGGCGGGAAGCGAGAGCAGGCTTCTTTTCGACCAGATAGTCGCGAAACTGGGGAAATGAGAGCGCGGCCCGGAGCCGCAGTCTTTATCCATAATCAAAGTGATGTGCCGGCGGCATGGCCGTCGTTAAAGGGAGAGATGCCAGAGCGGTTGAATGGGGCGGTCTCGAAAACCGTTGAGGGGTTTCCCCTCCGAGGGTTCGAATCCCTCTCTCTCCGAATACCGCGCCGAATATCGGTATCGTCGGCGCGGGGATGGACGCTCGCAGCAAGGAGAAGTGTCTGAGTGGCCGAAGGAGCACGGTTGGAAACCGTGTGTAGCGCAAGCTACCGAGGGTTCGAATCCCTCCTTCTCCGAATTCCGTCGGCGGATAACAGGCGCGGGGCCGGCACGGTGCCGTCCCCGCGCGATGCCATTCACATCCACACTCCTGAAGAGAGACAATGTCATACCAGGTAATCGCGAGAAAATGGCGCCCACAGGATTTCGACGCCGTCGTTTTCCAGGAACATGTATCGCGCACCGTCCGCAACAGTATTAAAAACGGGCGGATAGCCCACGCCTATATTTTCGCGGGCCCGCGCGGTGTCGGCAAGACCACCATGGCACGCATACTCGCAAAGGCCGTCAACTGCAAGGAGGGACCCACCGACTCCCCCTGCGGAGTATGTGAAAACTGCAGGGAGATCCGCGAGGGCATCGCCTTCGACGTCATCGAGATCGACGGGGCCTCCAGCCGGGGGATCGAGAACATCCGGGAACTCCGCGAAAACGTCAACTTCGCGCCGCTGAAATCGAAATACAAGGTCTATATCATAGATGAAGTCCACATGCTCACCACCGAGGCTTTCAACGCACTGCTCAAGACCCTGGAGGAACCCCCTCCGCACGTGATATTCATCTTCGCCACCACCGAGATGCACAGGGTGCCCGACACCATCCTTTCCCGCTGCCAGAAGTACTTTTTCAAGAAAATATCCATCGACGCGATCGTCGCGCACCTGGCGCACATCGTCGGCACTGAAGGTTTCAGCGTGGACGAGAAGGCGCTGTATTCGATCGCCCGCGCGGCCGACGGCTCCATGCGCGACGCCCAGTCGCTCCTCGACCAGATGCTTTCGTTCTCGGACGGGGCCGTCGGCGAGGGCGATGCGCTCGCGCTCCTCGGCGTCGTGCCGCTGACGAGCTACCTGCACGTGATGGACTCCGTAGCCGGGGGCGACAGAAAGGCGCTCATGGACGAGGTGCACCGGGTCGTTACGCTCGGCGTGGATGTGCCGCGCTACGTGGCGGGGCTCATGGACGTCATTCGCAGCGCCCGCCTGGTAAAAAACGGCGTGGAGGTGCGCGAGATACTGGGCTTCTCCTCTGAAGAGACGGCCGACCTGCAGGCGCTCGCCGCGAAGTTCCACGACGAGGAGCTCGGTGTACTGTTCCGGATCGGCATCGACATACAGGGAGATCTGCGCGCACAGGCGGGCGAACGAATATGCCTGGAGATGGGGCTGCTTGACATGGCCTCGGCCAAGGCGGCGCCTTCCATCGCCGGGATTCTTAAAAAAATCGGAGAGAGGGCTTCGGCCTCGATGCCGGAAAAAAAAACCCCTGAGCGCCCCCGACCTCCGGTGGCCGGGCGGAGCGTGCCGGAAATCGCATCCGCGCGACCGGTGGACGGAGCGTCCGTCGTCACCGCCCCGCGATTGCGCGACGAGTGGTCGGCGTTTCTATCCTCGCTGGAAAAGCAGCGCCAGTATCTTCATGTACGCCTGAATCAGGCGCGGCCCATCTTCGAGGACGGGCGGCTGGTGCTGTCCTTTCCCATAAGCGACGAGAACGGTTTCCACAGCAGGATTATTGACGGCAAGGATATCACTTTTATCAAAGACGAGCTCTCGAGGCGTCTGGGGGGTGCGGTAGCCGTCGTAACGCGGGACGCTCCGGCGGAGGATAACCTCGAGGCGCCGGAAACCGGAGACATTCCGCCTCCGGAAGCGGTGATGCTCTCAAGGCCCGAGACCGAGGAACTGCCGGTGGTCAGCCCGGTTGTGGAGAAGGTCAAAGATATGTTTCACGGCCGGATTATCGATAAAGGAGACGAGTAATGCTGAAAGGACTTGGAGAGATGGGGCAGATCATGAAGCTTCAGAAGGAGTTCAAAAATATCCAGAAGAAGCTTCAGAAGAACGAGGTCGTCGGCGAAAGCACGGACGGCACGATCAGGGCCACCGTCAACGGTGAGTACAAACTGGTGGACCTCAAGATCGACGAGGCGGCGCTCGCGACGGCGGACAGGCGCGCAATCGAGAAAAAGATCATCTTCGCCGTCAACGACGCCGTGGACAAGACCAAGGAATACGCGGCCCAGGAAATGGCCAGGCTCACCGGCGGACTCAACATTCCCGGCCTTGGTAACTTTCTGAAGTAGGGCGGGCGAGTGAACCTCCCCGGCACACTGGAAGCGCTCATCCGCGAGCTGTCAAGGCTTCCCGGTATTGGCCCCAAGAGCGCCTCGAGGCTCGCGTTTCACATCATCAAGGCGAGCCCGGAGGATGCGACCGGTCTTGCGCGCGCGATCGTCGAGTGCAAGAGCGCCATCACCGCGTGCACGGCCTGCGGAGCCATCGCCGAGGGGGGGCTCTGTCCGGTCTGTGCCGACGCCGCACGCGATCAGTCGGTCATGTGCGTGGTCGAAAATCCGCGCGATGTGCTCACCATTGAAAGGACGGGCGAGTTCCGGGGCCTGTATCATGTGCTGGGCGGCGTCATCTCCCCGCTCGACGGGATCGGGCCGGAAGATCTGTCGGTGGGGGTGCTCGTGGAGCGCTGCGCGAAAGGGGCGGTCCGCGAGCTCATTATCGCCACCAATCCCACGGTCGAGGGTGACGCCACCGGCCTTTACCTCGCGCGGCTCCTCAAACCGCTGGGCATCCGGGTCATGCGGATCGCGCACGGGCTGCCGGTGGGGGCCGATCTCGAATACGCCGATTCGATGACGGTGGCGAAGTCGATTGCGGGGCGCGTCGAGATGTAGGAGGTGCCGTCGGTCAGCGTTTTTTCCCTTCAATCTGTATGTCTACGGGAATACCCGTAAGCTCCAGTTTGCGCTGGAGAGCCTTCTCGATGTGGCGCAGAAGATCCTTGCGAAAGTGTTCCGGGTTGTTCACGAAGAGCTTGAAACGCGGCGGTTGTACCCCGGTTTGCGTAAGATAATAGATTTTAAGCTTCCCTCCCAGTGTCGGTATATGATGTGAACGCTGGATTTCCTCCATTATCCTGTTGAGCCTGGGCGTTTCCACCCGTTTCAGGGCCCTCTCGCTCAGCTCGATCGCCGTTGTCACCAGGCGGTGGATGCGCTGTTTCTCCCGTGCCGAAATGGAAATAATCGGAAAATCGCCCGCTCGATAAAACGTAAAGATGAGGCGATCTTTATACGCGTCGAAGGTCTTATGGTCTTTTTCGATCGCGTCCCACTTGTTAACGGCGATTATGGTGGGTTTGCGCGCCGCGATGATTTCGTCGGCTATCTTCTTGTCGGTATCGGTAATCCCCTCCGCGGCGTCGATCAGATGTATGACGACGTCACAGCGGCGTATCGACTCCACGGCGCGCCTGAGGGAGTAGAAGTCGACGTTTTCGGTGATGCGGCTCTTTTTCCGGATGCCGGCCGTGTCGATGAGGGTGATTTTCCGGCCGTTGAAGACGAAATCCTCGTCGACGGCATCGCGCGTGGTGCCCGGGATATCCGACACGATCGAACGCTCGTATCCGATAAAGGCGTTGAGAAGCGTCGATTTTCCCGCGTTGGGGCGCCCGACTATGGCGATTTTCAGCTTTTCTTCCTCGGAGTGGAGACGTCTGACTGGGAGCCGGTCGACTATCTTGTCGAGCAGGAGGGCGATATTGATCCTGTTGAGAGCTGAAATCGGCAGTATGTCGTCAAAGCCCATCTCGTAGAAGTGAGGCATGTTCTGGAAATCGGAAGGGCCGTCCATCTTATTGACCGCAATGATGACCGGGAGGCCGAGCTTGCGGACGATTTCGGCCAGATCCAGGTCGAACGACGCCGGCGCGGGGTTTTCGAGGAGTAGGATTATCACCGCCGAGCGTGAAAGAAAATTTTTGGCGTTCTCGAGTATCGTCTGTGAAAGCAGGGAAGAATCCTCTATGTCGAGCCCTGGAGTGTCCGAGATCATGAACGAGGCGTCCGCATGTGTAACCCGGAACGACAGGATATCGCGCGTGAGGCCGGGCATCGAGTCGACGATGGCCTTTTTCTGCCGTATCAGCGCGTTGAAGAGCGTCGATTTACCGACGTTCTGCCTGCCGATGATCGTGACGATCGGAAGCTGCTTTGCCATTTGTATTCCCGTTCTCCACTTCTCTCCGGCAAGAATAATGGAGGTCCTTCCGCTTACAAGTAAATTAATTTATTATAGTAGGGATCGGCCACCTGTCGTGGCGGTCGCGCCGGTTGCGCCGCGCGGTGAGGCAAGATCGCGAAACGCCGTGCGCGCCATGCGAACATGGATTGTCCCCGGCGGACTGGAAAATTATTTACCTCATTCGTTTTCCGTGCGGTTGACGCCGATGGCGAAAAAAATCATAATGATATAAATTGAAAAGATTATAATAATATTTATTATATAAAACAGTTTTTTACTTGCAAAAAATTATAATATGTTTACAATACTTTCAAATATGCATCCGCGACGCCCGGCCTCGTTAATTAATTGACATGACGTTCGCGGGTGCTCCGGGGTTCCGGACCCCGATTATAAAAAACAAAAGGGGTGGTGCGATAAATGAAAGGTAAATCGGTAAAGCAGTTGACGGCGGAAGGGAAGAGAAGGGCGCTCAAGGTCAGAAAGCTCGAGGGTGAGCTCAAGAAGGAAAAGGCTGCTCTTGCCAAGGCACAGAAGGACCTGGTTGCGGCAAAGAAGGCCGAGGCCGCCGCGAAGAAAAAGAAAGCAGTGAAGAAGCCCGCGAAGAAAGCCGTTAAAAAGTAAACCATACCCGAAAGAGAACGAAGAATCAACGAGGGGAGAAATGAGGCTCCCCTTATTGTTTTGGGGCGAAAGAGGACAAAAAACGCCCGTTAAAATAGAGTGAAGTATTTTTCAGCGGAATTCGATAGATAATGTAAGGGCATGTCTTGACGGGATTGGCCTCTCCCGGGAGGTTGCGGTCCGTTGCCGCGGGAGTTCTCCGAAGCTCCCGGGGGTGGATAAAGGCTTCCGGTCGGGATTGGCGCGAGAAGGAGACGGTTGTGGCAGAGTTCAAGGAAAGAAAACCGAGGGCATTTGATGATGTCAGGACTCTCCCGGACATCCTCGAGATGTTAAAAACCCAGTTCCACAACAGAAAGCTCAACATAAAGTATTCCATCGACAGGATGGAGGCAAAGGTCAACGAGTATCTCGAGGATGGTACCGTGATGCTCGTGACCGATCAGGAGTTTACGCCGGAGGATTCCATCACCCTCTACGGGCTCCTGGACAAGTATTTTGAGATCGACATGAAAGTGATGGAAACCCGTGGCCCCGGGTATTTGAGGTGTCGTATCGTCAGCATGAGGAAGGCGTCTCGCGGCAGGCGGGACCTCAGGTTCAGGGTGACTCCCGAGAAGGTGATCGCCACCAATTTCAAGATATCGAAACATACTATCGACATCACCAATTTTACGATCCCCACCGGCATCAAGGTCATTATTGAGCAGTTCCAGTCTCAGCAGTCCAGGCTCGCCGACATCTTCAAGGTGGACGTTTTTCAGCCCGGGGATCCGATAATCGACCGGGTGAAGCGGACCCAGAAGACCGTTTACATCGAAGATTTTTCGAATCCCGAGTCACTGAAGCCGGAAAACGACAATTTTGTGGATCTGGCGGAATTTTTGGGGAGTGAGGCCGATCAGTACCTGAAAAAGGGGATAGAGCGCGGTTATAAGTCGCTGATCATCTCCCCCGTCATTTATATAACCCAGGCCGAGCAGCCGATTCCCTTCGCCTATATCCAGGCCGTCTCGAAGAAGGACGTTCTTCCGATGGAGAAGGTGCTCGAGATCAAGGAGCTGGGATTTACATTGATGGACCGCATCAGGGACGCCAACACGCTCATGGTGCCCGTACACCAGCAGATCGTCGATATCAGCCTCGGCGGCGCGAAGCTGCTTCTCTCCGACGAGAACCTCAAGAAATACGTTGTGCATTCCAAGGGCTTCGTTTTCGACATCGTCTTCAAACTTCAGGCTCCCATCACCATCTATGGTGACGTGAAATTCACCTTCTCGGATAATACCGGCAATCTGTTCGTTGGAGTCGATTTTGCGGGCAATTCGTCGAGGAAGGATGAAATGAAGCGTTTTTACTCGATCATCAAGCCCATGGAGATTGAGTATAAAAACAGGCTTATCAAGGAAATGAAGCAGAAAAACAGGTGATCATCCCCCCCGTTCCCCGTTAATCTTTTCTTCCCTGATCACTTCAGCGTCGGATTTGCGCGCGTAAAATGGAAGGACCGCGCTGACATCGGCGTACCCGGCCGGGTTCGCGGCGTACGCGTTGCCGACTATCCGGCAGGCGGTCTCTCCGGATGGGATGAAATCAGCCAGCACCGCGCATTCGGGAATGCGTGTCTCTATTTCGGCGCGGTATTTTTCGGCTCCGTCGCCGACGGCGAGCGTGCGTTTCCCGCGCGCGGGTTCGCAAAGCCGCTCGATATCGTAATCTCCCGGCGTCACCACCTCTGTCGGTGAGAGCGGATCGTCGGATGCCCGGTACAGGGCGCCGAAGACGCGGCCCTTTTTCGCGTCGAAGGCCACCAGGACGTATTCGCCGGGCCCGGCCGCCGCCGAGGCCGCGTAAAGAAGCTGCGACTTCACCGGAACCAGGGGAACGCCGAGCGCCTGGGCCAGCATGCGCGCGGTGCTCACGGCGATCCGGATTCCGGTGAACGAGCCCGGCCCCACGCCCACGCCCATCAGCTCGATGTCGCGGATGCCTATGCCGAGCTCGCCGAGCGCCGCGTCGATGTTGGCGAACAGCGTCACGGAATGTGAAACGCGCGAGATCGCGGTACGGTCCGAGGTTCTGTCGTCGGCCGACGCGGCGAGAAGCTCGATGGAGGTGGCGGTTTCAATCACCAGGATATTCAATGCTGATCTTCCTCTCGCGTTCGCCGTGGTATTCAAGTGATATCACAATGGTCGAGTCCGGGAGCAGCCCGCCGGCGCGTTCGGCCCATTCTATCACGGAGACGCCGTCGCCTTCCCAGTATTCCTCGAATCCCAGCCCGTCGAACTCCGCCGCCTTCTCTATGCGGTACAGGTCGAAATGATACAGCGGCATCACGCCCTCGTAAATCTCGAGCAGCGTGAAGGTGGGGCTGGTGATGTCGTCGGATATGCCCAGCCCGCGCGCGATCCCGCGCGCGAGCACGGTTTTCCCGCTTCCGAGGTCGCCGTGGAGCGCATAGACGGTTCCGCGCCGGGCGCTCCGTCCGAGTTCCTCGCCGAGGCCGAGGCTCTCCTCCTCGGAGCGGCTGATCATGATCCTGCGTCGCATGCTTAACTCAGGACGCGGGGGTCGTTTCTTTTTCAAGTCTTTTTATGAATGTATCGATGTGTCCCGGCGGATCGATGCCGAAACGCATCGGCGTCCCCGTGGAGGGATGAGCGAATTCGAGGTAGACGGATGCGAGCAGCAGGTGGGGAAGGCGGTATTTGTCCCACTTTTTCGAATAGATGGGGTCGCCGACGATCGGAAGTCCCATCGACGAGAGGTGTACCCGGATCTGGTGCGTTCTCCCGGTGTGTATGACGACATCGAATAGCGAATAAACGCCGGAATGCGCGTGGTAGACCTTTTTCAAAAAGAGCTCCGTGACCGCCTCCCTTCCGTCCTCCCGGACGCACATCTTGTGCCGGTATTTCGGATGCCTGCCTATCGACGAGTCGATGATCAGGTGATCCGTCCGCGGTTTGCCGACCGTCACGGCGATATAGCGCTTTACCACGGTCCTGCCGGCGAAGGCCTCGGACAGAAGCCTGTGCGCGCGATCGGTCTTGGCTATCACCATCACCCCCGCCGTGTCCTTGTCGAGACGGTGTACGATACCGGGACGCTCCACTCCACCGATGGACGAGAGGTCGCTGAGGTGATGGAGCAGGGCGTTGACGAGGGTCCCGTCGCTGTTGCCCGGACCGGGATGAACGACCAGCCCGGCGGGTTTGTTGATGACGGCCAGATCGCCGTCTTCGTACATGATGTCGAGTGGAATGTCCTGCGGTTCGAGGTTCAGCTTTTCCGGCTCGGGAAACACGATCGTAACGGCATCGTCGGTTTTGAGGCGGTAGTTGGGTTTAACGGGCGAACCGTTCACGGAGATATGGCCGTCCCGGATAAGGTGCTGCACCAGGCTTCTTGAAAGGTCAATCTCGAGGGACTGCGAGAGATAGCGGTCGATTCGCTCGAGTTCGCCTTCGCCGGGGATTATGATTTCGATGATTTCGCCGTGCATGTTCCTACCGGACAGGTCTTTTTCGCCACGCCATGTTTATGAGGTGATGTAATCGATTATATATTGACTTTCGTATTCGTCCATTCATTAATAGCCGCCATGAAACTCAAAGCCGCAGGACGGTCGATCGCGGCCCGGGCCATGACGGTTCGTGGATGCCTGGTGGAACGCGCCGGCCTTTTGCTCGCGTATGCGGGAATCCTTTATTTCATGGAAATCATTTACTTCATGATCTCCATCGCCTTCCTCTACGGCAGGGCCCCGGCGATCATTGCGGGTTTCCTGCTTTCGGGACTCCTGAGTCTCCAGGTGATCGGTCTTGCGATGAAAAAAGAGCCGTCCCGAAAGGCCCAGCTCTTTCTCATGGAGGTTCACGCCGCCTATTCGATACCTTTCCTCATCGGCGCGATCTCCGGCGCCGTCCCCGTGGCCGGATACGACCTGATCTTCATCATGCTGCGCGCCGTCCTCTCGGCCGTCGAGATCGGCGGTGTTTACCTGCTCACCGACGAGCGGGTGAAGGCTTCGTTCGCCTAGATGTTTTCCGCCACCGCCATTCCGAATTCCGAGCACTTGAGGAGCTTCGCGCCCGCCATCTGCCGCTCCAGGTCGTAGGTGACGCGTTTCTGGTCGATGGTCTTCTCAATCGCCCTGACGAGCCGGTCGGCCGCCTCGCTCCAGCCGAGGAAGCGCAGCATGAGCTCTCCCGAAAGGATGAGCGAGCTCGGATTCACCTTGTCCTGGCCGGCGTATTTGGGCGCGGTGCCGTGCGTGGCTTCGAAGATCGCCTCGCTGTCGCCGATGTTCGCGCCCGGCGCCATGCCGAGTCCGCCCACCTGCGCGGCAAGCGCGTCGGAGAGATAGTCGCCGTTGAGGTTGGGCGTGGCGATAACGTCGTACTCCTCCGGGCGCAGAAGAACCTGCTGGAACATGGAATCGGCGATGCGGTCCTTGATGACGATTTTATCCTCCGGTGCCTTGCCCTTGTATTTGTCCCAGAGCTCGTCTTCCGAAATGGTCCGGGCGGCGAACTCCTCCCGGGCCAGTTCGTATCCCCAGTCCTTGAAAGAGCCCTCGGTGAATTTCATGATGTTGCCCTTGTGCACGAGGGTTACGCTCTTCCTGTCGTTCTGGATGGCGTAATTGATGGCGCTGCGCACGAGGTTTTTCGTGTTCGAAATGCTGATGGGTTTGATGCCGATACCGGCGTCGAGCTCGAGCTTCTGGCCCATCTCCCGGTTGAGGAATTCGATGAGCTTCTTCGCCTCGCTCGAACCCTGCTTCCATTCGATGCCCGCGTAGAGATCTTCCATATTTTCGCGGTAGATGATCATGTCCACTCTGCCGGGTTCCTTCACGGGGCTCGGGACGCCCGCGAAATAACGCACCGGCCGGACGCAGGCGTATAGCTTCAGTATTTGCCGCAGGGCGACATTGATGCTGCGAATTCCGCCGCCGATCGGCGTTGTGAGCGGTCCCTTGATGGCGACCTTGTATTCCCTTATTTTTTCGATGGTCTCCGCCGGAAGCCACTCCCCGGTCTTTTCGAAGGCCTTTTCCCCGGCAAGGACCTCCATCCATTCAATCCGCTTTTTCCCGCCGTATGTTTTCTCCACCGCTGCATCCAGAGCGAGCTTCGTGGCTCGCCAGATGTCGGGTCCGGTACCATCCCCCTCGATGAAAAGGATGACGGGATTGTCCGGAACCTCGATCTTACCGTGCTCGTAGCGTATTTTTTCAGCCTTCATGGTCTCGTACCTTCGATAATGATTAGTGTTATGCCGCCGGTCAACCGGCAGGTCGTTCACGATACCCCAGTAACCGGGGATTTTTCCGGCCCGCCTGCGATGCGAAAATCATGCGCCATGCAAAGCGGCGTCAGCATACAGACACGCCTCGCTTCCAAAAAACGCAAGTATGAAAACAGGACGTCCATTCTGCCAATTCTTTTTTAGGGCCCCGCATAAATTCATTTGCAAACCCGTTCGCCGGACGTATATGATGGACGCCTGACGATCGTCGTAGAGCCGCCGGCCGGGCCCTGGCTCACCGGGCGCCCCGGCCATGGATTCCGCCCGGGAGGGGTTGCGAGTGATGATTATCGGGAGGCGGAGCGCCTGATCGTTGCGACGGGATTTCCCGCGGCCCACAATCGGCATAAGCATTCAGCCGGCTTCTGCCGATAGTGTTACTGGAATGTATCGAACCCGTCGGACACGATTATACGGTAACGCGAGGTAGTACCCATGGGCGAAAATGAAAACCTGAGCATCGATTTCTCGGAGCTCAAGTATCTCGAGCGCCAGCTCCACAACCTGAGCAGACTGGTTGAGATCAACGGCATCATCAATTCCACTCTCGATATAGCGAAACTCCTGACGCTCGTCATGGAGATAATAAAGGAAATAATGGAAACCGAGGCGAGCACGCTGCTTCTCTACGAGGAGCCGACGCGCGAGCTCGTGTTCAAGGTGGCGCTCGGCGAAGCCGGCAAGGAGCTCCAGGAGCGATACCGGGTCAGGGTGGGGCAGGGAATCGCGGGATGGGTGGCCGAGCACCGTTCCACGGTCTACATCAACGACGCCTATGCGGACGAACGGTTCGATCCGTCATTCGATGCCAAGACGGGCTTTACCACGCGCTCGCTCCTGTGCGCTCCGTTGCTTTTCAAGGGACGCCTCGTCGGTGTGATCCAGGCCATCAATCCCGTCAACCGGCCCGGCTTCGACGAAGAGGACGTGGTGCTCTTCAACGCATTCGCGACCCAGTGCGTGCTGGCCGTGCAGAACGCCATATTCTTCCAGAACGCGCTCGAGGAGGAACGCATCAAGAACGAGCTTGCCGCCGCGCATTCCATACAGCGGTCGCTCCTGCCGGCGGTGAATCGCCGGCACGGCAATATCGCCATCGGGGCGCGTTCGATTTCGGCCCGGGAAATGGGCGGCGAGTTCTACGATATCTTTTTCCTTAAGGATAACTCCATAGCCGTGGCGCTCGGTGACCTTCACACCAAGGGGATCCCGGGGGCGCTGTACGCGTCGGTCGTAAACGGCGCGGTCAAGGCGCTATCGCACGGCAGGTCCGACAACCCGGCCGGGATAATCTCGTTCGTGCAGGACGTCATGCGCGATCACATGAGCGAGACGGTCGGTCTCTCGCTGTTCTACGGCATCCTGCGGTGCGACGAGGATACCATGCGCTTCGCGAGCACCGGGATCGCCTATCCCATACTGGTGCGCGGGGGTGTGGCGCGCTATCTGCGTTTCGGCGCGGCGGCGGGCGAGAACGCCACCAGGAACGTGAGCGTCAAACTCAAGCCGGGAGATTCTTTCGTCATTATTTCCGATGGATTGATCAACGTAAAAAACCGCGCCGGGCAGCTCCTGGGCCTGAACCGCGTCATGAAGCGCCTCGAGGCGAGCTTCGACAGCCCGGAAACGCTCATCGATTCTCTCCTCGGCCTGACGGAGGAGTTCGCCGAAAAGCTCCAGCGTCGCGAAGACATCTCGATCATCGTTTTCAGAATGGACTAGAAGGCGCGAACACGCATTCGCGCCGGACGAATACGCATTCACGCCGCGCCGGTACGCATTCGCCGGGTGAACGCGCTTTCGCGTCGTTGGATGCGGATCAGTTCCGCGGGGAGTGATGAAGCCGTGTCCTCAGCGTCCGAATACCCGCTTCAATATGACCCGGAAAAAGAAGAATTTGACGCGGATGATTCTGCCGAGCCTCCACGGCTTGGTGATGATCCGGTAGAACCAGTCCAGCCCGCGGTCCATGAAAAAGGCGGGAGCCTTTTTGATATCGCCGGAGATGATGTCGATCGCGCCGCCGACGCCGATGAGCACCGCGTTCCTGAACTCATTGCGGTACTTGTCGATCCACCGGTCCTCCTTGGGAAAACCGAGTCCCACGAAAATGATGTTGGCGTTCGACTTGCGAATGGCCTCCACCACCGATTTCTCGCGCTCGGCGTTGAAGTAACCCCCGTGCCGGCCGACAATCCGGATTTTCGGGAAAGACTTGTGAATATTAGAAAAGGTCTTCTCGACGATCTCGGGGCGCGCCCCCACGAGAAAGATCGAATACTCCTTGATCTCGGCGATGCGAACGAGGTCCATGAGAAAGCTGATCGGTGATATCCGCTCTTTCAGCGGCGTCTTGAGAAACCCGGCCGCCCAGCCCAGTCCCGCGCCGCTGGCGACATGCATGGAGGCCCTGCTCGAAATGAGCTGAAGGTCGGTGTTGGATTTATACCGGTGCAGCTTGTACGGATTCATGAGGATGACATGGTGAGTCCCGCCGGTGTCGATCATCTTCATGACCTTCACGACGGCCTGAGACCTGGTGACATTGTCTATTCCGATTCCGAGGATGTTGACGATGTTGGCGTCATCGAGCTTCACCTGGTTATACTCGAGAACGATGTCGCGCTCTTCCTTCCACGAGTCGTAATACACAGAATCGTTGACCACCGTGTCCTCCCGTCACGTGCTTGTGGGGCCGTATCGTCGAACCGCGAATGGCTCGGATTTTGACCGGCCCGGCGAACCCCCGTCCCCGGTGAGGGAGAGCGGTGCCGCCTGTTCCAGTGCGTCAGTCTTATCGCATATCCTGAGACTGCCGGAGCCCAGGCCACGCAACAGCTCTGCTGCATTCGCGGTATAAAATCGGCGTGGGTGGATTTTTTAATTGAAATAGAACGGTGTCAATACAAAAATAAGAAACGCCGGATTCGCGAGACCGGCGATTGATTGCGGAAGAGGTGGAGATGGAGAGGCTTGAAGAAGTAAGGGCGTTTCTCGAATTCGATCGCGTCGGGGGAAGGTACGTCGAGCCACGGGTGCGGATGGACGCCGTCCGGGAGCGGTTGTTCGACGTTATACATACCTATAATCCCGGCGTGATCGTCAAGGCGGGGCTTGGCGGCGGAAGCCTGTTGATCGAGATGGTTGAGAACAGCGGGGCGTATATCGTCGTTGTCGAGCCGTCCCTCCGGGCGATCGACGGCTTCCTGGAGCGCTGCGATGCCTCTGTCCGCGAGCGGGTCCGCTTCATAAACGGCGAATTCCATGATTTCCCGATCGACTACTACAAGGCTGACCTGCTCGTCTGTGTCGACTGCCTCGATATCTTCGACTCGAGCCGCTCGATCGACGAGTTCAAACGGGCCCTTCAGTTCGACGGTATCCTCTTCCTGTGCACGGTGGTGCTCGAGAACGAGGACACCGACGGAGTTTACGACGAGTACATGCACGCCGTCTTTCCCCTCCACAACGATTATTACCTGGAGGACGATCTTAAAACCTTTCTTGAATTGAAGGATTTTCGTTTCATAAAGGGAAGTGTGCTGAAGTTCGAAAAGGATCTGAAAAGGGAAACCGCGTATTTCAGGGAACATTACGAAAATATATCCGAGCCGGACGTGAACGCGTTGCTGGAGCGGTATAACGAGCAAATGAGGATGCTCTATGCGATGGATGACGCGTCGCTCATCCGGGAGCCCTACATGATCGGCTGTTTCATGCGCAACAGGCCTTCGTAAGGGCACGGCCGCCGCGTTGCGCGGCGGCCGAAGTTCCACGGTGACTACTTGGCCAGCATACCGCCGTCAACGGGAATGATGGCCCCCGTAACGTAGTCCGACGCCCTGGACGCAAGGAAAACGGCGAGTCCTTTTATGTCGTCCTCCTCACCCATCTTCGGTATGGGAATCTGCATTAGCACGGCGTTTCGCAGCTGCTCCATCTCGGGCTTGTCGAGATAGCCCATCATGTCGGTATGGAAGAATCCCGGCGCTATGGCGTTGACGTAAATCCTGTACCGCGCCAGCTTGATCGCGAGATTCATCGTGAGAAGATTTATGGCGGCCTTTGAGGAGTTGTAGGGAACGGCCGGATGCGCCTCCTCGATCGAGCCGCGGAAGCCCATCACCGAAGAGATATTGATGATTTTTCCGCCGCCTTTTTCCTTCATTATCTTCGCCGCCTCCTGCGACAGTATCCAGACTCCCTTCACATTCACGTCGAAGATCTTTTCCCATTTATCCAGCGGAAAGTCGAGCGTGGGCGCGCCCCAGGTGAGGCCGGCATTGTTGACAAGGATGTCGATGGTGCCGAATTCCTTTCTGGCGGTCTCGACCAGCGCGTGGATCTGGTCCGGCGCGCCCATGTCGCATTTGACGGGAACGCATTTCACACCGAGCTTTGAAATCTCATCGGCCGCCTTTGAAAGCGTGTCGAGCTTGCGGGAGGCGATTATAACGTCCGCGCCGGCTTCGGCAAGTCCGGTGGCGATGAATTTCCCGATCCCTCTTCCGCCGCCGGTAACGACGGCTTTCTTACCCTTGAGGCTGAACAGATCCAGCAATTTCATGCGAACCTCCTCGGAAAATGGTGACATGAATTCATTGAGAATGCCGCGGGATGGGCCGTGGTGACCCCGGCCAATGCGCCGCTTATCGATGAATGGTCGAGCCCCGGGGGAATCTGTCCAGTATAATTTCACCCGGTAAAAAATTGTTGACAATGGGGGGCCCGGAACGGTTATGTAAAAACACTGAAAGGCCGCCCGGCGGGGAATTCCGGTCTCAAGTGGCCTTCGGGTTTGTTTGCATCAAGCATTATTGGGGCGATTAGCTCAGTTTGGTTAGAGCGCCTGCTCGACACGCAGGAGGTCATTGGTTCGACTCCGATATCGCCCAACTTTTTTTTCAGGGGTGCCGTTAATTGTCCAGCGAAGTCAAAGTTACCCTCCCGGACGGATCCTCCCTCCCGGTCGAATCGAATTCCTCGGTATACGAGGTTGCCGGTAAAATCGGAAAGAAACTCCAGAAGGCCGCACTGGTCGCCGCAATCGATGACCGGCCGGTCGATCTATCGTTCCGTCTCGCCGGTGATTCGGCGCTGAAGCTCTTTACCTTCGCGAGCGCGGAGGGCAAGGACGCTTTCTGGCATACGTCCTCGCATCTGATGGCACAGGCGGTAAAGCGACTCTTCCCCGGTGCCAGGCTCGCGATCGGCCCTGCCATCGACAACGGCTTTTACTATGATTTCGAGGTGGAGAGGAATTTCACTCCCGAGGATTTGCAGCGGATAGAGGCCGAGATGGCGAAAATCGTCGCCGAAGACCTCGAGGTCGTCCGCGAGGAGATGCCGCGCCAGAAGGCGATCGATTACTTCTCGTCCATCGGCGAAGCCTACAAGGTCGAGTTGCTCGACAACCTGGCCGATGGAACGGTTTCGCTCTACCGCCAGGGTGAGTTCGCCGACCTCTGCCGCGGACCGCACCTTCCGCGCACCTCGTACATAAAGGCGTTCAAGCTTCTTTCCGTTGCCGGAGCGTACTGGCGTGGAGACGAGAAACGCCCCATGCTCCAGCGTATCTACGGCACTGCGTGGCCCACAAAGGACGAGCTTGACGCGTATCTCAGGCATCTTGAAGAGGTTGAGAAACGCGACCATCGCAAGCTCGGAAGAGAGCTCGATCTTTATTCGGTCCACGACGAAACCGGGGCCGGCCTCATCCTGTGGCACCCCAGGGGCGCTCGCCTGCGCCATATAATAGAGACTTTCTGGCGCGAAGAGCATTATAAAAACGGATACGACCTGGTATACTCACCTCACATAGGGAAATCGACCCTCTGGAACACGAGCGGGCACCTTGGCTTTTACAGCGAGAATATGTATTCGCCGATGGACATAGACGGGCAGGACTATTATGTGAAACCCATGAACTGCCCCTTTCATCTGATGATATACAAGAGCAAGGGCTGGTCCTATCGCGATCTGCCCCTGCGCTGGGCCGAACTCGGCACCGTGTATCGCTACGAGCGAAGCGGCGTTCTGCACGGCCTGTTGCGCGTGCGCGGTTTCACCCAGGACGACGCCCACCTGGTTTGCCGTCCCGACCAGATGCCCGAGGAGATCGATCGTGTGCTCGCTTTCTGCCTGTATATGCTCCGGTCCTTCGGCTTTTCCGATTTCAAGGTCTACCTCGCCACGCGCCCCGGCGAAAAGTTCGTCGGTGACGAGGCGGTATGGAGCGAGGCCACGCAGGCCCTTCGGGAATCGGTGGAGCGCGCCGGGATCGACTACGAGGTGGACGACGGCGGCGGCGCGTTTTACGGTCCCAAGATCGACATCAAGATACAAGACGCGCTCGGCCGCGAGTGGCAGTGCAGCACCATACAGTTCGATTTCAACATGCCCGAGCGCTTCGACGTCACCTATGTCGGCAGCGACGGCCAGAAGCACCGTCCTTATATGATCCATCGCGCACTTCTCGGTTCTATCGAACGCTTTGTCGGCGTGCTGGTGGAGCATTACGCGGGGAAATTTCCGCTGTGGCTCTCTCCGGTGCAGCTTACCCTTCTCAATGTGGTTTCGGAAGCGGCGGATCATACGGCCCGCCTTCGCGATGAAATGATGCGCGGCGGGCTTCGCGTCGAGGCCGACCTCCGGGAGGAGACCATCGGTTACAAGATCCGCGATGCCATCGAGAAAAAAGTGCCATATATCGGCGTAATCGGCAAGAAGGAAGTCGAGAGCGGGACGGTATCGGTGCGCAGGCGCGGAGAAACGACATCGCGGACGATGCCGGTCAATGAGTTTACCGCCCTTTTGGCGGCGGAAGCGGCCGAAAAGGCGTAAAAAGTACATCCGATCGGCCGCGGCATACCGAAATTTTGTTGATTAATAAAGGCATATGCTGTCATTGTGGCTCAGTGCCGGTTTTTAACAGATTCGGGCAGGTGGTGTATTCGGCTCTCGTTTTTTTTTGCCTGTCGCGTGTCGTACCTATAGGAGTGGTCTTTTTCAATCTTTGCTCGAGGACGGAAGGAGGTTTCGCATAGACAAATCAGATATAAAACGCTACCGGATCAACGATCAGATCAGGGAGCCGATGGTCAGGCTTGTTGGAGAAGAGGGAGGCCCCAAGGTTGTGCCGACCGAAGAGGCCATGGCTATCGCGAAGACCAAGGAGATGGATCTCGTCGAAATTTCCCCGGATCAGGATCCCCCGGTCGTCAAGATCATTGATTTCAGCAAATTCCGATTTGAGCAGATTAAAAAGGCCAAAGAGGCGAAGAAGAAGCAGAAGGTCATCCACGTAAAGGAAATCAAGTTCCGGCCATCTATCGATTCCCACGATTACCAGCACAAGGTGAATCATGCCAGGGATTTCCTGGAAAAGGGTGACAAGGTAAAATTCACCCTCATGTTCCGTGGACGGGAAATCGTCCACAACGAACTGGGATTCAAGGTGATGGATAACATCCAGAAGGATCTCGAGCAGTGCGCCCTGGTCGAGAAGAAGGCTTCCATTGAGGGAAGAAATATAACGATGATAATGACGCCCGTGCCGTCGATGGCGAAGAAATAACGGCGGGGCTTTTCAGAGCGAGGAAAAAATGCCTAAGATGAAGACGAACAGCGGCGCTAAAAAGCGGTTCAAGGTCACCAAGAACGGAAAGGTGAAGCGGGCCAACGGTTATAAAAAGCATCTGCTCGAGGCGAAATCGTCAAAACGTAAAAGACAGCTCCGCAGTCCCAGCCTCGTTCATGAGACCGAGCTCGACCGCGTTCGGCGCATGCTTCCCTACGGCTGATCGGCTCGAGGGAACCAATTACTGAAACATTCAGAGGGGAAGAGTTATGCCACGTGCAACAACCGGTAAGGTACATCATAAAAGGCGTGAGAAGATACTGAAGGATGTACAGGGCTTTTACGGGGCCCGGAAAAACCTTTTCAGGACCGCGAAGGACGCGCGGCGCAAGGCGCTGCAGAACTCATACAAGGATCGCAGGCGCAGGAAGCGGGACTTCAGGACGCTGTGGATCATACGGATCAACGCGGCCGCGCGCCTCAACGGCATCTCCTACAGCCGGCTCATCGCCGGCATGGAACAGGCCGGAATAACCATGAACAGAAAGCTGATGGCCGATCTCGCCGTGAGCGACCCGAACGCCTTCGCCCAGATCGTCAAAGCGGTAAAGGAAAAGGTTTCCTGAAACACGTATGTTCCGGACGCTCGGCCTGAACGCCGGGAGCACCTCATGCCTGTGAAAAAAAGCGCCCTCTTCGCGGCGCTTGTTTCATTTATAGCCCTTGCGGCGGAATCCCACGCCTCGATGCCGCTTACCGAAACGATCGCGACCCTGCCCGAGGGCTCCATGGAGCTGCTCGTCAACGAGGAATTCTTCACCCACGACAACGGTTACCGTCGTGATACCCTCGGTATCGGCTTCGGGATCGTCGACAGCCTCACCGTCCAGGTGTACCTGCAGTATCTGCACGATGGTTTTCCGGCCTCACGCGATTCCGTGCTGGGGGATACCTTCGTGCGCCTGTGGTGGTATGCCGGCACCGGTGCCGGGGGCGCTCTGCGCTGGGGCTTGCTCGCGCTTTTTCGCTTTCCGACAGGGCCGAACGCATACACCGACGAGCGCTGGCGCACCCTCGCCCTCGGCAACAACGAGCTGAAGCTGGGGCCGGTGATCCAGTACGAGGCCGGAGCGTTGTTTCTGCACGCCAACCTCTTCTGCGTTTTCAGGGAAAAAAACCGCGAAGGCTTTTATAACGGGTTGTATCTCAATCCCGCGGAAAAGGAAACGTACAACAAGGTGTTCGGGCTCAATTTCATGGCCGACGGCACTTTTCTCGATCCAAAGCGGCTTGAGAACGACTACGCGGCCGCGTCGCTTGCGCTGAACACCGACAGACTCTATCCGTTCATTCCGTGGGTCTCGGCCTACGCGTCCCACCGTTTTTCGCGGGTACGGGACGAGGTCGAAGAGATTCCCATCGAGGGGGCGCTCGTCAATCCGCTGCTTTTTTCGGCCGGCCTGCGCTATTTCTTCTCGTACAACGCGTTCGCCGGAATTTCGGGGACGGTGAGTGCCGTCAGAAAGCGCCACTATCCCGGCGAAATCATGGGCCTGGAGATGCGGCTCCAATTTTAGGATAAAAAAACTTGATTATATTTCGGCCCTGTGCGTATACTAGAGCTGTCTTAAAATAAAACGGATGGGCATTCATCTTCTTTTTTATTGCAGAGAGTGCTAAATACCGCCGAAAATATGGTAAGGTGGTGTGGCTTTCGGCACCGCAACCTGCTTTTGGCTGGCGCGCTTGTTGCCGTTCCTGACAACGACCGGGTGCCAACAATAACGATGGAGGTATCAAAGGAATGATTTCCATGCAGCAGCTCGAGGAGCTTGAAAGCAGGATAATAAAGGCGCTGCAGCTTATCGGCGACCTGAGGACCGAAAACTCGAGGCTCGAGTCCGATAACGAGTCCCTCAAAGTCGTCGCCGAGGAGGCGAAGCTGAGCCTTGAAGAGAAGGAACAGGAGCTGGCCAGGATACAGCGCGAGCTCGACGACACCGCGCGCGAGCTTGCCGAGCTGAAGGGCAAGGAGGACGTGCTGGAGAAAAAGATCATCGAGCTGCTGGGCAAAATGGACGCGCTGAAAAGCGGCTCGGCCCCGATCATCGACAGCGGCATACGCGCCGAAAGGCCCGCCATGCGCGAACCGGCCCCGAGGAGCGAGCCCCGTGTCGCGCCGGTCGCCCCCGCCAGGGAGGAGGTGAGCGTTGAGACCGTCCGCAGCGGCGACGACATCGTTATCTCCGACAAGGACGACGATATCATCATCATCGATGACGACACCGCGCTCGCCGATGCCGATGTCAGGGTCGAGACCGTTCCGGAAAAGGCGGGTGGCGAGGATGAGATCATCCTGCTCGACGAAGGCGCCGACGAGATAGTGATCGATGACATGGACAGCGATCTGGTCATAATCGACGAAACGGAAAAGGTGAAATCCCCGAAAAAGAAGAAAAATGAGTCATTCGACGAGCTCTCGATGGATGATGATTTTCTTATCATAGAAGAGGACGGCAAGTAGGCGTGGCGTGAGCGCCGAAGACCGCAGAGGGAGGATGCCGGTGGAGAACAGAGTGAAGGTTTCCATCTACGGCGGTACCTATTCAATCCAGGGAGAGGCGGCGCCGGAGTATATAGAGCGTCTTGCCCGTTTTGTGAACGAACGGATGGAAGAGGTCGGTCGGAGCCTTTCGAGCGGCACCCCGCTTCAGGTGGCGGTTCTCGCGGCGCTCAATATCGCCGACGAGTACATGCAGGTCAGGGACCTCAAAGTGGGACTGACCGGCGAGCTCGAACAGAAGACGAGACAGCTCATCTCGCTTCTGGACGAGGGGCTTGTCGGCGATATCTTCTCTCAATTAGAAAACCCGAGGCCGTATCCACCGCTTCCCTGACCATCCGGCGCGGCCGGCGGCTTCCGACAGGAGGGTATGCCTCGTCGCGCGAACGTGATGTGAAGGCAGAACGGGGATTCGCGACGGGCATACACATCACCTCCTGCCTTTCTGTCATAAAACGTACCATCTATAATCTTTTCCTTTACCGCAGCACGCATATCTTCTATACTGTTCCGGCCGGCTCCGGGATATTTTTTACACTTTTTACTATAAAACAGGTATTTAGAGTAACTGATGAGCGATGTTTCTGTGACCATCGGTGACGAGGAACTTGTCAGGCGATTCAAGGGGGGCGAACAGAAAGCCTTCGATGAATTGTACGAACGATATGCGCCCCGTCTGAAGCGGCTCATAATGTATTCACTCGGCGACGCCGACGAGTCCGAGGACGTGCTGCATGATGTGTTTATGAGAGTGTTTCTGCATATCGATTCGTTCAATACCGATATGGCCTTCTCGTCCTGGATTTACCGTATCGCCGTCAACTGCTGCAAGAATTACCGCAAGAAGCACATGCGGGACATGCTGACGGTCGGCGGCGACCAGATGGACGGCATCAACTCTCCCGAGGGCTCACCCGAGGAGCTCTATCTCAGGGAAGAGGACATGCGCGAGTTTTACCGGGCGGTCGACTCGCTCAAGGAGAAGTTCAAGACCGTGTTTCTGTTGAGGTTCGATCACGGCATGCAGTACAGCCAGATCTCGAGCATACTGGATTGTCCGGAGAGGACGGCGAAATGGCGCATGCAGAAGGCCGTCGAGAAAATCGTGGACCGGCTTAAATCGAGAAACGTGGTATAATTACCGGGGGATATACAGTGTAATGCCGACGGGAGCCGGAAGAATGGAACCGCATTTCGGGAACGAGATCGTCGCGATCGTCGATGCCCTCCGTTCGGACGGGCGTTGCTCCGACGATCAGGCACGCGCTCTCGCCTCGCTTTTCGAACGGGCGCGTTTCGATACGCCGCCTGTCGACGCGCCGCGAGCTCTTGCGCGCATACGCTTCGAGGCGGCGCGGGAGCGAGCTTCGTTCGCGCGGACGCTTTCCGTGCGCGCGAAGATGCTTCTTGCGGCAGCCTCGATTATCATGATCGCGGGAGCCGGGGTTGTTCTGTTTCGTTCGGGTGATGGATCCGCCCGCCCGGAAACGGTTGCGGAAACCGTCTATGGCGACGTGCGGCTCGAGCGTGACGGTGCGGTCGCGGCGCTCGAGGCCGGCGCGCTCCTGGGTGCCGGCGATACGGTGAGCACCGGTCCCCGATCGCTCGCGGAGCTTCGGTTCAGGGACGAAATTTTAATACGGATCAAACAGAACTCGCGGTTCAGGATAGATGAGATGACCCGTGGCGGCGACGGCAGGCTGAGGGCCGGCATGGACCTCTCCGCGGGTACGGCGCTTTTGAGTTTCAGAAAGCTGCAGCGGGGCGACGCCGCCGAGGTGCGCACTCCGACGTCGGTGGCCGGCGTGCGCGGTACGAGTTTCGGGGTTTCGGTATCGGAAAACCGGGACGTCCGCTACGAGGTCCTCGAGGGAAAGATCAGAGTGCATGGACGGATCGCGCTCGATGCGGAGGGACCGCGTGACGAAGCGGCGCGGGAGGTGCTGGCCGGTGTCGAGCGCAGGCTCGCCGAGCGGGCGGTCGCCGTAGAGGCGAACGAGGTGTGCGAGGTGAAAGAACGCGACGCGCGCGCCCTGGCTGAAAAAATCGAGACAACGCTGGCCGCGCTTCCGGCCAAAGGGAAACTCGCCGAAGATGTGCGCCTTGCCGACGTAATTATGAAGATAGCCGCCGAAACCGCGACTCCCCGCATTTACACGAGCGTCGAATCCCCCCCCGCGCTTTTAAGGGAGCTCAAACAGCTGTCAAAGACGGTGAACGGGGCGGATGAAAGGGTTTCGACCCCGGAGGAAAAGGAGCGCCCTGCCGCGTTCGATCAGAACGCCTGGATGGACCGCGCAAGGGTTTCGTATGTGCTCGCGGATGACGCCCGGCAGTTGCTGATGGCGATCGGGAAGGATGGCCGTGTCGACGCGATCCGGCGCGGGGCCGTGGTCTGGCGCTTCCGCTGCGGTTCTCCCGTTAACGCCCAGCCGGTTGCCGGCGACGGGATTGTTTACCTTGCCACGGCGGACGAACGCATCATCGCCCTCGCGCTCGACAATGGCAGAGAGCTGTGGAGCAGAAAGACGAATGGCGTGCTGCATTTCGGGGCGAAACCCGCGATCGGTGCCGGAGGGATCTTCGTCGCGACGGCAAAGGGGCATCTGTATCGGTTCAACCGTCGGGGCGGGGAGGAATGGAGCCTCAGGCTTCCGGCGGCCGCCTATTCGACTCCGGTCCTCGAGGGGAACCTCCTCTACGTACCCGTACAGGATGGGAAAATCCATGTCGTCGACACCGTGCTCAGGCTCGTCGTCATGAAGATTGATTCGGGGAAGATCATCGGCTCCTCGGTCATCGTCCGCGGGAGTCGTCTGTATTACGCGAATTTTGACGGATATATCGGCTGCCATAATCTCGAGCGAGATGAAACCGAATGGCGCTACCGTCTTCAGGGGGCCATTACGGTCGATACGGTCATGGACGGGGAATACCTGTTTGCCGTCTCATCCGGAGGGGACGTGGTGAAGCTGTCGCTTGAAGGCATGCCCGTCTGGCGCGTGAACCTGGGCGGTCCCGTCGAGCGAAGCCCGTACGTGACGGGTTCGGGGCTGTATGTCCTGTCGCGGCGCGTGTTCTACGTTTTCGACACGGAGAAGGGTACGGTGCAGTGGTCGCTGGTAACACCGTCCGAATCGGCCACAAATATTGCCGTGGCCGGCCGGACGATGTACTTTGGAACGGAAGAGAACGGAATATATCGAATTAAAAAATAGACCCGCGGGCATGCGCGTCCGCGTTCGTTTGGTGTAATTCACGGAAGGGCATTCGTCGCAAAAGGAGGGATGGTCATGAAGAGGATAACGGTGCTGGGACTGGCGCTATTTGTGGCCCTGTCGATCTCCTGTTCGAAGAAGACGGAGAACAGGTCGAGGGCGGTGATCACGTTTATAATAGGCGAGGCGCAGGCGTTCAGGGACAACGCCTGGGGTGGTGTCGAAACGGGCTTCGAGCTCTATCAGGGGGACCGGATCAGGACAAAAGAGGGCTCGACGGTCGACGTGCAGATCGGGCAGAGCGTTGTGCGCGTGAAGGAGAAGAGCGAGGTCGCTCTCGCCACACTTTTTATGGATCGCTCGACCGGCTCGGAGAACACCTCTCTCGAGCTTGCCGTGGGTACGGTGCTCGCCAAACCGAAAAAGCTCGTTAAAGGCGAAAGCTTCATGATCAAAACCCCGACGGCCGTCGCCGGTGTCAGGGGGACCATGTTCATGGTGGAGGCGAGCGCCGCGAAGGACACGCGTGTGGAAGTTGTCGACGGCAGGGTCCAGGTTTCCAAGCGTATCGCCGCGCTCGAAAACATCGAGAGCGAGTCGGTGAGGGATTCCGAGGCGATCAGGCAGATCGAGGCCCACGTGGAGGAGAGCTCGGTTACCGTTACCGAGAACAAGGCCGTAAAGGTCGAGGCGAAAGAGGTCGCGAAAGTCAACACGCAGGTGGAGAAGGTGGTCGAGGCCGTTGTCGCCGTCGAAGAGAAGAAGGTGGAGGCGCCGCCCGTTGAAGTCGCGAAGGTGGTGGAGCGGATCGCGGCCGTAAAAGCCATAAAGGCCGATGAGGTACGTGATGACGCTTCGCTGAAAAAAGAATTCGAAGAGATGAAGATAGTCGAGATAAAGGAGCCTGTTAAAGAGGCTCCGGCCGAAAAAGGGAGCGTCAATATTTCGGTCAGGCCCGAAAGCGCGCTCGTCTATCTTAACGGCGAAATGGTCGGCTCCGGCGATATCTCGCTTGAGATGCCCGCCGGCTCTTACTCTCTCAAGGTCGCGGCCGAAGGTTATGAGGATTTTCAGAAAGATGTTGTGCTCGCGGCCGACCGGCCGTTAAAGGAGAAGATCGAGCTCGCGCGTCTGCGCCCGCTCGACAGGGTGCGCTGGAACCTCGACGTGAGGTCCCCGGTAAAGGAAATGGCGTACGCGGGCCGGCGCGTGTTCGTGGCCACCGGAGAGGGTATGCTCCTGGCCTTCGAGCGCGACAATGCGGCGAGGGCGTGGCAGAAGAAAACGGGGCTCGTCACCTCGGGCCTGGCCCTGGGGAAGGACACTCTTTATTTCGCCACCGCGGATGAAATGCTCAATGCCGTTTCAATGGAAACCGGGGAGACCGTCTGGAGCGAAAAACTTGACGGGGCGGTGATTGACACCATGACGGCCGTGGTCACTCCGTCGGCCGTGTATATCGCCACGACGAAGGGGATGGTTTATTCCTTCGGCATGAAGGGCAGGAGAAACTGGAAATTCGATGCCGGCGCGGGCGTCTTCGAAACGCCGATAATGGTCAATAACCGCCTTCTCGTCTCCGGCAGTGACGGGAAACTGTATTCACTTGCAGCGCAGTCCGGAAAGGAGCAGTGGACGGTCGACGTGGGTGCTAAGTTCAGGCTTGCGTACCAGCGTGGCACGCTGTATGCGGTAAGCTATTACGGAGCGGTTTCCGCCCTCGGCCTGGAGAAGGGTGCCGAGCTGTGGAAAAAGGAGCTTGCCGATACGTACATAACCGCTCCCCTGGTGTCCGACAACCGCATGATGGTGGCCGGCATGAAGGGTACCCTTACCTGGCTGAACCTCGATAACGGTTCGGTCATCGCGAAGAAGGGCCTGGGTGGCGCCGTACGGAATCCGATGGTCCTGAGCGATGGCATCCTCTACGTGTCCGCGAACGACACGCTCTTCGCGATCGACGCCTCCGGCGGCGGCGTACAGTGGAAGCACCAGGCACAGGGAAGAATCAGTACGTCGGCGAGCATAGTCGGTAACGAGGTTTACGTGGGGCTCGACAACGGTCGCGTGGTCTCGCTGAATCGTAACCTCGAGAGGACCCGACGATAGTTCACGGTGATTTTTTCGTATAACAGAGTCCGCAGGTGAGACAATCGGCCCTGTCGCATGCCGGGAGACAGGGCCGGCCTGCCGGCTCCAGTTCCGCAGGAAGCACATGCTCGCGCGCGGCGGACACTTCCGCGGCGAGGAGGGCGGCCCCGTAGGCGGCCGTTATTTTATTCGCGGCCGGAACGATGACGCGCACATTCAGCCGCTTCTCGAACGAGCGCCGCATGGCCTCCATTTCGGAAACTCCTCCGCAGAACAGCACCGGACCCGTGATGTTCATTCCGGAGCCGAGGTCGTTGAGGTAGTTTTCGCTCACCGCGTCGAAGAGCCCGGCGGCAATGGATTCCGCGTCCCAGCCCCTCTGCTGCAGGTTAATCATTTCCGTTTCAACGAAGACCGTGCATCGCCCGGTGAAACGCGCGGGCCGGGCGGCCATCAGCGCCAGCGTCGAGAGCTCCATAGGCGTGATGCCGAGCCGGTGCGATTGCTGTTCGATAAACGCCCCCGTTCCCGCCGCGCATACCGAATTGAGCCTGAAATCGCGAATCTCGCCATCATCGAGCGATATGAGCTTTGAGTCCTGCCCGCCGATCTCAATAATGCTCTCCGCTTCCGGCAGAAGTGTGCGGGATGCCTTCCAGGTCGCGGTTATCTCGTTCTTGACCAGGTCGGCGTTCAGGCAGTCTCCGATGAGGTTCCTTCCCGAACCGGTGACGCACAGGGAGCGATAGCGGGCGAACCCGGTGTCGCGGGCCCCGCGACACAATTCTCCGGTCGTCCCGACGGGATCGCCGCGATGGTACCGGTAATCGGCGTAGAGGATGTCCCCATCGCCGCCGGCAACGACGAGCTTTGCGCTGATCGATCCTATGTCGATTCCGATATACATTGTTTTTCCGGTATTAGGCCGTTCCCGGCCGACCATGTCTAACAGAGCCCGAATCGGGAATTATGTTCAAGCACAATATAGCTGTATAATTTCGGACTTTGGCCTTATCAGTAGATTATCAACTTGAGGCTCGTTTCGCGGCGGCCGCGAGAACGCTTGTCGGCCGAGCATTTCTTGGTCGACAACGTGAAATGTGATAGGATTGCAATGAAAACGGCGACTTCAGCGGGTGCCCGCGACTTCTTTAGAATCGGGCCAGAATCGTGAATTTTGGGAAAATATCCCCGATCCGACGTACCGGAGGATGCGCAACTATTCGAATTGAGTTGCCTGATCGGCTGTAAAAAAAGCTTGAAAACGAAAAACCGTGCTTTATTATAGAGGAGGAAACAGGCCGATTATATCACAGACGGGCGGTTTTGGCATATGAACATAAACGAGCTTACGCAGATGGTCAACAGGGTAACGGCGGCTACCGTCGGGGACGGTGCCGACACGGCCGTTTCTGAAAGCGAGATAGTGCAGATAGTGAGCTTTTTGCTCGATGACGTGGAGTACGGCATCAACATCCTGCAGGTGCATGAAATCATCAGGATGCCCGAGATCACGCGGCTTCCAAACACGCCGGATTATATAAAGGGGGTCATCAATCTCCGCGGGTCCGTAATACCGGTCGTCGACGTGCGCATCCGTTTCGGCCTGCCGCAGGGGATTATAACCGATCTCACGCGCGTCATCGTGGTGGAGACCGGCGAGAAACTGGTGGGGCTTCTTGTGGACAACGTCTATCAGGTGATTCGGATGCCCGGAAGAAACATCGATCCGCCGTCGGACCTGATAGAGGGGATCTCGGACGAGTTCATTATCGGAATAGGGCGGGTCTCCGGGCGGCTTGTCGTTATTCTCAATCTTGATAACATTCTCTTCTCGCGCTCCGATGGGGAGAAAACGGCCTACGGCTATATGTAATACGGGTCGGTGCGGTGCCCCGCCGGATTCGTGCCGTCGGGGGGAGCGGACGATTTTACAATAATGCGCGGGGTGTGGCCATGGCGTTTTCCTTGGGTGAATATCAGGACATCTTCCTTGAAGAGGCGGACGAACAGCTTCAGGAACTCAACCAGAACCTGCTTGAGCTCGAAAAAAATCCGGACAACAGCGATATTATCAATAATATTTTCAGGGCGGCTCACTCGCTCAAGAGCTCGGCGGCATTCGTCGGGCTTAACGACCTGAGCGACCTGGCCCACAAGATGGAAAACCTGTTGCAGGGTATCCGCGACAGGACCATGCAGGTGACGCCGACGATCGTTGACGTGCTTTTCAGCTGTTTCGACGTAATCAGCTCGGTCATCGATGCGGTCGGCTCGGGCAAACAGCCCGACCAGGACCTCTCGGAGATTATCGCGCGGATCAGGGAAATCGGCGAGGGGGGTGCGGTTGCGCCTTCCGTGGAACGCCCGTCGAAGGCCGCGCCGGAAAGCGATAAAATCCCGAAGACGGCGCTTACCGCCGCGCAGATGCGCCAGGTCAAAGACGGTCTCGAGAGCGGGATGTCGTGCTGCGAGGTGATCGTTTTTATCGAAACGTCCGCGCAGATGAAGTGGATCAAGGCCCAGCTTGTCCAGGCCAACCTCGAGAAGATCGCCGCGATCGTGGCAATGATGCCGACACTTGATGCGCTTCGCGAAAACAACGAAAATGATATTATCAAGATGGTGATTCTTACCACGGCGACGGTGGAAGACGTGCGCAGGGCCTGTGAGATCGACCAGATTACGCGTATAGATCTTAAAAAGATAAGCCTCAGCAAAAAGAACGACAAGATGGTGCTGAAGTTCCATGAGAAAGAGACTCTTTTCAGCGAGGAATCGAAAGGAAGTGAAAGCCCGACCGATTATCTCGCCGAGAAGGAAACCGACGACGATGAAGAGGAAGAATACAAGATAGAGACGATCCGGAGAAAGGACGAGCGAAAGACCACCGCCATCAAGATCGTTAAGGTTTCGGTGGACAAGCTGGACCTGCTGTTGAACAACGTGGGGGAGCTCGTTATCGCCAATTCCGGTTTCTACCGCCTCTACGAGGAGATGCGCAAGGCCAATTTCGACAAATCGGTGACCAACGAATTCAAGAACCGCATGGACCAGATGTCCCGGATCGCGAAAGATCTGCAGGGCGGAATCATGAAGACGAGGATGGTGCCCGTGGGGCAGGTGTTCTCGAGGTTCAACCGCCTGGTGCGCGACCTCGCCAAGGAGTTCGGGAAACTGGTGACGCTGCAGATAAAGGGGGAAGAGACCGAGCTCGACAAGAAGGTCATCGACGCAATCGGCGAGCCGCTGATGCACCTCATTCGCAACGCGATCGATCACGGGGTCGAAACCGCCGATGAGCGCAGAAAGCTCGGCAAGCCCGATGTCGCGACGGTCGCCCTTAACGCCTACCAGTCCGGAAACCAGATATTCGTGGAAGTGAGCGATGACGGTCGAGGACTGAATGCCAGCCGCATAAAGAAGAAGGTACTCGAGAAGGGGCTCGCTTCGCCGGAGATGCTGGCGAACATGGACAACGAGGAAGTGTACAATTTCATCTACAATCCCGGCTTCTCGACCACCGACGTGGTAACCGATATCTCGGGGCGCGGGGTCGGCATGAATGTCGTAAAAGAGATCGTCTCCGAGCTAAACGGTAACGTAACGATCGAGACCGAGCCCGGGATGGGAACGCGCTTTTTGCTCTCCTTCCCGCTGACCCTGGCCATCATTCCGGCAATCATGGTGAAGGTGCGCCACGAACTGTACGCGATTCCGCTTTCCGATGTTATCGAAACCATCAAGATTTCGTACTCCGATATAACCACGATCGAGGGACACGAGGTCATCAACCTGCGGGGAGAGATCCTTTCACTCCTGAGGCTCAACGAGTTCGTGGGGACGGCGAGCGGCCTGGAGGATGATCGCAAGGTGCCGGTGGTCGTTGTGGGTTACGGCAACAGGAAAATCGGGCTCATCGTCGACCATCTCGAAGGCAAACAGGAGATCGTGATCAAATCGCTCGAACAGAACTACGCCACCGTCGAGGGTCTGTCCGGTGCGTCGATACTCGGGGACGGAAGCATCTGCCTGATTCTGGATATCGCCTCCATGATCAACAGGGTGATTACGGACCAGGACCGGCTCTCGCGGATGCAGCGCCAGCGTGTGGTTGAACAGAAATCCGCGCAGGTGGAGCAGATCAGCGAGATCGTCGATCTCCAGCGTTCGATCACCGAACGGCGGGAGAAGGATGTCCAGGAGCCCGCAGCCAAAAGGGAGACGATCGCTCCGGAAACACGGGCGAAGACGGCTCCCGCGCGACCCGATCCGGCCCTGGCCGGGCAACCCCCTGTCGAGAAAATAAAAGAAGATATCATCTTCGAGCGTCGGGAATCGGTACCGCCCGCGCCGCCCAAGGCGGGCCCGGCACCCGTGCCGATGAAAAGCGACGCGCCGGCGGAGTCGCCCGCCGGGCCGGAGCAGGATGAATCCGCGATCGAGGCCAAGGTACGCGATGTCCTGAGGTCGTTCAAGGACGAGCTGAAGGACAGCATACGGGCCACCGTCGAGAGCGGCGAGCCCGACGGCCATATCAAGAAGTCACTGGGCATCAACGAGGAGGACATGGAGCGCGTGCAGGTGCTCGCCAACGTCGGCATTACCAACGCCGCGGAGTCGCTTTCGAAAATTCTCGGCAAACAGATCGACCTTTCCATTCCAACGGTTGAACTCCTTCCGGTTGAAAAGGTGCCGGAGGCATTCGGTGAAGTCGATAACATCTACATCGGCGTATATATGCCGCTGGTGGGTGATATAAAGGGGACGATACTGTTCGGCCTGGCGGAAGACGCCGGTTTCGAGCTCATAGACATGTTGTACGGGATTGAAAGCGGAAAGACACATGAACTCGACGAAGACGGCGAGTCGGCCCTCAAGGAGGTGACGAACATAGTGGGGTCTTCCGTGGTCAATGTCATCTCCGAAAAGACGGCGATAGCGATCAAGCCCAGCGTGCCGACCATCGTGCATGATTTCATGCAGTCAATTCTTGATTCGATACTGGTCCTGCACAACATCTCCAACGATTACGTCCTGGTGATGGATACGGAGTTCTACTACCAGAACGACAGGGTTATCGGAAAGCTCATGGTCCTTCCGGAGACCGAGTCGCTGAAAAAGATCGTCGACAAGTTGAGATAAGGGGACCATGCCGGAAAAGATTAAAGTTCTGGTGGTCGACGATTCCGCGCTGGTAAGAAAAATCGTCTCTGATATATTACAGAGGGACCCCGATATAGAAGTCGTTGGGACGGCGAATAACGGAAAAACCGCAATTTTTAAAAACCGGACGCTGAATCCTGACGTAATCACGCTCGACATCGAGATGCCCATCATGGACGGTCTGGAGGCCCTGCGCCAGATCATCGAGACCAATCCAAAGCCGGTTATCATGATGAGCGTGTTAACCCAGCACGGGGCGGAGGCCACATTTCGGGCGCTTGAATACGGAGCGGTTGATTTTATCCCGAAGCCGTCAACCGCGCTTTCGATTTCGGTGGACGAGATCGCCGACCTCCTCATCCGGAAGGTCAAGTCGGTTTATAAGTCCAAGATCAAGCTCCATCCCGGCGGGAGTATAGAGCACAGGGAGCCGGAAGCGCGAATAATCGGCGGATCGCGTTCCAAAACTGCGGGTAACAGGGTGGTCGCGATCGGTACGTCGACCGGCGGTCCGTCGGCGCTGTTGCAGGTTTTTCAGAAGCTGCCTTCTGATTTCGGTTCGCCCGTGCTCGTGGTGCAGCACATGCCGGAAGGGTTTACGCGCGCCTTCGCGGAACGGCTCAATGTGAATTCGGGCCTGAACGTTAAAGAGGCGGAAGACGGAGACAGGGTCCGTCCGGGGCACGGCTATATCGCGCCGGGTCATTCCCATATGAGGATAGAGGAAAACGCCGGGGAGAGGGTTCTGAGGATATTTCAGGGCGACAAGGTGTCCGGACACCGCCCGTCTATCGACGTCTTGTTCGATTCGGTCGCCGAATCGTGCGGGGGCGATTCCGTGGCGGTGATAATGACGGGGATGGGGAAGGACGGCGCTGACGGCATATCCCGTATCAAGAAAAAGGGCGGATTCACGATCGCCCAGGACGAGGACACGTCGGTAGTCTACGGGATGAACAGGGTGGCGGTGCAGTCCGGAGCGATCGACGAGGTGGTTTCGCTGTACCGGATCGCCGAAACGATCCTGGAGCATGCCTGAATGGCATGGCGGCGGTAACGACGAACAGCCCCGAGGGACGGAATTAATTGTGGCGGTATCGTAAATTTTTCTTGAACACTTTTACTGTCGTTTATAGACTGTAACGCCGAGAGTATAGTGGACGCTAATGCCTTGATTATGGAGTGGGGAAATGGCTACTATCCTTATTGTTGATGACGCGAAATTCATGAGGACGCTCGTGAAGGACGCCCTGGTGCCGAGGGGACATGAGGTGATTGGCGAGGCGGAGAACGGCAATCAGGCGGTCGAACTCTATAAAAAGATGAAACCCGATCTGGTTACCATGGACATCACAATGAGGGAAAAGGACGGAATCCAGGCCGCGGAAGAGATTCTGACCCTTGATCCGAAGGCCCGAATCATAATGGTGACGGCCCTGGGCCAGGAGAACCTCCTTACCCGTGCGATAAAAATCGGCGTGAAGGATTTTGTCGTAAAGCCCTTTCCTCCCGAGAGACTTCAAAAGGCCGCCGAAAAGGCCCTTGCCTGAACCGATACCCGGTGCGCCGGCCGGGCCCCCGTTTGACGAAGCATACAGCACAGGGCGGAGAGGAGGCTCTCCGCCCGTCATTATAAAGAGGTGACGGTTTTTCCCCGCATGCAGGAAAACGAAAATGAGTCCATCGCCGGTAAGGAAGGTGACCGTCCGGTCATACATATCGAAAACTTCGACGGCCCGCTCGATCTCCTCTGGGGCCTGATCAAGAAGGCCCGGATCGAAATCACGGACGTATCGATTTCGAGCATTACCGAACAGTACATATCCTATCTCAAGCTGATGGAGCAGATGAACATCCAGGTGGCGTCCGATTTCATCGTTATGGCCTCGGAGCTGCTCTATTACAAATCGAAGGCGCTCCTGCCCGGCGGGGAGCTGGAGGACGAGTATTTTGTTCCCCCGCTGCCGCCCGAACTGGTACAGCGGCTTCTGGAATTCAAGAAATTCCAGGACGCATCCAGGAGTTTCCGGCGCATGTTCGAGCTCCAGGCGGACGCCTATGCCCGCACGAACCCCGTCGAGACCGGCGGCGCGGAACCGGAGCTGATCGAGGTATCGCTCTTCGACCTTCTGAGCGCTTTCGCTGAAGTGATGGATTCGACGCGTGAGATCGAGCAGAAGGAAATTGTATTTGACGAAATACTGGTGAGCGACAGAATCGCGCTCATTACCGAATTACTCAGAGAGAAAGAGCAGGTTCTCTTCGCGGAGATATTTTCTCAAAAGCCGTCCCGTGCCGAGATCGTGGCGACCTTCCTGGCCATGCTCGAGATGGCAAAAATTAAAAAGCTGAGGATAATGCAGCACCGGGTGTTCGGGGATATCCGCCTGCTCCGCGCGGATGCACAACAACCGGCACAGGCCGAACCGGAATAGATATGGGCAACAGCGACGAATTGACCGACAAGCTCAACGCGGAAGCGCCGGACGATACGGCTCCGGATGGCGTCGCGACCGCACCGGCGGAGGAAGACCGGGATGACGTTCCCCAGGAAGAGCTGGATCTCGCCGGCCTCTTCGAAGCCCTTTTGTTCCTTTCGAACGAACCGCTGCCGCTCTCATTTTTCGTGAAGAACCTCGGTGTTGACGCCCAGCAGGCGAAGATCATACTGGACTCGCTGGTGGATGAATATGAAGAGCGGGACGGCGGGATAAAGCTTTTCGAAATCTCGAACGGTTACCAGTTCATGACGAGCAGGCGCTATTCCACGCAGATACGCCGGATTATGGGCTATGCCCGTCGCGAGGGGCTTTCCAGGGGGATGCTCGAGACGCTTTCCATCATAGCCTACAAGCAGCCGATCGTCCTCGCCGAGATCGAGGAACTCCGGGGTGTTTCGTCCCGCATGATGGTTGCAAACCTCATGAAGAAAAACCTCATCAAGCCCGTCGGGAGAAAGGAACTGCCCGGACGGCCGCTGTGCTACGGCACCACCGACGAATTCCTGCGGTACTTCGGTCTCAACCGGTTGTCCGACCTTCCCAAGCTTTCCGAGATCAAGGAGTTCTCCTTCGAGAACGAGGAGTAGGGTGATGGGCAAGCGCATAGAGGAACTGGACAGAAAAATAGTGGAACTGCTTGCGGAGCGCTGCAGGCTCCATGTCGAAGAACTGAAGAACCTCCCGCCGGGAGAGGCGCTCTACTCAGCGGCGCGTGCGAAGGAGCTCTCCTCCTTCCTCGAGACGCTCGATGCGGATCCCCTCTCCCCCGGGCTGATCAAGAAGATATTCGGCGAGCTGACGGCCTTTTCCCTGGGTACCGTAAAGCCACCTTCGGTCGCATACCTCGGGCCGGAGGGTACCTTCACCCATTCGGCCATGCTTGAAGTCTTCGGCAGCTCGGCGGCGGGGATTCCCGTGCGGAGCATTCACGACGTTTTCGTGGAGGTGGAGACGGGCCGCGCGGACTACGGGGTCGTGCCGGTGGAGAACAGCACCGAGGGCGCGGTGACGTACACGCTCGACGAGCTGATGGACACCGAGCTCAAGATCACCGCGGAGAAGTATCTTCGCGTGTCGTACAGCCTGGTGTCGGTCGCGAAGGACATGAAAAGCATCAGGAAACTCTACTCGCACCCCCAGTCGTTCGGTCAGTGCAAGGAGTGGATCAGGAAGAACCTCCCGAACGTCGAAATGCACAACGTGAGCTCGACTTCGCTCGCGGCAGAAACGGCATCATGGGACAAGTTCTCGGCGGCCGTCACTTCGCATGCCTCGGCGCAGATCTACGGGCTCAACGTTCTCGCCACGAACATCGAGGATTCGCGTCAGAACTACACGCGCTTTTTCGTCATCGGTGAGCGCGACAATCCACCCTCGGACGGGGACAAGACCTCCATCATCTGCGCGGTCCGCGATAAGCCGGGCGCGCTGTTCGATCTGCTCAGTCCTTTCAACGAGGCGGGAATCAACATGACGAAGATCGAATCACGCCCGGACAAGAAAAAGATGTGGGAGTACAATTTTTTCATTGACTTCATCGGTCACAGGGATAATACGATCGTCAGGAACGCGGTCGAGAAGATGAAAGAAAACCTCATTTTTCTGAAAATCCTCGGCTCTTATCCGGCGGAGAAGTAGAGCCGTCCTCCCTGCGCATCAATCACCCCGCGGTAACGGGAGCGCATCATGCTTATAGTACTTAAACCGAACGTCAGTCAGGAAGAAATCGATCATATCGTAGACAAGATACGATCGCTCAGACTCGAGCCGCATGTTTCCACCGGTGTTCAGCGCACCATCATCACCGTCATCGGCGACGAGGACATAATACGCGAACAGCCGCTCGAGGCGCTGGCCGGCGTGGAATCGGTCAAAACCATCCTGAAGCCTTACAAGCTCGTGTCGAGTGAGACACAGCCCGATCGAAGCGTCATCCGGGTAAACGGCATAGACATAGGCGGCAAAAATATCGTGATAGTCGCCGGGCCCTGCTCGGTGGAGGGCGAGCGCGAGGTGGTGGAGCACGCGCAGATGGTGAAGGAATCGGGCGGACACATCTTCCGGGCCGGAGCGTTCAAGCCGCGAACCTCTCCATACTCATTCCAGGGATTCGGTGTCCAGGGACTCAAGTTCCTGGCGAAGGCCAAGGCCGAGACCGGGTTGCCCGTGGTAACCGAGGTGATGGATCCGCGCGACGTGGGCGTGGTCGCCGAGCACGTCGATATCCTGCAGATCGGAACGCGCAACATGCAGAATTTCAACCTCCTTAAAGAGGTCGGGAAAATCGACAAACCGGTGCTTTTGAAGCGCGGCATGAGCGCCACGGTGAATGAATTTTTAATGTCGGCGGAATACATACTCTCAAAGGGGAATCGCAAGGTTGTGCTCTGCCCCCGGGGGATCCGCACTTTCGAGGACATCACTCGCAACACGCTTGACGCCGGGGTCGTGCCCGTCATCAAGGCGCTCAGCCACCTGCCCGTGCTCTGCGATCCGAGCCACGCCATGGGGCTCAAGGACTATGTTCCCGCGGCCGCTTACGCGTTCATCGCCGCGGGGGCCGACGGGGTGATGGTGGAGGCGCATCCCCGCCCCGAAGACGCGCATTCCGACGGTCAGCAGACCATCGACTCGAAGACACTCATCGCGATGATCGACCGTATCCGTAAAATCGCGCGGGCGCTGGACAGGGATCTGCCCTGATGTTTCGTCGTGTGGCGGTGGTGGGCCTGGGGCTGCTGGGCGGCTCCCTGTGCAGGGCTTTAAAGGGAGTCGATCCCTCCATCGACATCACCGCGTTCGCCCGCGACGTTTCGAAGCTCGAGGCGGCGCTCGCCGACCGGGCCATTGATCGCGTGCTTTCCGTGGATGGCCTCTCTCCCGCCGGTATGGACCTCGCGGTCATAGCATCTCCCGTACTCTCATCAATCGAATCGCTCAGAAAACTCCTCGGCCATCCGGACCTCGGCGATTGCCTGATCGTGGACGTCGGCAGCGTCAAGGGGCCGCTCGTCGCGCTCGCGGCCGCCCATTCGAGAGGAGGTCGCTTCGTCGGGTGTCACCCGATGGCCGGATCCGAGAAATCCGGCTACGAGCACTCCAGCGGTGCGCTGTACCGCGGGGCATCGGTCATCATCACCCCCCATCAAAAAAACGACCCCGCGATCATCGAGACCGTGGAGCTCTTCTGGAAATCCCTGGGGTCGCGTACCGTGCTCTGCGACGCGCAGGTCCACGACCGGCTGGTGGCCCTGACGAGCCATGTGCCGCACCTCGTCGCCTGCGCCGTCGCCGATCTCGTCGCCGACGCTTCGGTCGGCACGGATATCACGCCGTTTATCGGCAGCGGTTTCCGCGACCTCACCCGTATCGCCATGGGCTCGCCGGACATGTGGACCGACATAGAGGCGGCGAACGGGGAGAACATCGTCCGCCGGATCGACGAGCTCATAGCGAAACTGGAATTCGTCCGGCGTTTCATTTCCGAGGAGAGGCACGAGGCGGAGGGGAGAAGCTTCCTCGAACGGGCCGGCGCTTTCAGGAGGAGCATCGGGTGATGGGCGGGAAGCGGATCGTCGTCGCGATTGACGGGCCGGCAGGTTCGGGCAAAAGCAGCGTTTCGCGGGAGGCGGCACGCCGCCTGGGGCTTCGCTATATCGATTCGGGGGCCATTTATCGCGCGGTGACGCATTTTCTGCTCGGTCGTTTTGGCGGTCTTGAAAAGGGGAAAAGCTATGCCGGGTTTCTGGACGGCCTGGAGATCGCCCAGCGATTCGATCCCGACGGGAGCGTGCACACCTCGGTGAACGGCGTGGACGTTTCGCGCGCCATCAGGGACGAGCTCATTGCGCGGAACATCGGGACCGTATCGGACGACCCGGGAATACGGAATTTCGTGAACGATCTTTTACGCTCGTGGAGCAGGCGGGAGCCGCTCATCATGGACGGGCGCGACATCGGTACCGTGGTGTTCCCGGACGCCGCGGTGAAAATATTCCTTGACGCTTCCGTCGAGGTGCGGTCACTGAGGAGGGCCGCCGAGTACCGGGAAATGGGAAAAACTGTTGACGTAAACGAGATTAGAAACCAGATTATCCGCAGGGATCAGGAAGACACCGCGAGGCCCTTCGGACGCCTTGAAAAGGCGGAAGGATCTTTCTATATCGATACCTCTTCAATGGAAAAAGAGGAGGTCATCAGGCGGATAATTGAGTTAATAGCGGAGGCCGGCGGCCCGGGTATTGAGGGCGGCCGGCCGGAATGAGACCGCGAGCGAAGCAGCGACTCACGACGCCCCGAAACAGCTGACCGCAGGCAGGTATAGTTCCCGAAACACGGCAATTTCACTCGGATAGATCGGCTCTCAATCTTGTGCTCAGGGTGCAGCGTATGGAGAACGTAAACGAAAAAATCGACGACGGCTTTTCGATGGAGAGCATCGCAAACAACGCTCTGGATGCGCTGCAGCCCAACAAGCTCATGCAGGGCGAGGTTGTCACCATCGACAGCGAGTTCGTCTATGTCAACGTCGGGACCAAGTCCGACGGGCGCGTGCGGATACAGGAGTTCGCGGCGCCGCCCGCGGTCGGCGATACGATTGACATCGTGCTCGCGGAACGCCGCATGGTCGACGGTATGTACATGTTTTCCAATACCGCCGCGGTCAGGGAAAAGGGCTGGCGCAAGCTCATGGATTTAAGGACCTCGGGCCAGGAATATCTTACCGGCGCGGTAGCGGCGGTCGGAGAGAAGGGGCTTACGATCGATTGCGACGGTATCAACGCTTTTCTCCCGTTTTCACAGGCGGCGGACCTCAGGTCCAAAAAGACGGCGGCCCCGGGGGAGCTCTACACTTTCAAGGTAAAGAGCGTCGATCCGAAAAAACGCTCCGTGCTCGTTTCCCGGCGTGAATACCTCGACGAAACCAGGGAAAAATTCTGGGCCGATATTGTCGAGAACCATAAAGTCGGAGACAGGATAAAGGGCAGGGTAACGCGTTTTGTCGAGTTCGGTGCCTTCGTGGACATCGGCGGAGTGGAAGGCCTGCTCCATAAAAACGATATATCCTGGAAGAGGGTTTACAAGAAAAAGAACATCCTGCATGTAGGTGAGGAGCGGGAGTTTGTCATCCTCGATATCAAGAAGGACGAGGGCAGGATTTCACTGGGTCTCCGGCAGCTCATGGATGATCCGTGGCTTTCGATCGGCGACAAGTATAAAACCGGCGATACGGTTGAGGGCCGGGTGGTGACGCTGACGGGTCAGGGCGTGTTCGTGGAGATCGAAGACGGGGTGGAGGGCTTCCTCAGCGCCGCTGAAGTCTCCTGGACGCGGAAGACCGTCCTCATCAAGGATACCTTCAAGAAAGGGCAGGCCCTGACGGTCAGGATACTCGGTATCGACAGCGAGGAGCGCAGGCTGGTGCTGGGCATGAAGCAGCTCGCTGAAAATCCGTGGGACGCCATCGACGAGCGTTTTCCGGTTGGCACCGTGCTGAAAGCACCGGTGCGCAAGGTGGTGAGTTTCGGCATCTTTGTTGAAATCGAGGATGGCATCGACGGGCTGGTGCACCTTTCGGATATGAGCTGGGAGGATAATGTAAAGGATCCCGCGCAGCTTTTCAAGACCGGCGATGAAGTCGAGGTGAAGATACTCGATATAAAAAAGAAGGAAATGCGAATTTCGTGCGGGATAAAGCAGCTCACCCGCTCACCCTGGCAGGCGGTCAAGGAGAAGTTCCCTCCGCGCAGCAAGGTCTCGGGCGTGGTTTCGGGCATCGTGCCATTCGGGCTTTTCGTTCGCCTGAGCGATGACGTGGAGGGGCTGGTGCACATCTCCGAGGTCTCCCGCAGGAAGATAGAGAACCTCGAAGAGAAATTCAAGGTGGGGGACCAGGTGAGCGCCGTGGTGCTGGGCGTCGATGTCGATAAGAAGCGGCTTTCGCTCAGCATGAAGCACTTCGAGGTGATGAGCGAGAAAGAGGAGCTCAGCAAAATACTCAACAACAACGGTCCCGCGCGCGTCACGATCGGTGACATGATCAGAATGAAGCAGGGATAGCACGGGGCCATATGGAGACCAGGGACATAGAGATACGCAGAAACGTCGTCGAGAGGAGCCTTATGGCCGCCAAGGAGTTTGCGAAGGCAAACCTGCGGCTGGTCGCCTACTGCGCGGTCGGCCTCCTCGCCGCGGTGCTGCTCTTTTCGGCGGGCTATCTGTACTACGAAAATCGCGAGGCGGACGAACTGGCCCGCTTCGAGAAAATACTGGACGATTACAGGAACGCGCAGTTTTCCGGCGAAGCGGAACGGACGGCGGCGCTCGAGAAGACGGCCACCGCGATAATCGCCGCGTCGGATGCCTCCTACTGGGGGTACGTGCGGCGGAACGGTCATTATGTGGCCGCCGGACTTTATTTCGACGCGCGCATGTACGACCGTGCGCTGGAATCCTACCTCAAGTTCGCGGAGCGGTCTCCGCGCTCGTTTTTCGCTCCGCTCGGCCTTCAGCAGGCGGCGCGCTCGTACGAGGCGCTTGGCCGGAACAAGGACGCCATAGCGGTATACCAGCGTCTCGAGAAGGATTACGCCGACAGCGCGGTGGCCGACCAGGTGTTGTACGATGCGGGCAGGCTGTACCAGATGGAAGGTGACCTTTTCAAGTCCAGGGAGAGCTTTAACAGGCTCATGGTGCTGTTTCCGAAATCCCCGTTCGCCCGCAAGGCGCGCGAGCGGCTGATGCTCCTGGGCCTTGCTGAGGGCAAAAAGGGCTGATTCGGTCGTGTCGTGTCCGCCATGGCGGCATTAATTTGCGTACCGGCCCGGAATTAGGTGTTGACATTACCGGGGTGCGATTGTAAAGACGACTAACTTTCTGACTGTTCTATCCCCCCAGGCAAGCGCTGGTGGCGTCAGTTTCTAATAACAATGTAATATGGAGTTTAACCGTGGCTGTTCCAAAGAGAAGAAAATCAAAGTCTAAATCGGGTATGAGGAGATCGCACGACGCGATCGGCGTTCCCAATCTGAGGCCGTGCCCTCGATGCGGCGCGTATGTCGCACCTCACAGGGTCTGTCCCGAGTGCGGTCATTATAAGGACACGCTGGTCGTTGAGCCCAGGGTAAAAGTAAAGGATAAAAAGAAATAACCGCCGGCGGGACGGGTGCGTTGGTGCTGTCAGCGGATCGGAAACGTTTCGAAGATGTGGTTACCGGCCGTCGGTCGGTGATTATGGCTTGACAGGCATCGTTCGGTGTCTATAATAGCTGACAATCCGCCGGTGAGCGGTGCCGGGTAAATCCGCGGCTGTCTGTTGTTCAATCACGTTCTCTCTGGCCCTGTTCGTGTTTTAAACGAACGGGGGACGATCGGATTCAGGAGGGGCTGTTATGGCGGTTGATTTCGAAAAGATACGCAAAATCATCGTTGATCAGCTCGGCGTCGACGAGTCGGAAGTGACCGAGGATGCGTCGTTCGTCGATGATCTTGGAGCGGACTCGCTCGATACCGTCGAACTCGTTATGGCCCTTGAGGAGGAATTCGGCATAGAAATTCCGGACGAGGACGCCGAGAAGATCATTACGGTCGGCGACGCGGTAAAGTATATCGATTCCAAGCTAAAGTAGCCCGGTCAAATCCAGGCAGGCTCAACTGGTCGCGCATGATCGAGGATGATAAACACACCAACAACAAAAAGAAAAACCGCCTGCGACAGATCAACAAGCTTCAGAGCATTCTAAAAATCAAATTCAGAAACAAAAGCCTGTTGAACCGGGCGCTTACCCACCGTTCGTATCTCAACGAGGCGGGGCCGGGCGCGAGGGACAACGAGCGCCTCGAGTATCTCGGCGATTCAGTGCTGGCGCTGGTCGTCAACGAGTATCTATTCAAGCGATTCGAGAAGTATCCCGAGGGCGACCTGGCGAAGATTAAATCGGCCGTTGTTTCCGAGGCGACGCTTTTCAAGGTTTCGCGCGATCTTAACCTGGGGAGTTTCCTCCTCATGGGCAGGGGCGAAGAGCTCAGCGGCGGGCGAACCCGGCCCTCCATCCTCGCCAATTCCCTCGAGGCCGTCATCGGCGCGCTGTATCTCGATTCGGGCCTGAAGGACTGCAAAAAACTGGTGCTCTCGCTGCTTAAAAACGACATCGAACGCATCGACAGCATGGAGACCTACCGCGATCCCAAGACGACGCTCCAGGAGTATGTTCAGAAGAAATACCGCGAGCGGCCGCAATACGAAATCATAGACGAAAGCGGCCCGGACCATCAGAAGCAGTTCACCGTGCGTCTCGTTGTTGCCGGGAAAGGGATCACCGAGGGGACCGGTGCCAGCAAGCGCAGCGCCGAGATGGAAGCCGCCCGCAAGGCCCTCGATATGATACAGGGAGGCGCTCGCGCGTTTTGATATTCAGAAAGCTTAAAAATACCCGCGTACGGGTGGCCGGCGTGCTCGTTGAGGATGGAAGGCTGCTTCTCATCGCGCATAAAAAGAAAAAGGACGTTTACTGGCTTCTTCCCGGAGGGGGAGTCGACTACGGAGAATCGCTTGCCGGGGCGCTGAAGCGCGAGCTCCGCGAGGAACTGTCGATCGAGGTCGAGGTGCATGATATCGCCTTCATCTGCGACTCGATCGGTCCGGGGCTCGAGCGCCATATCGTCAATATCTGTTTTTTCTGCAGCCGTGAGGCCGGTGATCTTTCGCTCGGCAAGGAAAAGCGCCTGCACGATTTCAACTTCTTCGATGCCGCGGGCCTGGACGACATCACGATCTTCCCCCCGATGCGTGATGAGCTTAAAGGCCTGCTCGGCGGCGCCGGCGGAGGGCGCATCTATATCGGAAAGCGATGGATGGAACTGTAAAAAGGGCCCCGGTCAAAACGCCGGGCGGTGCCTACGAGGTCGTGGTGGGCGCGGGGACGCTCCCGTTGATCGAGGAAAAACGCGGACTGCTTGAGCGGGACGTCTTCGCCCTGGTCGTCAACGAGACCGTGCTGGGCCTTCATGGCGAATACATCCGCCGCTGCATGGGGAGCTATCGGAATTTCGACACCTACGTCATGCCCGACGGAGAGGAGCAGAAGAGCTACCGGCACGCGGAGCGCGCCTTCGACTGGCTCCTCGGACGCGGTGTTTCCAGGCGCTCGACCATCGTCGGCATCGGCGGCGGGGTTACGGGCGACTTCGCCGGGTATCTCGCCGCGCTGTACATGCGTGGAATCTCCGTCATCCACGTTCCGACGACGCTGCTTGCGATGGTCGATTCGAGCGTGGGAGGCAAGGTGGCCGTGAACCTCTCGGCGGGGAAAAACATCGTCGGCGCCTTCCACCAGCCGGAGATCGTGATCGCGGACGTCGAATTTCTGCGGACCCTTCCCGACAACGAGATGCGTAACGGCCTCGCCGAAGCGGTCAAGCACGCGTTCATCGGCGAGGAAAGGCTCTTCGCGCTTTTCGAGGAAAACGATTTCGAGTCGATCCGCAAGCCCGAAAAGCTCGCCGAAATCGTTTATCTTTCGGCGCGATTCAAGTCGTCGATCGTGGAGCGGGACGAGCGGGAGGGAGGTGTGCGCGCCATACTGAATTTCGGGCACACGGTGGGGCACGCCATCGAGTCACTGCTGGAATACAGGGGCATCTCCCACGGTGAGGCCGTCTCCCTGGGGATGGCGGCCGAGCTGGAGCTGTCGGTACGCGCGGGTCTCCTGGACCGCGCGCACGCGGGGCGCTGCGCGCGGCTTCTCGAGCGCTATGATCTGTGCACGAAGCGCGGCGGGCTGGACGCCGATGGTCTTATCCGGCATATGAAATTCGACAAGAAGACGTCCGGCGGAACCGCGCACTTCGCTCTGCTCGCCGGCGCGGGCGAGCCGGTATATGACCGGGCGGTACCGGACGAGCTCGTTCGGGGTGTTCTGCTCGAAGTCCTCGCGGCGGAGGGGTGACGATGGGCACCAGGCTCGAGTATTCCATTGAGGACCGGGACGCCGCGAGAGTCGTGCACCTGACGGGCAGTGTGACCGGTACGAACAGGGAGGCCTTCGAGGCCCTGGTGGAAGACATCACCCAGAAGGGCAACTGCATCATCAACCTGAGCGCCGTCTCAATGGTGAGCACCTCGGGAATCGCCGCGCTCGGCGACGTGAGCCTGAGCGCGCGGAAGAAGGGCAAGCGGGTGGTCCTGATGGGACTTCATCCCTCCGTCATCCGCACCATGGAACAGCTGGACATGTACGATTACTTTATCTTCGTCGACAGCGTCGAAGAGGGCCTGCTCAAGATCCGCTATTACACCTGAGCCTCAAACGCCCGGGAAGAAGTGCACCTCGGGCCTGCCGTTGTAGATGTTTCTCGAAACGAGCGCCTCGGTTTTGAAATACCTCCGGATGATGTCCGCGTCGAGGGATTCCGGTGCGAGGTCGGCGGCAACGCCCCCGTTCTCCATTACCAGCAGGCGGTCGGCGGTCTGCGCCGCGAAACTCAGGTCGTTTGACGCGAACACCACGGTCCTCTCTCCTCCCATGGTGTGGCGGGCGAGCGAGCGCTGGACGATCCCCATGGAATGTATACCGAGTCCGGCGGCGGGATCGTCCATGAGGAGAAGCTCGGAATCGCGCAGGACGCTGAAGGCGATGAGCGCGCGACGGAACGCGTCGGAGGGTAGTGCGCCGAGCGGACGGGTGCGGTATTCCGCCAGATCGAACGACTCGATCGCGGATTCAGCGGCCTGTACGTGGTGTTCGCCGTACGGATACAGAAACCGCTTCATGTGAGCGCGTGCGAGCAGGAGGAAATCGTAAAGGGTGCCGCCGGATTCGGCCGGCGGGCTGCCGTCGAAATACGAGATATACAGAGGGTATTCCTTTCGCGAGAGTCGTGAGAGCGGACGACCCGATATCCGTATATCGCCACGGGCGGGGAACCGGCGGGCAATCGCCGCGAGGAACAGTGACTTGCCCGAGCCGCACGGCCCGATGACCGCCGTAACCGAGCCCGCCTCGAAATCGAGCGAGAGCGGTGTCTCCGCGCCCATGGGCAGGCGCACACCCCGTAGTTCAAGCATGCGGGAGTATCCTCCACCTGTTTTTATAGTAAAAGTATGCTCCCGTGGCGATGAACCAGAGCGGCGTGATCGCGAGCGATCCGACGAGCGACGAAGCGAAAAGAAGGAGCTGTGAAAAGCAAAGGTACTGCGTGAGCGTTGACAGATCGCGCGCCAGGCCGACTTTCGCGCCGCGCGGGGCGGGGCCGATGAGCACGGAGCCGCCGAGCCAGCCGGCGGAGAGCATGGTGATGGAAGAGAGTATGCCCCGGGCGCATTGGAGCGCGACGCGTCCGCGCTCGTAGTCGAGGCCCGCGCCTTCGAAATATGACCGGCCGTGCGAGAGGAGCGCGAGCTCCGGGGCGGCCCTGCGGGCAAGGACGTGGAGCGCGACGAGCACCGGTATGACGGCAAGGGGCGCGCCGATGGTACCGGCCGACACGCCGGCCAGGCCGGAGAACAGCGCGGACAGCGCGGCCGTGTCGAAGCGCGGATCCGCGCGCAGCATGAACAGCGCAAGCACCGCGAAGATGCCGTTCAGCGCGATCCCGGCGAGCGCCGTATCCCTCCGTCCGAGCGAGAGGAAACGTTGCGTATAGAGCTCGAAGAGCACCGCAAGGACCGGGACGAGGCAGAGGATGATGACGGGCGAGGCGAAGAAACGCGCGACGATTATGGCCCCGAGGCTGAGGAAGGCTGCGCTTCCGGTGTGCAGGTAGTCCGGCGCGGGCGGCGGGCCCGCGGCATCGATCCGTCCGAGAAGAAAACAGGCGTAGCCGCCGGCGGCATACCAGAGGGGAGCCGCGGGGGGCCTGCCCGCGATGAGGACGGTGCACACGGCGGCCGTTCCGGCCGCGAGGGTGAAGGCGAAGGCCATCAGCTCGAAGGGTGTTGCCGCGCTTTCAGTTTCTGATTTCACCGGATTTCGCTTTCGCCTCTTCCTCTATCTGGGCGAGGATCCTTGCGAGCGCGGGCTCCTTCCGCGCCTTCGTTCTGTACGTTTCGCTGGAAGCGAGGCCGGAAAGAATGCTTCGGGCGCGGTCGCCGCGGCCGGTCTTCGCGTAGAGCAGGCAGAGAATGTAGCGGTCCTCGTCGCCGCCCGGCGAGAGCCGTTCAAAGCGCCGGATGGCTTCCTCGTAATCGCCGAGGTGGTAGCTCGCCCGTGCGCGCATGAGGTTCTGTTCGTGGTTCCGCGCTCCCTCGGGGAGGGCGCCGAGAATTCTATCGGCACGCGCGTAGTTTTTCGCCTGGAAATGGTGCCTGGAAAGAATCTCGAAGGCGCGGTAATATTTTTGCGGGAGGTCGGTCTCTTCTTCACTCAGGTCGAAAAGGCGGTCGAATTCGGGAATATGGCGCGCGTCGCCCAGGCGGTAGTGGATGCTTGCCGTCTGGAAAATGACCTCGGTGTCGTCGGGATCGAGTTTATGGGCCTTCTCGAGCGATGCGAGCGCCTCGCGGTAATTTTCCTCGCTGATATTGATGGCCGAGAGCATGAGGAGCGCCTCGCGCGAGGCAGCGTTGAGCTTGAGCGCCGAGGCGAGGTGCTCCTTGGATTTTTCGAAATCCCGGGTATTGTACCGGGCCGTCGCGATTTTTATATAGACCAGGTATCGCGAGTTTTTATCGAGAAAACTGGTCTCCAGGGCACGCTCGAAATGGGAGGCCGCGTCGCGGTAGGCCTCGCGCTGGAAGTAGATGTCACCCATGAGGAGGTGTACCTCGCCGTAAAAGGGGATCCGGTCGGCCACCTGCCCGAAGTGGCGCAGCGCCTCGGCGCCTCGGCCGCGCCTGAGCTCCGAGAGGCCGAGCTCGAAGCGCGGGGCGAGGAAGGACGACTCGCGCGACAGCGCCTCCCTGAACGCGGAATCGGCCTCGTCGAAACTCTCGGCCTTCTTGAGCTCTATGCCGCGGTTGTACGACTGCTTGGCCTCCTCGTTGTCCGTCCACAGGAATTTGTTGATGACCGATTCCACCTTGGACTTCGCACCGCCGTCGCCCGTTCGCTCGTAGAGCTCGCGGCAGAATTTGACCATGCCCATGTAATCGCCCGTCTGCTCGGTGAGCACGATGACGTTCCAGTAGGCGAGCTTGTAGTATTTGCGATTGATGCGGCCCCTGACCGCGAGCTGGTAATACTCGACGGCCCTGTCGAAGTGCTTTTCGTTTTTCTCGATCTCGCCGAGGAAGTAGTACGCGTTGCCGTCGTTTGAGACCTCCACGGCCTTCAGGAACATCTCGCGCGCCTTCGCGTAATTGCGGTAGACGTAGTAGCGGCTTCCCTGCTCGAAATAGCCGGCATGAACGTCGACGGCGAGCGACATGATGAACAGCAGCAACGACGCGAAAAACAGGTTCTTTCTCATTTCAGTATACTGGATTCCCGATTATACCAAGATAGCACGCCGCACGCGGCCTTTTGTCAAGAGATTTCCTCCATTGCACAATGCCGGACAAATTATCATTTGACTTAATTCGGCGCGACCGCTATGCAGGCGCCATTATGGCCGCGCAATCCATGCTCAGATCGGCGGGCATCGTCATGCTCTCCACCCTCACCAGCCGCGTTATGGGTTTCGTGCGTGACATGATCGTCGCCGCCTGCTTCGGGGCCTCGGCCTCGCTTGACGGTTTTTTTATCGCCTTCCGAATCCCCAACCTGCTCAGGCGGCTGGTGGCCGAGGGCGCGCTCACCATCTCCTTCATCCCGGTTTACACCGAGTACCTGGTCAACAGGGGCGATCGCGAGGCGCTCGAGCTGGCGCAGAAGACGCTTTCCATCCTCCTGGTCGTCCTTGCCTCGCTCTGCGCCCTGGGGATCGTTTTTTCGCCGGAGATCGTGCGGCTCTTCGCCTACGGCTTCACCGACGAGGCGGCGCTCGCGCTTACGACCGATCTCAACCGTATCATGTTCCCCTATCTCTTTTTCGTGGGGCTTGTCGCCTTCGCCATGGGGGTGCTGAATTCGCACGGCTATTTCTTCGCCCCGGCCTTTTCGCCGGTGCTGTTGAACGTGGGCTTCATAGTCGGCGCGCTTTTCTTCCGGAAGCTGTTCGATGAGCCGCTCCACGGCCTGGCATGGGGCGTGATTTTCGGGGGCGTTCTGCAGACCGTTCTTCAAATTCCCTATATGGTGAAGTCGGGCTTCCGGCTGCGCTTTTCGATCGATTTCAAACACCCGGGCATACGCTCCATCTTCAGGCTTATCGCGCCGGCGGTGTTCGGTATCGCCGTTTACCAGATCAATATCTTCATGAGCACGGTGCTGGCGTCCATGCTCGCGCCGGGAAGCATCTCGTACCTGTATTACTCTGACCGGCTTACTGAGATGGTGCTCGGGATCTTCATAATCTCGATCGGGAACGTCATCCTGCCCGAGATGTCGCGCGTTTCCGCCAGGGACGACCTCGGGGCGCTCAAGCTCATCTATATCCGTTCGGTGCGCGCGGCGCTCTTCCTCGCGGTGCCGGCCGCGGCGGCCCTCATGGCGGCGGGCCTGCCGATCGTATCGGTGCTCTTCATGCGGGGGGCCTTCACCGCGTATCACGCCGAGATGACGGCCAGGGCCCTCTTCTACGCGAGCATCGGGATCGCCTCGGTCGCGGTGCTTCGCATAACAACGCCGACCTTCTATTCCCTCAAGGACACACGGACGCCGGTCGTTACCTCGGCCGTTTCGTTCGTACTCAACATCGGCCTGGGCTACGTGCTCATGCGGACCGCTCTCGCGCACGCGGGGCTTTCGCTTGCCAATTCAATTTCGGGCACGGTGCAGGTGGGACTGCTTCTGTGGTGGCTCTTCCGTAAGATCGGCGCGGTGGCCGCCCGGCCGCTGGTGGTGCCGATCGTGAAATACTGTCTCGCGAGCGGGGTGATGGTCGCCGTCATCCTTTTCGTCGCCGGCGGGGTGGACTGGATGAAGGATCCGTTCGCCCGTCGTGCGCTCTTCCTGGCGCTCGTCGTCGCTTCGGGCGGCGCGGCATACCTGCTTGCGTGCCTGGCGCTGGGAGTGGAGGAGATGCGCTACATTGTGGATAAAGTCCGGAGTGTCGCGCGAAGGCGCCGGGAATGAGCCGGAAGGCTCAGGGCTCGCGCTCCACCGAGAGGTTCTTTATCGCCGCGATCGCCCGGATGTACGAAAGCGGCGTCGCCGTCTTGAGATGGTGGTAGGTAAAGGCCACGTAGCGGTTGGCGTTTTTTCCGCCCGGACGCGTGGCGTCGACCAGTACCCATTTACCCCCCCGGTGTGCCTCGGCCCACATGTGAAAGACGAAGACGTTCCGCGCTCCTTCGAAGCTCTCGCTGTATATCATCCCCACCACCGCGCGAGCCGGCACGCCGAGCGAGCGCAGCAGCGCCACGGCCAGCACGGTGTGCTCGGTGCAGTCGCCCGAGCGGCCGATCGCGATGTCGCGCGCCGGTATGACGGGTATGCCCGCCCGTTTATCGGTGATGTGCGCATATACCAGCCGCTCGACGGCGTCGATCGGATCGGCACCTGTCTTAAGTCGGGCCGCGAGCGATCGAATGGCGGGGTCGTCCAGGTTCAGCAGGGCCGTATCGTCGAGATGGCCGCTGGTCGGAGGATTGGCCCCGGCGACGCCCGACTGAAGAACGAGCAGCTTCTTTCCGCCCCGGCTCAGGCGCGCGCTTACGCGCTGGAAGGGGGTGTCGGGTAGATCGAAGGCCGGGTCGGTCGATGAGACGCGGTAGCGGCTTACGGTTTCCAGTGGGATGCGCGCAACGTCGCCGTGCGCGGGCACGGAGAACATGGTCGGATCGAGCGCGGTCGAATCGGCGCTCCAGGCGAAAGCGATCATCAGGGACGCGACGGCACACCATCGCCTGAGTCCGCGGGTCTTGTTCGCGTAAGGGCTCATTCGAGGATGAGCTCGACGGTGAGGTTCATCATCTGGACGACCGCCTTCACCATCACGCCCTTTTCGTCGAGATACGAGTCGGCGCTCTTGACGACGTCGATGGACTGGCTGACGTGAAGGAGCCGGCGTTTCACACCGCCGACGTCGACGAGCTCCCGTCCCACGACGCGCGTGGTGACCGGGACAAGCGCGTCGAGCTCGATGGACGGGTCGTAGATGGCGCCCTTTATCTCGAGCCCGTCGCGGAAGCCGCCCTCGATGAGCTTGGCGGTGAAGTAATTGCCGTCGAGAACGAATTCGCCCTGGAGGGTGATGACGGTTTTCCGGCCGCCCGAGCGGATTTCCACGTTCTTGCCGCGGAAGAGGGCGGTGGTCTGGATGTCCTTCCAGCCCGCGGGAATTTTAATCCGGTT
>CAZVEG010000012.1:0-51141 GCA_964625625.1 uncultured Leptospirales bacterium | reverse complement strand
GCCAGCACATCTCGGCGCTGAGCTGGGGTAACTGCGGATTCGCCTACGGCGCCGCGCTCGGCGCGAAGATGGGTTCACCCGACAGCCCGGTGTTCGCGCTCCAGGGCGACGGCGCGTACGGCATCAGCGGTATCGCCGAGGTCATGACCGCGGTGCGCGAGAACATCCCGGTAATCGCAGTCGTATTCAATAACCACGAGTGGGGCGCCGAGAAGAAGAACCAGATCGACTTTTTCGACAACAGGTTCGTCGGCTGCAACCTTCCCACCAACCCCGACTACGACCAGGTCGCCAGAGACATGGGCGCGCTCGGGTTCAAGGTCGAGGATTACAGTCAGGTGAAGGACGTCGTGAACGAGGCGGTGAAATCGAAGAAGCCCGTCGTCATCAACGCCGTCATCGAGGGAGGGGCGAATGTCCTTGCCGAGCCGTTCCGCCGTGACGCCTTCAAGCCCGCGGTGCGGCACCTTCCCAAATATAAGCACCTGAGCATGGTATAGCGATCCTTTTATCATAGCTGCCCGGCGGAGAGACGCTTCTCCGCCGGCGCCTCCTGCGCATGCCCCTCGGCCTTTCGGCCGGAGGGGATTTTTTTAAGCGGGGTCTCCCGCCGCATGCACTTTGCTTGATTTTATCATATGTGCCGGCATACAGTTCATTCACACGGGAAACATCGTCCGCATGACACGGCAGCGATATCCCCATACTGGAGTCATAAAATGAAGATACTGGTCGTCAACGCGGGTAGCAGTTCATTGAAATTCCAGCTCTTCGACTCGGAGACCGAGGCCGTGCTGATGAAGGGCAATTATGACGGCATCGGCCAGCGGGGGGCCGAATCGTCCTGCGACAGGAAAATCTCCACGGCCGACAAGACCGAACGGGATACCTGCTCCGTCAGCGACCACGAGTGCGCCATCGCCGACATGCTCGAGATGCTCCGCCGGAGGGGTGTCATCGCCGATCGTTCCGAGATCGCCGCCGTCGGGCATCGCGTCGTACATGGTGGAGAGCGTTACAGCGCCACGACCCTGATCGACGGCACGGTGATGAGCGATCTCGGAAAAATCGCCTTTCTCGCCCCGCTCCACAATCCCGTGGGGATCGCCTGTATTGAAATCCTCATTCACGAGCTCCCCGGCGCCCGTCAGTACGCCGTTTTCGACACGGCATTCCATCAGACCATGCCCGAAGAGGCCTATCTCTACGGCCTTCCATATACGCTGTACAAAAAATTCGGAATCAGGAAATACGGTTTCCACGGCACCAGCCACAAGTACGTCTCGCTCAAGGCGGCGGAGCTTCTGGGCAGAGAGATCACCGATCTTAAAATCGTCACCTGCCATCTCGGAAACGGCCAGAGCATCTGCGCGGTCAAAAACGGCCGCAGCGTCGACACCTCGATGGGCTTTACCCCCCTCGAAGGCCTGCCCATGGGGACCCGCAGCGGTTCGTTCGATCCCGAAATCATATTTTTCCTACTGGGCCACGGCTACACACCGGCGGCGATCAAGAACCTCATCAACAAGGAATCGGGCCTTCTGGGCCTGAGCGGAATATCCAGCGATCACCGCGCCATCGTGGAAGCGATTCTCACCGGTGACCCAAACGCCATCCGCGCCGAAAAGGTGCTTGTCAACCGTATCATCTGCACGATCGGCGCCTACGCCGCCGAGATGGGCGGGCTGGACGCCATCGTATTTACCGGTGGCATCGGGGAGAACTCTCCGACGCTACGGAGGGATGTTCTGCAGAACCTGAGCGTCCTGGGAGTCGATTTTGACGATGCCGTCAACCGGGAACGCGGAACGAAAATCACCCGCGACGGAAGTCGTGTCACCGCCCTGGTGATCCCCACCAACGAGGAGTTACAGATCATGCGCGAGGCGCGGGCCGCGCTGGGCGCGTAGCGCCGCCCGCTATTTGACGGCCGTCTTTTCCACGCCGAGGGTCTTCAGCCATTCCATGGTACGCGCGAAACCTTCACCGTAGGATACCTTCGGTTTCCAGCCGAGCTCCCGGGCCGCCTTGTCGATCGTGAATTTAAAGCGCGATCCCAGGTTTTTCACCACGTAGGTGGTGAGAAGCGGGCGTTCCTTTTTCCCCAGGGCTTTCCAGATCATCTCCATCGCGAAGGAGGCCGCGTATGCCGCGAAATAGGGGATATGCAGCGTCGCCGGTGGTGCGCCAAGCGCCGTGGCGATACCCTTGCAGAAATCCTGTAGCGTAACATATTCTCCGTCATGAACGAGATATCCGTTGCCCACCGCGCGCTCGTCGGTCGAGATGAGCATTAGCAGGTCCACCAGATTGTCGATGTATGCAGGCCATACTATTACATCCTTTCGCCAGAACAGGAGCTCTTTCTTCACGATCGCCTCGGCCAGGGGGTATACGAAGGTCATGTCGCCGGGACCGAACACCCAGCATGGATAGACCATGGTAACCGGCAGCCCGTGCTCGCGGTGGAAACGCCAGGTGATCCGCTCGGCCTCGATTTTAGAATCCGGGTACGGCTCGCCCCATTTCCGCAGGGGGAAGGTTTCGTCCATTACATTCTTCTCGTCGATACCGAAGACATCGTTCGTGCTCATGTCCACGAAGCGGCTCACATTGGCCGCGAGCGCCGCCCGGCACATGTTCTCGGTGCCGTGTACGGTCACCTCCCGGAAAAGCGCCTTCGGGGCCCAGTCGGTAACCACCGCGGCGCAGTGAAAAACTATATTCATTCCCGAACAGGCTCGTTTTACGGAATCATAGTCGCGAACGTCACCGCTAACCACCTGAACGCCTTTCTTTTTCGCCAGCCTTTCACCGCCCGGATCTCCGGGGAGCACCATCGCCCGGACACGGTTTCCCTTTTTAAGATTGGCCTCGACCAGATGTCCCCCGATAAATCCCGTCGCCCCGGTAATCAGCACGTTTTTCATTTATCCTTTCTCCCCTGCTTACTATTGCGGTATCGCCGTCGTTCAGGCGGCGGGCCGAAACGGCTCTTGCGTACTCGATAGAGGTTATCGGGCGGCGGATAAAAATCAACCATATTCCTGCAGTCGGGGATTGATCCCGTACGCCGTACACACATTTTCAATTGACGCTATCGGCATTTCCTGTATTTGTAAATGTACTCACCACTACAGGAAGAGGCCCGCAATGAAAGCCGTCAAAACAATCGGCAGACTTTCGCAAGGCACCCACACCGTGATCGTCGCCCTGGGCGATTCACTCACCCAGGGATGGCTGGTTAACAAGGGTTATCTCGTTTTCCTGGGCGAGATGCTGAGGGAAAGATATCCCAGGGCGCAGTTCAGCATCATTAACCGGGGCATCCCCGGTGACACGGCCGAGGGAGGTCTCTCGCGCGTCCGGGAGGATGTGATCGACGAGGATCCCGACTGCGTTTTCATACAGTTCGCGCTCAACGACGCGTTCATCGGCCATCCCGTCGAGCGCTACAAGCGCAGTCTGCAGTCAATCATCGACCGCATACGCGAAAACACCGACGCCGAGATAATCCTCCTGACCTCCGTGCACCTCGGCGAATCCCGCGACAACGCCACGGCCGCGCCGTTCTACGCGAAGATCGAAGAGCTCGCGGCGGAAAACTCGCTGCCCGTTGCGAGGGTACACGAATACTGGAGAAAAAAAATCCAGGAAGGCGTCGAATTCCGCCCGCTGGTGCAGTTCGACATGGTTCACCCGACGGTGGAGGGATATCGCCTTATGGCGGAGGCCATAATGGAAGTATTCGGATGAAACGGAAAAGGCGGCCGATCGGCCGCCTTTTCAATGCATCCCCGAGGGGATTCGAACCCCTGTTGCCGGGATGAAAACCCGGTGTCCTAGACCCCTAGACGACGGGGACAAATGCTCTGGCACTATAAAAAATTGCGTACATTGGTCAACAATATTTCGCAATTTTCTGTGAGTCGCCGGAGAATCGAACTCCGGACCCACTGCTTAAAAGGCAGTTGCTCTACCGACTGAGCTAGCGACTCAAAACGTACGGGGTTAGAGGTATTAAAAGCCGGGTTTACTGTCAAATAAAAATTAGCACGCATCCGGTAAAAAACAATATAATAAATCGTCTCCCCATTCCGTGCCGACGCGTATTACCCGGTTACCCGGCGACTCTGCGGAAAATCCTACTCGAGAACGAAGGTATTCTCCCTGTCGGGCCCCACCGATACGATCGAAATCGGGATGTCGAGCGTCTTCCTGATGTAATCGACATAGGTCCTGGCGTTCGAGGGGAGCGTTTCGAAACTGCGACATGATGAAATGTCCTCGTCCCAGCCGTCAAGTTCCTCGTAAACCGGGCGGATTTTATGGTGCATCGAAGAGGGAAAATAATCCAGCCGCTTTCCATCCACCTCGTATCCCACGGCGACCTTTATCTTTTTGAAGCCGCTCAACACATCGATCTTCGTAAGCGCGAGGCTTGTCAGGCCGTTGACGCGCTTGGAATATCGCATGATCTCCATGTCGAACCAGCCACAGCGCCGCGGCCTGCCCGTGGTCGAACCGAACTCGCCGCCTTTTTCTCGAAGGCGCGCGCCGCCATCCCCCTCGTCCTCGGTCGGAAACGGTCCCTCGCCCACGCGCGTCACGTAGGCCTTGGTGATTCCGATTATCTTATCGATATTGAACGGTGAAAGGCCGGTCCCGGTGAGCGCCCCGCCGATCGTCGTGTTCGATGAGGTGACGAAGGGATAGGTGCCATGATCGATGTCGAGCGCCACTCCCTGGGCCCCCTCGAGCAGAATCTTCTTTTTCTGTTCAACGGCGCGGTGCAGGTAGTTCTGGGTGTTGATGATATTACCCTTTATACGCTCCCTGAAATTCCGCACAAGCCCGAGTATCTCCGCGCTCTCGAACGGTCTGCGCCCGTGCATTTTATCCAGCTGGTCGTTCTTCATCGTAAGAGCGCATCCGAGTCGTTCCGCGAGATAACCGTCATCGAGGATATCGCCGACACGGATGCCGAGCCTGAGCGCCTTGTCCGAATACGCAGGGCCTATACCCCTCTTCGTGGTACCGATTCTATTCGTACGCGACTCCTCGACGAGTTCGTCGAAGAGCTTGTGGTAGGGCAGAATGAGGTGCGCCGCGTCCGAGATGAAGAGCCTGCTGCCGACCTCTATACCCTGCTTCTCGATAGCGTCGATCTCTTTGAGGAGTTGCTCGGGATCGAGCACCACTCCGTTGCCGATCACACACACCTTGTCGGGATGCAGAATACCCGAGGGGATGAGATGGAAGACGTGTTTCACCCCGTTTGCCACGACCGTATGCCCGGCGTTCGCCCCGCCCTGGTAGCGCACAATGATGTCGGCCCCGGCGGAGAAGTAATCGATCATCTTCGCCTTGCCCTCGTCGCCCCACTGTGTGCCTATGATCACCACGCAGCTCATATCCGTTCCTCGTAGAAGGGGAATCCGCTCATGCGGTAAGCGGAACTAGCATAAAGTACAACATTGGAATAACAAGCCTTTTTCACATCGGCATCGAGGTCAACCACTATTTAACGCAAAAGGCCCCCGTGCGGGGGCCCCGTTTTCTCACGACCTGTCTCCGGAGACTAGCGGCGGTGGCCTTTGATCTCGTAGAGTTTTCTGAACAGCGCGTTCCCTTCACCGTCGAAAATCAGTATGGTGGCGTTATTGAAGAAAACGTAGTCGTTGCGATAGGGACTCAGATGGTAGCTTCGCACCACCAGACGGTCTTTCAGGGTATACGGCTTACCGGTGGCCGGATCAATACCGGCTTTCGGGTTTTTGGGGTATTTCACCAGCATGGTTTTGCCCTTCGCATCCGGATTCTCATATTCGTAATTCTTCACGTCGTCGGGATAGGGCACGAAATTTCTCATACGCTCCCTCTCCGGTACGGGAAGTTCGAAACTCGATTTGGTCTTTTCGACCTTCTCATAGGTCGCGACGGTGAAGATATGCATCTCGATCGGATCATTCCATCGACTCTTGAGTGTAAGCTCGATTTCGAGCAGCTCGCCCTTGCCGCCGGGATCGATGCGCCTGTTGAAATAACAGTGTTCCACCTCGAACTTCTCGCTGTACTGTGCCTGTACCGGGATATTGGTAACCGAAAGCCCGGGTTTTTCTTTTGACTCGGACGCGTCCCTGCCGGGCCCGGTCTGGGCGAAGAGGGCCAGGGGCAGGATCATGAAAGCTGCGGCAAGAGTTTTTTTAAGCATGGTCAACTCCGGAGAATTGTTGGATTCTCCTTTCTTATCGGTGCGGCGAAAGACAAAATTGAGGAAATTACACCTAAAGGCCCATGAACCTCGAGATGATCATCTTCATGACCTCGGAGGTGCCTGCATATATCGTCTGAATACGGGCGTCGACATAGAAGCGCGAGATGAGGTATTCCGAGCAGTACCCGTAACCGCCGAAAAGCTGCAGGCAGCGGTCCGCAACGCGTTTCGCCATCTCGGTTATCCACAGCTTGGCCATGCAGGTCTCGTTCATCACGGATTTCCCGGCCATGTGCGCGCGGATGAGGTCGTCCACGAAGCTTCTTCCCACCGCGACCTCGGCCGCTGTTTCGGCGAGCACGAACTGGGTGTTCTGAAACTTCGACAACGGCTTCCCGAAAAGCCGCCGCTCCTTCGCGTACTCGACGGTAATTTCCAGACAGCGCTCCGCGGCGGCCTGCGCCCCTACCGCGCAGATAAGGCGCTCGGGCTGTAGTTTCTCCATGAGATAAATGAAGCCCTGTCCTTCCTGGCCGAGCAGGTTTTCCTCCGGGATCGCGCAATCGTCGAAGAAGAGCTCCGCCGTATCCTGCGCCTTCAGGCCTATCTTCTTGATGGGCTCTCCGCGCGAGAAGCCCTCCGTGCCGCGCTCGACCGCGAAGAGGCTCATCGCCTGGCTGGCCGGCGTGTCCGCTACGCCGGTTCTCGCGGCGACCACCACCAGATCGGAAAGAATTCCGTTCGAGATGAAGGTCTTCTGCCCGTTTAAAACCCACCGGCCGTTTTTCTTAACCGCGGTCGTCTTGATCGACGCGAGGTCCGAGCCGGCCTCGGGCTCGGTCATGGCGACGGCGAGGATGATGTCGCCCGAAGCGCATCCGGGCAGCCATCGGGCCTTCTGTTCGGCCGTACCGTATGTGCCGATGTACGGGGCCACGATATCGTTATGCAACGGGACGAACAGGCTCCCCATGCCGGCACGCGCGAGCTCCTCCGTGATGATGACCGAGAACAGGTAATCCGCCCCGGAACCGCCGTACTTCTCGTCCGCCCAGGGGCAGAGATACCCGTTCTCACCGAACTTCTTCCATATTCCGCGCGGGATGATCCCCTCGCGCTCCCAGTCCGCGTAACTGTCGCCGATCTCCGCGGCGAGGAACCTCCTCAGCGATTCCCTGAATAGTACATGCTCCTCGTTGATCGGCAGTGTGCGCTCCATCGTCACCTCTCCATTTACGGATAAAACTTCCTGCCCGAGGATACCGCGTCGCGAAGGATTCCGGCGGCCTTGAAACGCTCTCCGTGCGTGGCGGCCAGCTCGTCCATGCGACTCAGAATGACATCCGCGCCCTCGGTATCGATGTGCCTGAAGGGACCTCCCCTGAACGGCGGAAACCCGAGGCCCAGGATGGCCCCCGTATCGCCGTCGCGCGGGGAGGCGATGATGCCCTCCTGCAGGCAGAGGAGCGCCTCGTTGACCATCATGAGACTCACGCGGTCCCGGACCTCGCGCTCATCGGTTTTCCTGGGCGCGGCGGCGTTCAACACGCCGAGAACCTCGCGATCGATCTGCCGTATCCCTTTTCGTTTCTTCACGTCGTAGCGGTAAAAACCCTTTTTATTCTTTTTGCCGTGGAATCCCTTTTCGTAGAGCCGCCCGAGGCCCGGAGACGGTCGTGCCCCGCGCGCCTCGAACATGGGTCCCAGACCTCTGGAGACATGCGCCCCAACATCGATCCCCACCTCGTCCATCAACGCGATGGGACCGACGGGATACCCGAAGGCAAGCATCACCCTGTCGATTGCCGCCGGGTCCACACCCTCCTCGATCAGCAGCACCGCTTCGTTCAGCATGGGGGCGAGTATCCGGGTTGTATAAAAACCCGGCCCGTCCTTAACAACGATACAGGTTTTGCCCTGCCTGATGCCGAACTCGAGTGTCGTGGCGGTCACCCAGTCGGCCGTATCGCTGGTGGTAATGATTTCCAGAAGCGGCATTCGCTGGACAGGGCTGAAATAATGCATGCCGATGACGTTTTCCGGCCTGAGGCTCTCGGCCGCTATCTCACGGATGGGAAGCGCCGAGGTGTTCGACGCGAAGATGGTCTTCGCTCCCGTCGCCCGCTCGACGTCCGAGAGGATCCGCCGCTTGAGCGCGAGGTCCTCGAAGACCGCCTCCACGACAAGATCGGTTCCCGCGAACATCGCGTAATCGTCGCAGGGCACCATCTTACCGTACAGGGTGTCCCGTTCGAAGGGCGGTATCCCACCGGAACGCGCGCGTTTCTCCAGCCCCTTCCACACCTCCCGCATGCCGCGCGCCGCCGCGTCGAGCGCGGTGTCCTTTATCAGAACAGTATCGCAGCGCTCCACCGAGACGGCGGCGATGCCGCTGCCCATCAAACCCGCGCCGAGCACGGCGAGTTTTTTTATCTGTCGTGCGAGTTCGCGACGCGGATTCTTTTTCGCCTCATTCATCGCGAAAAAGAGTCCCATGAGCGACCTGGCGTGCCGGGAGAACACCAGATCGGCGAATCGGCCGCAATCGGCCTCTATGCCACGATACACTCCCTTGCGATAGCCAAAGTCCACGGAATCGAGAATCGCCAGGGGCGCCGGGTACAATCCGTGCGTCTGTCTCATCACCATCTTCCGGGCCTGTGACAGGACGATCCGGCGACCGATCGCGGTACCTTCGAGAAACGCGGTAACGAGCGAACGCCCGCGCCTCCTTTTGATTTTTCCTTTCATTCCCGCCAGCTCGCGCGCCTTCTGCACCGCGGCGTCCCTTATCGCGTACGGGAAGACGATTTCGTCGATAAGACCGAGCTTCCTGGCCTTTCGCGGGCGTACGTTCTTCGCCGTGAGGAGAAGCGGGAGCGCCCGTGTGAGGCCGATGAGCCGCGGGAGACGTTGCGTGCCGCCGCCCGCGGGAAAGAGTCCCAGCTGCACCTCCGGAAGCCCCATGACGGTCCCGGGAGAATCGGTCGCCATGCGGTATTTGGCCGCAAGACAGAATTCGAGGCCGCCTCCGAGGCAGTTTCCGTTGATGCCAGCCACCACCGGAATGGAAAGCCGTTCGACACGGTTCAGGATGCTGTTCGCCGTGCTGATGTACTCGAGTATGCCATCCCTTGTCGTTGTTGCCTTGAGCTCGTCGATATCGGCACCCACGATGAAGTTGTCATCCTTGCCGCTCACCACCGCCATGGCGCGCACCGTCACGTCCCGTTCGATTGAATCGATTATCGTCTCTATCTCGCCGAGAAGCGCGCTCGACACCTTGTTCACCCTGGTACCGGGCGAATCGATGACCACCAGCACGATACCGTCACGTGTCTTTTCTATCCTGAGATGGGAAAGAGACAGGTGGTCTACCGGGACATGGGTCCCCTGCCGCGTTTGGTCCGCTCCGGTCACCGAATGTCTTTCGTTCTCCATACCGATCCTCCTTTTCCGCGTCAGGCGGCATTCTCCACCAGTATCGCGCTGCCGATTGCGCCCGCCGCACAGCCGGCGATGATTCCAAACCGCTCCCCGGTCTCCTGAAGCCGGTTGCAGCACGTCGTGAGCAGCCGCGCGCCGGTGGCCCCGAAGGGATGGCCGAGCGAAAGCGATCCTCCGTAGATGTTGAGCCTGCTGCGGTCGACCATGCCGACCCTTGCCGGAAACCCGGCCTTTTCGCGCCCGAAAGCGTCCGACTCGAGACAGCGGATGTTCGCTTCCATCTGAGCGGCGAATGCCTCATGGATCTCCAGCACGCCGATTTCAGAGAGCTCCAGTCCCGTTTTTTTCAGCAGTTTCGCTATGGAGAAAGCGGGCCCCAGCAGCAGCTCATCCCACACGTTCTGGGCCGAAAATACATATGAATTTATATAGGCCTTCGGCTTAAGCCCGAGGGCTTTCGCCTTTTCCTCGCTCATCAACAGCACGGCCGCCGCGCCGTCGGTCAGAAACGAGGAGTTACCGGCCGTGACCGTTCCGTATTTTTTATAGAACGCGGGCCTCAGTTTATTGAGCCCGCCGAATGCCGCGTCCGCGCGGGGCCCGTTGTCGGTTGTAACAGCCTTCCCCGTTCCCTGGGGAACCACCGGAACGATCTCGTTTTTCAAAACTCCCGCGGCGATCGCCGCAACCGCATGCCGGTGCGAGAGCTCGGCGTAACGGTCCTGGTCATCGCGCGAGATCCCCAGCCGCTTCGCGAGCCGGTCAGCGTTGTGCCCCATCGAGAGCCCGGTTGAATACTCGCCGATCGCCGGCCTCTGGGGGACGATAAAATCCTGGACCTTCATTCCTTTGAGAAGTTTAAGTTTGCCCGCAAGCGTTTTCGGCCTGCGATACATGGTGAGGTCCAGGATAAATCGCCGGTAGCGCCTTGAAACCTTGATGTCGGGGTCCGAAAAGCTTTCGGTCCCGCCCGCTATAACCACGTCGGCGTTCCCGGTGGCGATCATGTCGGCACCGGCGGTTATCGCGGCATTCGCCGATACGCAGGCCACGGTGACGGTATACGCGGGTATGCTTTCCGGAAGCCCTGCCCCCAGCATGACCTCCCTGGCGACATTGGTGGTTGCCACATCCGACGCTACCGTTCCCATGATAACCTGGTCGATAACGGCCTGGTCAATCCCCGTCGCCGCCACGAGTCCCTTGACCGCGAACCTGCCCAGTTCCCATGCCATCAGATCGTAATAGCCCGTCCCCGACCGTAGAAACGGCGTTCTTCGCCCGTCTATGATCGCTACACGTCGCCCTTTTCCCATACCCACTCCTCCCTCCGGATGACGGTGCCGCACTTCATCGCGCCTGGGCATATGCCCGGAAGCGCGCCATGAACGATGCCAGCATTACCCTTAGATTTTTTCCCGCATCGCCGGCGCAGAAATGACCACCGGCGGACGATGAGCAGCATAAGGACACATTACCATTTTATGTACATATGAATTGTATGACAGTAAGACAATAACAGTCAAGAGGAAATGGGTTCATGCTGATCGGCAGGTGAAAATTTTTAGTACGCGGAAATGATTACATCATTTAAAATGCTGTTTATTCAAAACAAGGGAGGATAACCGCTCCAGCAAGGATTATCTGCCCAGCGCGGAGCGACAGGCGTTGCACGGTATTTTCATTTTATACTTTTTCTGTTCGCTTCCTCCATGCACCGAAGACCAGTAAGCCAAGCCCTGCAAGCACTGAAACGCTTGCCACCGTGTTGGAAACGAACATGACGATGTTGGCAACGGGCATTTCGGGGAAGAGACCGCGAACACCGAACAGGGCACCCCAGATGGGACCAAACGCATAACAGTAACCGGTAATAATGAAGCAGACCGCCATAACAAGGCTTTTCCCTGCATCAAGCCTTATATGCGAAACGCAGGAAGAAACCGCAATGATCAACAGACCCGTCAGGATTCCCTGCAGATGAGCGAGGTGCCATGCCTGAACACTTCCAGGCATATCTCCGCTTATTGCTAACGAATATAACAGGCCGGACAGAGCACCGACAGAAGTGACAATCCCTCCGTGCATAATCAGGATACGCCGGATAGAATCATTCATCTCGCTTCTCCTTTCATTTCCGGCCTTGCCGGCATATGGTATATCGACACCCTTCGTGGAGATGCGCGGGGAGTCGCGCTTTCCAACGGAGAAAGATCGGTGACTTAACCTGAATTAAAGGGAATCCCCTTCCCTTCCGGAAAAGTCAATCCTGCCCGTCCGCAAGAAGATCGAGAAAAAACGGATGCAGCCTGGGACCGGCAGCGAGTACTTCCGGAAAATTGATGTCGTACGGCTCTCCATTGAACCTGGTAATTACCCCTCCGGCCTCTTCCACAATGAGACACCCCCCCGCCACGTCCCATGGACTGATTTTCATTTCCCAGTACGCGTCGAAACGGCCCGCGGAAACGTAACAGAGGTCCAGCGCGGCCGAACCGAAACGCCGCACGCACTGGACGCGCGGAAGGATGCGGTTGAACTGGGAGAGGTTGTTTTTATCGGAGATATTCTTGTCGTAGGGAAAACCCGTGGCGATAAGTGAGCGTGAAAGATCGTCCGATGCGGAGACATGGATGCCCTCTCCGTTTAGAAAGGCCCCTCCGCCTGCAAGCGCGCTGAACAGCTCGCGCCTGCACGGATCGTATACGATTCCCGCGACAACGCGGTTTTCGCTTTTCGAGAACACGCCGATCGATACCGAGAAATGGGCGACGCCGTGCGCGTAGTTCGTCGTGCCGTCGAGCGGATCGACATACCAGAGGAACTCACCGCCGCCTTCCGCGCGGCTCCCCTCCTCGGCGACAATACCGTGATCGGGAAAGCGCTCACGGATCCTGCCATAAAGAAAATCCTCGGATTCGCGGTCGGCGCTGGTAACAGGATTCGAGACTCCCTTATACGATACGGTCAGCCCGGGAGAGCGGAAGCCTTTCAATAAAATCTCCCCCGCACCGAGCGCTATCCCGCGGGCGAAGTCGAGGATCGCCGCTCGATCATCCATCAGTAGATCGCGCCGCCGCCCAGTTGCAGGAAAAACTCGTTACGGTCACCCTTGCCGCCCGTCAGCTCGAACCCGATCTTCTGGTACACGAAGAAGTGGCGGTTGATCGCTTCCTCGGCCTTCACCGAGAAGACGTGTCCGTTGGTGTAATACCCCGGGAAGGCGTCTCCCTTGAACCAGGTGCGGGAGTCGACGCCGAAGAGCCCCTGTCCGTTTGCGAAGCGGTAGGGCTCGTCGTTCGCGAGGTCGAGCAGGTAGAAGCGCTCGGTCAGGTCGATGGTGAAGGTCAGAAACTTCTGTTTCGTGGCTTCGTCGTATTTGCCGAGGACGAGCCCGAGGCTCAGCTCGTAGACGCCGTAGTAATTCGAAATCCTGTTACGGTGGTCGAAGAAATAATAGTCCGCCGCCGATATCCGTGAGTAGTAAGCGAGAGACTTGTCGACGTCGTAGCGGTAGCTGAACTCGAAGAAACCCACGTCGAGCGTGCGCCCGCTCGAGTGCGAGGTGTCCTGGGGGAGATAGCGCGGATAGGCCGTGATCTTCGTCGTGGATTTCTCATCCCTGAAACCGAGTACCGCACCCACCTTTATATCATTGAGTGAGAGTTCTTTTCCATAGTTGAAATCATTTTTATAATGGCTGCCGAGAACCCCCACACCGAGATACCATTTATCCATGTGGTAGAGCACCTGGAACCGCTCGGTGGCCGCCGTAACCTCGGGCATAAGGGCCCCGAGGTGGGGCGTTCCGGCCAGCAGGTCGAACTCCCACGAGGGTGTCGGCATGACGCTCACATAGAGCATATGCGGCAACGACACCGGGATGCCGCTCGTCGTCACGTACTTGAAGTCCCCGCCGTCGAAATAATAGGCGCTGCGGAGCGTAAAGTCCCAGGTCGCGTACAGTATCCGCGCCGGCTCCTTCTCCTCTTTCTTTTTCTCGTCCTTCTTTTCCGCCGCGCGGCGCCTCTCCTCTTCTTCCTTCTTCTTTCGCTCCTCCTCACGCTGCTTCGCCAGCAGCTCCTCCTGCTGCTTGAGGAGTTTCATCCTGTACGCGTCCGGAAGCCACTTGATCACCTCGGCGTTGTTCGGGTCGGCCTTCATGACATGCTCGCCGGCCGCCACGGCCTTGTCGTAATCGGCCGTTTTGTAGTAGAGATATCCCGCCCTTTCATACGAGGGAAGCTGCTTCGGATTTCGCCTTATTGCCTCTTCGTAGTTCTTCAGCGCGCCGGGGAAGTCGCCCTTCAACTCGCGTACCCATCCCTTGTTGTGATAGGTCTTCGCGGAGGCTCGGTCCTGGATCTCGATGGCCCGATCGAACTGTTTCACCGCCTCATCGAATTTTTTCTGTTCGCTGAGCTCCACCCCTTTGCGCGTAAGCTCGGCGGGATCGTCGGCGGACAGGCGTGCGGCGCAAAACGCCGTGGCGAGAAGAATCGCGGCTGTCATCCTCATGATAGTCATCGTGCGCGCATCCCCACATGAAGTTCGCCGCCGCGAACCGCGACGGCCTCTTCACTGAAACATCACCGCACGAGAAAGGAAAGCACTTTTTAATCCCGGGCAGCCATGACCTCTATAGTGGGAAAGGCGTTATTTCGTGAATCGCTCCTCGCGGTAGGAATTGTTAAGGAACGACATGTCCAGGATGGTGAAAACGTCAACGCAGCGGAAGGCCATATCCAGGGCCGGCTCACCGCAGATTACCGCGCCGAACCGGAAATAATCCCGTATCAGCCTCGGAAGGATCGCCCTGCCGCGCCGGAGCGCATCCTCGCCCTCCATTTCGGCCGTCTGCGTAAAACGGGTGAAGTTCCGTATCGCGTATTTTTTCACCGGGTGAATCCCCATCGAGTCGTCGGCGTGGTTTTCGCCGCGGATCGCAAGATGAACGCGCGCCGCGTCCATGGGATCGGTGGTCTGAATGCTCGAACAACCGAAGATATACCGCGCGCCGAGCGCCCCCAGGTAAGCGTACAGCCCTTCCCACAACAGGCCCATCATGTTACTTCCGCGATAGTCTTTATGGATGCATGCTCGGCCGATTTCGAGCTTCACCCCCTGTTTGCGCATGAGGGTCCCCAGGTTGAATTCCATCTCCGAATAAAACCGATCGGAATAACGGTCGGAATTGAAGCGGTACGTCCCGACCACCTGCTCGGTCTTTTTATCAATCACCAGCAGGTGATCGCACAGCATGTCATAGCGGTCGATGTCGATGCCGAAGAGCTTTTTCTTTCCGAGTATCTCGAAAATAAAGACCTCGTGGCGCAGCCGCAGCGCCTGCTCGAGCTCGAAATCGTTCTCCGCCGTCTTGATTACATACTCCTCCTTTTCGATAAAAACCCTCACCTTGGGCGCGAACCGGTACAGTCCTATTTTGTACGGACGGGCGATGAGGTCGCCGATAATCCTGAGGTCCAGCTGACCCTGCTGGTGCTGCTGGTTCAATTCCATTATTCACCTCGCTCGATGTTTCCTGATCTGCCCGGGTCGGACCGTTGCCGGAAGAATCCATGGCCGCCCGGATTTCAGTGGACCTGTCGCGTAACCGGCAAGTGTATGGAATTGCCGCGCCCCGATGAGACCGCGACACGCAATGACACCGAGTAAAGCAACAGGTCCGTGAAGCGAAAGTATAGGCCGGGATTGAACGCAATCTGAAGGTTATGTAAATTATTGGTGAATAGTCACGGCTCGTGCGGATTACCAGATCTTGAAATCCGTTTTCAGGTCGGCCGAGGTGATTACCTGCGAGTTGCGGTACTCCTCTCGATAGTCCCTGGAATAGAGGTAAAACCAGCGGTGTTTGAGTGAAATCCCGAGAAAGCTGTTCACCGAAACGCTGAGCGCATTATCGATCTGGCTGCGAATATGGCGACGGCTCGTATCGCTCCCCTGGAGTGAGAGAAAGGAATCGACCGAAAGCCCGTAACTGAAATAACGCATAAACGGCACCCGTGCCGACAGGATCGCCTCCACGCCGTAGGCCGGGATCTGTACCGGGTCGTGCACGCGCTTCTCGAATCCGAGGCCGAGCTTTGCCGAGACGAAATCCCCGGTAAAATTCGCTCCCGCCGTCTCCCGGACCACCACGGGCCTGTAATCATCCACCACTTTGATGACGGTATCGCACTGGGATTTGTGATAGGGCTTCACGCGCTCGTGAAGGTTGAGATTGTACACGAACGTTCCCCTGAGCAGATTATTCTGGTAATAGTAGGTATCGTCGTCGCGCGTGTGGAGCACGGTGTAGAGCATGTACGGGGTGAAGATGAACTGGTGCAGGCGGTTGTAGATGGTGAAATCGATTCGGTTTTCGAGCCCCCATTGGCGGTAGGTCTCATAGGGCTGTCCCGGGGGCTCGTCCATATCGTCCCCTTTTTTCACCAGCGCCTGGTCGAAAAAATTCGAGAGATAAAAATCCACGGTCGCCCGAAATCTCCTGTCCAGGTGATCGCAGTTGTCACGGGTGAAAACGCCCTGTTTTTTCAAATCGTCCATCAGCAGGTCCGTGATGTTCATCCAGCTGTTGGTATATACTATGTCGCGGGAAAGGATCTGCTCCACCCGTTCGAAGGCGGCCTGCGGGGCGACAACCCGGTACCGTCTCGAATCGACGATCGGATAGCCCTGAACGCTCTTCCCGTCGGTACCGGCTACCAGGAGCGTCTCGTCGGCACCGAACACCTTCCGCAGATCCGCGCCGCTCAGCCGGAACGTGAACAGATAGAAGTCCTGGTTCACCATGTTCAGGATATCGGACGTCTTTACGCCGTCTCGCATCGTCACCGGAGAGATGGTGCCCGATTCGATCAGGGCCACCTCGGCATTGAACCGGTCACGGGACAGACACATGAGGCGCCGGTCGCCCGCCGTGATTTCATCCGGACCGATATCCGCCAGTACGCGGTCCTCCTCGTCCCTGAACTTGCGCTTCCACAATATCAGCCTGTTCGCGAACTCACGGTACGCCGCGTTGTCGGTCCCGATCGGCGCGGAAAGCTTCCTCGAAAGCGAGCGTACGCCGAGGCCTTCCTCCACGGCAAGGCTGAGGAGGTAATAGCCGCTCTTTTCGGTGAGAATCACGATCGAACGACCGTCGGCGAGATCGACCCTCCCGGCACGCCCGCCGAAGAGCTCGCCGGTATAATCCCCTCCGCATATCGCTATCGATATCCATGGATGGTCGTTCATAAGCGTCATCGTTTCCCTGACGCCCAGGCCGCTGAGCGCGATCACGTGGCGCACGCTCGACTGCCCGATTTCGGCATGGACCTGTTTCAGGGCCGCGGCGTCCTTCATCAGGCCCACGCCGTAGAGGTCCTGTTCCGCGATATCGAAGCGGATCTTCCGCGATGGAATGCCGATGATCGCGACGGAAGCGGTGTTCTTCGCGTAAACGAAGTAGGGCGAAAAATACCGCTGCTTTCCGCGGGTAATCCCGGTTGACAGCAGGCGCGTCTTCCTGCCCTTCCGGAGGAATTCGAGGTTGTCGATACCGATGCGAAGGTCGCGCGAAGAAACCAGGGTTGCGTCGCATCCCAGATAGTTGAAATAGTCCATCATGACGGAACCGAAGCTGTACTTCGACAGCGTTCCCGGATAGAAGGCGTTTCCCAGGTCGAGGTAGAGTTCCGCCTTCCCCGCCCGCCGTTCCGCGATGATATTCTGCGCCAGCACCAGCAGGGGATCGCTTTCATCCTGGCCCTTCTCCTGGAGTGAGAAACGGCCTTCCAGGTTGTGGGTAAGAAGCAGGTTGATTTCGCCGGCAAAAAGGTGGACGGGAAAAACGCAGAGTGCCGCCGCCACAACGCATGGAACCAGCAGGCTGATAATAGTTCGCATCGGCCTTCCGTTATTGACCGGCCGGCTTGCTCGCGGCCTCTTTATGAAGCGCATCGATTTTTTCCCTGAGCTGCCGGATTTCGAGATCCCTGTTTTTCAATTCGCGCTCCTTCGCCTCCGCCTCTTTCGATCGTTCCTCGAAGCGCTGCTCGAGCGCCGAAAGAGCCGTCTTGAGGGAGGCCGCTTCGGCCTCCCGTCCCTCGGCGAGCTTTTTCAATGACTCGATCTCCCGCGCCAGGGCGAGCTCCCGCCGGGTATTCTCGTTGCGCACCGTTTCGCGTTCCTTCGTAAACGACTCCTGGAGTCTGCGCATTTCCTCGTTGATCCGTGCTATCTCCCCGCCAAGCCGCGATTCGGTGGCCCTGTTCAGCTCCGACAGCTCGCGTATTTTTTCAGAACTTTCCTTCGAAAGCACGGCGTTCTTCTGCTGGAGGGCCTGGTACTGGTTCTCCCGCAGCGCGATGTCTTTCCTGTAGCGCTCATCGAGAGCCGCGATGTCCGCCGTCAGTTTTTCAACCCTCGCGGCAAGCTGTCGGTTGTCGCTCTTGCATTGAAGGTTCTCGTCTTTCAGGACGGCGTTCTCGCGCTCCGCGAGTATAAGCCTTTTTTTTATCAGGCTGTTCTCCGCCCGCAGCTGTTCGGTCGCGGGCCCGTTGCCGCTCCTGCCGGACGATGCACACGCGCATAAACCGGCACACGCAAGTATCACCAGACCCGCGCTTATTCTCATACCGAAGCCTCTCATATCCCTGGTCCGGAAACCCATTTTATCTCATCATTCGCCCGCAGGTCCTGTTGAATCGCCGGGCCCTGCGGTGGCAGCGGCACCATCCGTCCGACCGTACACGCTTTCAGCCTTACGCTTCAAGCGAGCGCGCGCTGAAGGTTTATCAGAAAATCCTGAACATTCGTCACGATCCCGCGCACCTCCAGGCTCCCCCGGTTCGCCAGCTTGTCCAGCGCAAATTCCGACACATCGACGATATAAAAATACACGGGGCGCACCACCTCGCCGAAGACCTGGTACGACGGCAGCATATTGCCCGTCGCGATGGCGTGCAGCTGCGTGGCGAGCGCTATCACCGTCGTCGCGTCCTGCACCGTCGCGCGCATCGCGTCCTGTGCCCGGTACACGTCGGCGATCACCTCGGGCAGCGGACCGTCATCCCGTATCGAACCGGCAAGCACCAGCGGTATGTCCCGCTTCAGGCAGGACCGTACAATTCCGTCTTTCAGCAGGCCCTGCTCGAACAGGCTTTTCATCGAACCGTGCCGCCGCACCGTGTTGATCGCATCGAGATGATGATAATGCCCCAGCCGGCGGTATTCCTTCGTGTAGATGTCCTGCCCCAGCCCGGTCCGGTACAGCGCCGCCTCGATGTCGTGGGTGGCCAGCGCGTTCCCGGCGAGTACGGCATGAGCATAGCCCGAATCGATGATGCCGGACATGGCCGAGCGCGAATCGAAATCGAAGGTAAGCGCCGGCCCCAGCACCCATACGATTTTGCCGTTGTCCCGTTCATGTCGAAGCAGCTCGTACATGCTGTCGTAGTCGCGCGAGAACGGGGTTTCGCGCGTTCGGCGCGTGTGAAATGAAAATTTCTCGCCACGGGCCGCGCCCTCGACAAAGCCGGTGGTGTGGACGTATATTCCCTCCTCGCCGTCCTCGCTGCGGCCGACGAGCACGGCTTCGTCCTTTCTGACGCGCCGGAACTCCCGGACCTCGAGCGAATCACCGCTGACGACGACGGCGCAGTCCATGCGCGTCGAGGAAAGCAGCTTCCAGGCTCCCTTGCTCGTCTGGATGTATTCGGGATAGATGCTCGTCGCGTGATACCCGTCGGGGATTATCCCGTCCGCTTCGGCCTTTACGGTGCGAGCGACCGGACAGGCGGCGAAACGTCCGTCCGAAAAATCGGGAGGCCGGTAAGCGGGGAGGTCAAATTGGGCTGGCATGACGATACCTGTTATCAATGAATTTCGGGCCCGGCTCTCGATGGCGCCGGAATCGTGACGCGGGATGAGTATAGCATGAACGGATCGGCCCTGACAAATGAAAAATCCGTGGCCCGGCTTCACTCCGGAAAGGACCGTTCACTTTTTAAACCGGATCTCCACCGAACCGCCGTGCTTGTCGTCGAAACCCTCGATCCTGGACATCGCCATCACCGGGTCGAGCGCGTCGCGGAGCGCGCCGGGAGTGAGGTGCTGGAACGTGGTCCGGCGTAAAAACGTTTCGACCGACACCCCGGAGGAAAAACGGGCGGCGCCGCCGGTGGGCAGGATATGGTTGGTTCCGGAATAATAGTCGCCGACGGCTACCGGCGCATGGGTCCCGAGAAAGAGCGAGCCCACATTCCTGATGCGCCCGAGGTAATCGAGCGGCTCCGGCACCATGAGCTCCATATGCTCCGGCCCGTAACGGTTTGAGAACTCGATGGCCTCGTCGATCGATTCGGCGATGATGACGACGGCCCGCTCCAGCGCCTTCTTCTTAATTGCGATTCGGCCCGCGCCGCGCTCGATATCCTTTTCAATTTCAACAATTACATCGCGCGCGAGCTTCTCCGATGTGGTCACCAGCACCGCCAGGGCCCGCTCCTCGTGCTCGGCCTGCGAGAGGAAATCGTACGCCACCCAGGCCGGATCCACGGATTCATCGGCTATGATGAGCACCTCGCTCGGTCCCGCCATCGAATCTATCTGGATGATCCCCATGCTGAAAAGATACGTCTTCGCCGCCGTAACGTAGATGTTGCCCGGCCCGACGATGATGTCGGCCTTGGGGACGCTTTCGGTCCCGAAACCGGAGGCGGCGATACCCTGCGCACCGCCCGATTTCAATATGCTGCCGACACCGATGATTTTACAGACGGCGAGCACCGCGTCCGGGACGTTTCCGGTTTTATCCGGAGGCGTGATGATCGTTATGTTCTTCACCCCGGCGATCTGCGCCGGGACAGCCCCCATGAGCACGGAGGACGGATATGAAGCCTTGCCTCCCGGCACGTACAGCCCCGCGCTCTCTATCGGTTCGTACTGCACGCCGAGAGTCGTGCCGTCCGGACGCTCGTACATGATATTCCCGCGTCTCTGGTGCAGGTGGAACTCCTCTATGTTTTCCTTCGCTTTCTTAAAGGCCGCTAAAGCCTTTTTATCGAACCGTGCGGAGGCACGTTCGATCTCCTCCTCGGTTACCATCAGCCCGTCGAGCCTCGCGCCGTCGAAGCGCCCGGTGTACATGCGCACCGCCTCATCCCCCCGCGCGCGCACATCGTTCACGATGGGAACCACGGTGTTGATCATGATGTCGCTGAAATCCTCGCCGAACCGGTTGAACAGGGAATCCAGCTCCCCTTTCGAGAGTTCGCTCAGTTTTTTTACCGGTATCATCACCCGCCCCCGCGTCGTGTAGTATGCTTTCCCGTACGGGACATCCATCCGCATTAACCGGTCCGACCGATTATTTTTCAAGAATAATTAGTTCGTGGCGGGTCCCATGTTCCATCCAGAACACCATATGACACTATCGATCACTCTGATAAAATTTCTTGACATCGTCGAAATTTTGATCCATACTCCGTTTATAAACGGTACTACTGATAACGGCACAAACGCCTGCCGGGGGGAGCGCCGGAGATTATTGACGATATCCAGGAGGGATTATGAATTACGCGAAGCTCATGCTGATCGCCATTGTCGCCTTTGCTCTTGCGACCTCGTGCTCAAAGATCTCGGGCGAGATGACACCCGAGGAATTTCTTAAGATAGAAAACGAGATATTTGCGACCGACCTCACACCCGAGTCGAAGGAAGCCATCGTCAAGAAATACAATTACACCCTGAAACAGTACGAGGACTTCTCCCAGAAGGTCGAAAGCGACCCCGAGCTCAAGGCAAAGATCGGTGAGATCAGGCTCAAAAATCTCCAGGGGGCGCCCAAATAGCCGGAACCGCGTCTCCTTACCCTGAAGCCGCATGCGCGGCAGTCCCCGGAAGCGATTCTGCCGCGTTCACTTTGAGCCCGGCAGCAGCTTTCGGGCATTCTCTCCCATCACCGCACGCCGCTCCGTATCGGTGAAAGGTGCGCCGTCAATGGCTTCAAGATATCGGCGATATCCCGTAAGCGGGTAGTCCGATCCGAAAAGAATCTTCCCCGCTCCGGTAATCGACAGCGCCGCCGCGTAAATTTCGTCCCGGTAAAGAAACGGCGATGCGGCCGTATCGTAATACACTCCCGCGAACGCCTCCTTTACCTCGGGCATCAGTTCGTAGAAGAGGATGCCGCCCCCCCAGTGCGCCAGGACGACCGGGTGCCCCGGTACCGCGCGGATCGCCTCATAAAGCGCGGAGAAGTCCGTCGTGTATTTCCCCGCGTATGAATGACCCACCGGCTCGTTGACGTGCATGCAGACCGGCAAGGCCGCGTCGCGCGCGGCGGCAAACAGGGCCGGCAGTACCCCGGTCGATTCGCCGCTCAACCCGTTTGAATAAAACGCGATCTCCCCGATACCGGAAAAACCGTCCAGGCGTGCTTTTTCAACGGCGCGCACAACCGCATCGGCACCGGCGCAGGGGAGTCCGCAGAAAGGCAGGATCCTGCCCCCGGAAGCCCGTGAGGATTCCAGAAGATACTCATTGTGCATCGACAGGCGGTCCGAGTCGGACCAGGGGAACCCCATCACCACGGCCGTGTCGATTCCGCATTCATCCATTGCACGCAGCAGTTCGGCGCTTCCCGCGATTCGGGATTTTACGGAACCGTATATGGCGCGGAAATCAGCGTCATCGAGGAAATCATCCCGGTTCCGGGCCACCCGGTCGGGGAAAATATGCGTATGGAAATCAATCACCATCCATCCATACTAATGGTACAGAATGCGTATGCAAGAAATTTCCCGGTCAATCGATCGGAGTTACCGATTTTTATTTGCCTTTTATCCGGCGATCCGGTAATCTTCAATGATGGAAAACGCGGAATCATGGAATGCGAAGGATGTACCAATGGAAAAAAAAGCGCTCGCCGTAACGATGACCACAGGTGTACTCGCCACGGTCTTCGCTGTTACGCTCTTCTCCCAGGTACTGCCCCTGCAGGTGGAAAACATCGTGAATATGGGAGCATCCATCAACACCCCTTTTGATGATTTCGCTCCCTCGTTTACCGCCGATGGAAAGATCATGGTATTCAATTCCAAACGCTCAGGCGAAGCATACCAGAACATATATCTCTGCCGCAATGAAGACGGCAAATGGAGCGAACCGCGCGGCATAAACGAGATCAATTCACCATACAACGACGAAACCCCGTTCATAACTCCCGACGGCGCTTTCATCTTCTTCGCCTCCGATCGTGACGGCAGCCTGGAGATGCCCGCCGACGCCGCCGGCAAGATTCGGGTTTCCTATGACCTTTATGTAAGCCAGAACATCGGCGGACGCTGGCAGCGCCCCATACGGCTTCCCGGCACCGTCAACACCGTCCATCACGAGCGTTCGCCGAGTCTCAGCCGCGACCTCTCGACGCTCTATTATACGACATGGCCATTCGGAACCATAGACCGTGCTTACATCATGAGCGCGGAGTACCGGGATGAGACCGGTGACGGCTCTTTTGTCAACGCGCGACCGATGCCCTCTCCGATCAACATCGGTGAGCAGGACATCAGCCTCACCCCCGCCCCCGACGGCAAAGGCTTCTTCTTCTCCTCCCGGCGTCCCGGCGGGTACGGCGGATGGGACCTGTATTTCGCTCCTTTCGAAAACGGCCGCTTCGGGTCCCCGGTCAACCTGGGACCCGGAATCAATTCCAACTCCAATGACGTGCATCTTTCGATAATCGGCTCCAGCCTGTTTTTCTGCTCGAACCGTAAAGGCGGTATGGGCCTTTATGATATCTATACCTCCACGATCGTCAAAACCGAACCACTGAAGATCATCGTACGCGATAAAAAGACCGGCAAACCGGTCGAGACCGAGCTCAACCTCTTCACCAGGGTCGAGCGCGAAGGCGATGAGCCGATGACCGCTGAACTTAAAAAAAAGACCGACACCAAAGGCGAGGCCGAAATCACCTATAATCCCGCGGTAAAAACCATCGATCTCAATATCAGTGAAAAGGGCTATATGCCGCTTTTTAAAACCATCGACCTGGCAAAAGCCAGGGGAGTGCCGCAGCTAATAGAGCTCCTGCCGGTGGAAAAAGAGGCCCGCTTCGATATACACGCCATTCATTTCGATTTTGAGTCAGCAAGGATCAAGCCCGAATCGATTCCCTATCTCGACGCGCTGGCGGAATATCTGAAGAAGAGTCCAGCGCTTCGTTTCCAGGTCATCGGCCATACCGATCTCCACGGCACGGATGAATTCAACAATAAACTCAGCCTCGAGCGTGCCCGGGCGGTAAAGGCCTACCTGGTTGATAAGGGAATTGACGCTTCACGCCTCACGATACGGGGGGCGGGAAAGACCGAACCCAAAGTCGGTAAAACAGGGCCCGAATTCGACGAACAGAACCGCCGCACCGAATTCAGGTTGCTGCAATGACGGAGAGCCACGGGGCGATCCGATAAAAAGCGAAAAAAAACCGCCATTTCTTTCGATCATTAAAGCATGGATCGATCGCCGCGCTTCGTCATCGAGCCTTCCCGGGAGGGCCTTCCAACGCTCGCCGTGCTGGAAGGTGATAACCGCCACTACCTTCACAGCAGGGTCGCTCCCTCGCGCGAGGCGGAATCCCTTCGCCCTTCGTTCCAGACCGAAAAATTCGATGTTCTCATCGTGCTCGGCGCAGGCCTCGGGTATCATCTGCTACCGCTCGGAGAGGGTGATCTTCCGTATGATCGAGTACTGGTTATCGACATCCTCGGCGGCATTGAATCGGAAATCGCCCGGAATCCCCTGACGTCCTTTTTACTCGAGCGGCCTGTCAGTATTCTCGCCGGTCTCCCTCCCGAGCAGATTGAACGGCGAATCCAGGAATTTCTTTCACATGGCGCGACCAGGGGAGTGCAGGTGCTCGAACACCCGGCATCCCTGCGCCTTTTCCCGGATTACTACTCCGTCGCCAGGAAGCTCGTTCGCAAAGCGCTCGAGCGTTTCAGCGGAAACATTGCCACCAGGAGCGCCTTCGCACGACGCTATCTGCGCAACGCAATCCTCAATATCGCTGATACAGGGAGCGCCTTCCCGGTCAAAACGATGTTCAACCGGCTGGAGGGGACTCCGGGAGTCGTCATTACCTCCGGACCGACGCTCGACCGCGCTCTTCCAGTAATAAAAGAAGCACGCTCGCGTATCGTGATCGTCAGCGTGGACTCCGCGCTTCCAGCGCTGTCGGCGGCCGGTATCATCCCGGATTTCGCGGTCTCCATCGACCCCCAGCAGCACGTATGCGAGCATTTCGCCAGCGGCCTGCCCGGCGGAACGGTTCCGGTTTTTTCGCTCACCGCATACCCTCTTCCCGTGCGACGCCACGGTGGATTCCTGTCACTCAATACACATCCCTTCTCCCAGCTTATCGAGGAGCTGCATCCGGGGGCAGTGGGATCGATCGATTCCGGAACGGGGACGGTTGCCGGGGACGCCATACTCCTCGCGTTTCGTCTCGGTCTTCGCCCGATCGCCCTTGCCGGCTTCGACTTCTGTTTCGGCGATCATGCCATTTACGCACGAAACACGGCCTACCAGCGCCGCTATGCGCTGTTCTTCCAGGATCGTTTCGGACCGATCGAGACGCGCAACCTGGCCTATATCATGAAATCCAGCGGCGGTCACCTTGTCGACGGCCGGTTCAGCCGGCGGTCGTTCGGCTCTTATCGCGAATCCATCGAATCGCTGATCCGGCGCGAGGCCATACGCGACCTATACCGGCTGCATACCTCGGGAATCTCGTTGTCCGGTGCGGCGGATGTTGACGCGGAAATATTTTTCTCATCCCTGGCCGATCGTCCCGGAAACGCCATTTTGCCCGTCCGCCCGGCACCCGAATCGTGCCCCCCCCTTTCCCGACTGCCGGGATTGACGGAGTTGCGGAACGCGCTCGCACATCCCGGTCTCCGGAAACGGCTTCTGGGCGCATCGCTCCCGGGAGAGCCCGATGGAACGCTCATGAATGCAATAGAAACCAAAATACTGCACATGCTCAACGTGGAGGACGTACAATGAAAATCGGAGTTACGGGGATATTCGCATCGGGCAAGGGGACCGTTTGCGCAATGTTCGAGGAGCTCGGTGCGCGCGTTATCGACACCGATATCATAGCGCGGGACGTGGTCGAGCCCGGCACCGATGGGCTGAAAATGCTCGTCGATGAATTCGGCCCCCAAATTCTCGGTCCGGACGGCGCGCTCGACCGCCGTGGATTCGCCAACACCGTGTTCAGGGACCCGGAGCGGGTGAAACGCCTTAACGCGATCACTCACCCCCTCATATTAAAAAAGGCCGCAGAGATATTCCAGGGCGCGCCGGAGGCCATCTTCATGGTGAATACGCCGCTCCTCTTTGAAAGCGGTTTCGACCGGTTCATGGATAAAAACATCGTCGTAACCGCCGCCACCGAGCAGGCGCTCGAACGGGGTGCGCTGCGGGACAATATCACGAAAGAGGAGATCCAGGAACGCCTGAACAACCAAATTTCTCTCAATGAAAAGATCAAAAGGGCCGATTATGTAATCGATAATTCAGGCGGGCTGGAAAACACCAGGAGGCAGGTAGTAGAAATATGGAACACTTTGAAGAATTCCACCAGAAGGGAGTAAAGGAAAAGAACATGTACACCGTCAACCTCGACACGCCGCGCATCATCATCGTCGCGTCGGTCGCGATCGGCGTTATCATCATATCGTTTCTGCTCGGAATGAACCTCTACAAATCGCACGAGAAACCCGATGATGCCCTCGCCCAGCGGGATTCCCTGCTCGATCTGCCTGCTGATTCCATCTCCGCCGGAAAGACCCCGGCTCCGGACGAGGGAATGATGAATGCGCAGTCGGAGATCGACCGGCTCATTGCGCCCGGCGCGGGCGACAGGGACAAGGCCCCGGTCGCGAAAGGGAACGAGTTCGCCGCCATGGAAAAGAGTTCGCCGTCGCACGACCTGCTCACCTCCGAGGCCATCAAGGAAATCATACCTCCCGCCCCGGATCCGAAAGAGCAGGTTCTTCCCGTGGAGAACAACAAGCCCGCCAGAAAACAGGCGGTGAAGAAAGGTGAAAAATCGCGGAAGCAGCGGACCGTGGAAGTCGTTTCCACCCCGAAAAAGGCCCAGGGAAACGCGCTGAAAGGAGAATATTCGGTCCAGGTCGCGGCCTTTGATAAAAAATCCAAGGCCAGCGCGGAAATCGAAAACCTCAAAAAGCAGAACTTTGACGCCTATCTGGACCGGACCCAGGTAAATGGAAAAAGCTATTTCAGGGTGCGCATAGGCCCCATCGCCACGAAAAGCCGCGCGCTCGATATACTGAACGAGATACAGGAAGACTCCCGTTACGCAGAGAGCTTCATGGTTCGCGAGTGATCACCCATTACAGAATAAAAAAAGCGCGGGAAACCGCGCTTTTTTCTTTTCCGCCGGCACTGGCCGTTTACAACTCTTCAGAAATAACCGCGAAATCCGTAACCATATCGCTTTCATTCAGATCAAGGAGCTTGACTCCCACCGTCGCCCTCCCCTGTATCGACACGTCCTTGGCGAGGAGGCGTATGGTCATGCCCGTTTTCGACGCAATGATGATTTCGTCTTCGGGGAATACCGAGCGTATGCCGGATGCGGGACCGTTCTTGTCGGATACCTTCAGGTAGGCCATACCCTTGCCTCCCCTTCCCTTGGTGGCGAAGTTGCGGTAGTCCATCTTCTTACCGTAACCGCCCTCGGTCACAACGAAGAGCGATGAATCCTTCTTCACGACGTCCATTCCGATTACAACGTCACCGGAGGAAAGGCGCATGCCGATGATACCCGAAGAGTTCCTCCCCATGGGACGCATCGACCTTATGTTGGTCCGCACGAGGAGCCCTTTGCGCGAAGCGATAACGACATCGTCATCGCCCCTGACGAGCTTGACCTCGGAGAGCTCATCGTCCTTTTTCAGGTTGATCGCGATGATGCCTCCTTTTTTCGCGTTACGGAAATCCTCGATCGACGTTTTTTTCAATATTCCGCCCTTCGTCACCATGCAGATGTACATCTCGCTTTCCATGTCGGGCACGGCGCAGATGGCCGTAATGTCCTCGCCGGAAGACAGGTTTATCATGCCCTTGAGCGACTTCCCGCGGCTGGTTTTGGACGCCTCGGGCAGTTCGTAGGTCTTCATTCCGAATATCTTGCCCTTGTTCGAGAAAAGAAAGATCATATCGTGCGTGGCCGCGACCATCATGAGTTTGATGAAGTCCTCCCTCTTCGAGGACATCCCGGTGACCCCTTTTCCACCGCGCCGCTGTTTCTTAAACGTATCCACGGCGAGCCTGCGGATGAAGCTGTCGTTCGTAACCGTGACGACCATGGCCTCGTCGGCGATGAGATCTTCCACGTCGAAGGAGGTGGAGGACTCGGCCCCGACCAGTATCTCCGTGCGGCGCGCGTCACCATACTTCTGCTTAACGACCATAAGCTCGTCTTTCACGATGCCGAGGATGCGCTTGTCGCTTTTCAGGATGGCCTTGAGATCTTCTATCAGCTTCAAAAGCTCCTTCAGTTCCTCGATTATCTTTTTCACCTCGAGGCTGGTGAGCCGCTGCAGGCGCATCTCGAGAATCGCCTTCGACTGGAGCTGCGACAGCTTGAACCGCTTGCGAAGGCGCTCGTCCGCCTCGTCAACGGTCTTCGAGGAACGGATGATGCTTATGACTTCGTCGATATTGTCGAGGGCGATTTTGAGTCCCTGCAGGATATGGGCCCTCTCCTCGGCGCGCTTGAGCTCGAACTGTGTCCTGCGCGTCACGACCACCTTGCGGTGCAGGATATAGTTGGAGAGCAGACCCTTGAGGTCGAGCACCTTTGGCTCGTTGTTCACCAGCGCGAGCTGGATGATGCCGATGGAGGTCTGGAGCGGAGTGTGCTTGTAGAGCTGGTTGAGAATGATATTGCTGTTGGCGTCCTTCTTCAGGCCTATGACGATACGAAGGCCATCGCGGTCAGATTCGTCGCGAAGCTCGGAGATGCCCTCGAGCTCCTTGTTGTTCACCATCTCGGCGATCCGCGTGATGAGCACGGCCTTGTTTACCTGGTAGGGGATCTCGCTGACGATGATCGTTTCTCGTCCCTTCTTGTCTTCCTCTATTTCCACGCGCCCGCGCACAACGACGCTTCCCCTTCCCGTGGAATAGGCCTTCGCGATGCCGTCCGCGCCCATTATGATGCCGCCGGTCGGCAAATCGGGCCCCTTGATGATCTTCATGAGCTGCCGGATGGTGAGATCCGGGTTATCTATCAGGGCGATCGTTCCGTCCACCACCTCGGAGAGGTTATGCGGAGGTATGTTAGTCGCCATACCAACGGCTATGCCGGACGAACCGTTGACCAGCAGGTTCGGATAGGCGGCGGGAAGCACGACGGGCTCCTTCCTGGTCTCGTCGAAGTTGGCGAGAAAATCGACCGTCTCCTTGTCGATGTCTTTAAGCAGCTCCTCCGCGAGATGCGCGAGCCTCGCCTCGGTATACCGGTAGGCGGCCGCCGGGTCTCCGTCGACCGATCCGTAGTTCCCCTGACCGTCAATGAGTGGAATGCGCATCGAAAAATCCTGTGCCATGCGCACCATCGTATCGTACACGGCCGCGTCGCCGTGCGGATGGTAGTTACCGATGACCTCACCGACGATCTTCGCCGATTTCACGTACGGGCGGTCGCTTCGCCAGGCCCGTTCGTTCATGGCGTGCAGGATGCGCCGGTGCACCGGTTTCAGGCCGTCGCGGACGTCCGGCAGGGCCCTGCCGACGATAACACTCATCGCATAGGCCAGATACGAGTCTTTCATCTGGTCTTCTATCTCTATGTTGATGACCTTCTGGAACTGGTCTTTCCCTTCTTTCGAGTCCTTCTTCGTCACGTCCTGTTCTCCTCTTTAATCGGTCTGTTTCGTAAGCTTTGCCTTACAGGTCGAGGTTTCGTACGTTGCGCGCGTTGTCCTCAATGAACTTGCGTCTTGGCTCCACCGCGTCCCCCATGAGAACCGTAAAAACGTCTTCGGCCTCAACCTCGTCCTCCATGTTTACCTGGAGGATGGTGCGCCGCGCCGGGTCCATCGTTGTTTCCCACAGCTGATCGGGATTCATTTCTCCGAGTCCCTTGTAACGCTGAATGGCCGCCTTGGATTTATCAATACCCTTCAGCACCTTGTCGCGCTCCTCGTCCGTGTACGCGTAGAACTTGTCCTTGCCCGACTTGATATTGTACAGCGGCGGCTGGGCGATGTACAGGTAACCGTTGCGTATGACTTCCGGCATGTACCGGAAAAAGAAGGTCAGAAGGAGCGTGCGAATGTGTGAACCGTCCACGTCGGCATCGGTCATGATGATGATCTTGTGATAGCGCGCCTTCGCGATGTCGAACTCGTCCCCGATGCCGGTGCCGATGGCGGTGATGATGGTCTTGATCTCCTCGTTCGAGAGCACCTTGTCCAGGCGCGATTTTTCGACGTTGAGTATTTTACCTTTAAGCGGGAGAATGGCCTGGAAACCCCTGTCGCGTCCCTGTTTGGCCGACCCGCCGGCCGAATCCCCCTCGACCAGATAGAGCTCGCAGAGGGCGGGGTCACGCTCCGAGCAGTCGGCCAGCTTCCCGGGAAGCGTGTCGTTCTCGAGAGCGTTCTTGCGGCGCGTGAGTTCCTTCGCCTTTTTGGCAGCGAGACGGGCCTGTGCGCTCAGAATGCATTTTTCGAGAATCTTACGCACCACCTGCGGATTCTCCTCGAAGAACTGCCCCAGGTTTTCATTGGTCGCGGACTCCACGATACCCTTGACCTCACCGTTGCCGAGCTTCATCTTGGTCTGCCCCTCGAACTGGGGGTTCGGCAGCTTCACGCTCACGATTGCCACAAGGCCCTCGCGTACGTCGTCACCCGAGAGCTGCGCCATCTTCTTGTCGAGGCCCTCTTTTTTCAGGAACTCGTTCAGCACCCTGGTGAGAGCCGACTTGAATCCGATAAGGTGCGTTCCACCCTCTTTGGTATTGATGTTGTTGGCGTAGGTGTAAACCAGTTCGTTATACGAGTCGATATAGTCCATCGCAACCTCGATGTCCACCTTGTCGCGCACCGAGTGAAAGAAGATGGTCTTCTTCGTGATCGAAACCTTGTTTTCGTTCAGATACTGCACAAAGGAGACGATCCCGCCCTTGAACTGAAAGACGCTCTCCTTGCCCTTCCCCCGATCGTCACGCAGGATTATCTTTATCCCGCCGTTGAGAAACGCGAGCTCCCGGAGTCTGCGGGCAAGTGTGTCGAAGTTGTATTCGGTGGTCTCGAATATCTTTGAGTCCGGTTTGAACACCACGCGTGTTCCGTTTTTCTTTGTTTCGCCGGTCTGTTTCACCTTGTCCTTCGGAACGCCCCGCGCGTAGTTCTGCACGTATGTCTTGCCGTCACGGTAAACCTCGACCTTCATTTCGGCGGAAAGCGCGTTGACGACCGAAACTCCGACGCCGTGAAGCCCGCCGGAGACCTTGTATGACTGGTTGTCGAATTTTCCGCCCGCGTGAAGCTTCGTCAAAACGATCTCCAGCGCCGATGCCTTGTACACCGGATGAATATCGACCGGAATACCGCGGCCGTTGTCTATGACCTCGATCGAATTGTCGGCATGGATCGTCACCACTATCGTGTCGCAGACCCCGGCCAGGGCCTCGTCTATGGAATTATCGACCACCTCGTAAACGAGATGATGAAGACCGTTATGATCGGTCGAGCCAATATACATGGCGGGGCGCTTGCGGACCGCCTCGAGACCCTCCAGAACCTGTATCTTGTCCGCACTGTAGTCGCTAGTCATTTCTCTTTCTCCAGTAAAAGTCTTCATCTTCAAGCCTGCGTTTGATCACGGTAAAGGGGCTTACGATTCCGCACAGTCTTTCATTTTTTCTGTCGATAACGACGGTCCTGTCGTCATCCGTCACTCCTTCCAGGTGATGTGCGTTGTCCGACGATTTTCTGAGCGTCTCCGCGTTGAAAATACCGATGATCTTCCTGTCGGATACGAGCACCTTACCGCCGATATGTATAAACATCACCGTTTGCCCCTGCCGTTTCCGCCGGAGGACGTCCTTGTCGAGAAAACGTCCTTACGGACCAGAACGCGCAGGCCGCGCAGGCCGGGAACACTGCAAATATCCCGGACCTTCGCGAGTATTGAATCCTGCATCATCGATATCTCGCCGGCGTATACCGAGTGGTCGACCGCCACAAAAAGAATCCCGCTGAATATCCTGTCCGGATAACTGTGGGTCGCGATGAGCTCACCGACCACGGAAGACCATCTTGCACGAATGGACTCCACGAGAAAATCGTCCCTGAATCCGAACTGCCCTATTATGGATTCCACGAGGACGCCGAAACGGGTCGGCCTGTTCATCCTCGGTTCTTTTACCCTGAATTTCATTCTACGGAAATACTCCCCCCGGGTCCGACGTTGAAGATACGCGCCCCGCTGAAAGAGGAAGTATCTATTGCACCCGTATTGACCATCGTAAAAATTACCTGGTTTTCACCGTGAAGTGAATCGACGAGGTTTTCCCTTCTCTCCGGATCGAGCTCGGAAAAAACGTCGTCGACCATAAGAACGACGCGTTCCCCGGTGACCTCCTCGATAAAAAGGCGTTCAGCGTTCTTCAGGGCGATGGACGCGGTCCTCTTCTGACCCTGGGAAGAGCAGCTGGCAAAGGGTCTGCCGTTTTCATGGTGCAATACGTAATCGTCCCGATGAGGACCGGCCGTCGTGGTACCCGTCGCCATATCCCTTCTTCTGGTCGAGGATATTTTTTCGCGTATCGCATACAGGGAACACTCCCCGAAGCCGCAAAGATAACCGAGCCCGGGAACACTGTCCTGTTTTGCGATTCGTTGATACGCTCCACGGAAAGAGGGCGTAAAAGATTCGAGAAAATCCATTCTTTTTTTTATGATCCCGAACGAACTCGACGCAAGCATTTCATCCCACACTTCAAGTTCTTTCATGGCGGCCTTTCTTTCAAGAATGGCCTTTAAAAGCCTGTTCCGGGACGCCAGTATTTTTTTAAACTCTCCGACCAGGGAAAGATACTCACGGTCAATTCGGGCGATGATGGCGTCGAAGAAACGCCGTCGAACCTCCGGTGATCCCGATATAATCAGTATATCACCGGGTGAATAAATAACCGTAAGAAGTCTGCCGAAATACTCGGACGCCCTGTGAATTTCACGACCGTCCACCTTGGCCTTTTTCCTGATCGACCCGGGCATCGACGAATACCCGATCTCGAGTTCCCTGAAGGCGGAACTTGAAGATGTCAGCCTGCAGAAATACGATTCCTCACCCCATTTAACCATGTCCGCGTCCGCGGCACCCCTGAAAGAGCGTATGTTCGCCGCCACCGAGACCGCTTCGAGGATATTGGTCTTTCCGCTGCCGTTGGGACCCACGATAAAATTTATGCCGTGCGAGAATCCCAGATCCAGGGTATCGTAATTGCGGAATTTTTTCAGTACAATGCTGTCCACGAACATCGGTATGAGCCGTTCAGGCGGGCGCGGAACAATCGGATTCCGTAAGCCTCGCCTACGATGATTTTACCTGGATCGGCATTACAACCGAAAGACAATCGGGATCGCCGTCCGGCGTAATGGTCACCGGACTCATCTGCCCGGTAAGCCCGATCGAAACGGAGTAGGCATCGATCTCCTTCAGGGAATCCATGAGAAACTGGGCATTGATTCCCACCTGGAGCGGCTCACCCGCGTTCGATTCCATGGCTATCTCCTCGCTCGATTCGCCGAGGTCGGGAGTCTTCGCCTCAACGACAAGGCTGTCCTTGCCGAAAGTCAGGATGATCTTGTTCGCGGGTTCCCTGGTGAACACCATGGCCCTTCTCACCGAATCAATCAGGCGCTTCGTTTCCAGAACGGCGGTGATGTGCTGTTCTTTTGGAATGACCTGCCGGTAATTGGGGAACTGCCCCTCGACGATTCTCGAAATGAGATCGGTCTCGCCGATCTTAAAAAAACACTGGTTCTCAAAAAAAGAAAAACTGCACATTCCGCCGGCGAGAAGCCGCACTATTTCATTGACGGTTTTAAGCGGGATTATCACCCCCTCCGGGAGCCGGACATCGTTTTCCACGTTCCTGGTCACCATTGAGAGACGGCGCGAATCGGTCGCGACGACGGTAACCTTCCCCTTCTGTTCGGACACCATGTACACGCCGTTGAAAACCGGCTTTATCGTGTCAATCGCCGCGGCGTGGATCACTTTTCGCAGCATGTCTTTCAAAACGCTCTGGCTTATTTCCACCGCGTTCTCTTCCGCAAAAAAAGGAACGGTCGGATAATCGTCCTTGGATGTCCCGACAAGCGTATAGCGGGCCTTTATATCCTTAGCCCTGGTTTTTATATTAACCTGAAATGAATTGTTCACATCGACGACGATCTCACCCTTCGGCAACTCCTTGAGTATGCTTGCGAAGCGTTTTCCGTTCGCGGTAAGCGAGATTTCTCCGTCCGCCACTCCGTCAAGTCGCGTGCGGATACCTATCTCGTTGTCCGTGGACACAATCTCAACGGAATCTCTTGAAATATTGAAAAGGCAGTTTGACAGAACGGTATTGACGTTCTTGCTCGATATTATCGAGTCGGCGATCATGATTGACCGCTGGAGGGAATCCTTGTCGACGGTGAGAATCATATCGGTCTCCATCCGCTCATGAAAGTTACCGTGCATAACACCCGGAAGGGAGAAGGTTGAAAATACGGGTGTTCAGAAGCACTGCTGTTATAAACAAATTAATAATTAATTATACTTCGTAGTAATAGTGTCACCGGATATGTTGATAACTCCGGAACTGCTGGTACCTCCAGCGGTTAACACCGTACCATACATGTTAATAAAATCAACAACTTAATGAGACATAAGAGAATAATTGAATCCTGAGAAAAAACAAAGGCGAAAGGTCAAAAAGATTGATAAATAAACATTTTATAACACTGAAAAAGAAGGATATCCACCGGATATCAAGAGGATATTAACGGGAGATCAGCACTTGAGCTCGGTGATCATGTCCTCGACGCGCTCCTTGAATTCTTCGTCCTCTTTTATCATTTTTTCAACATTGTTCATTGCGTTAAGCACAGTGCTGTGATCCCTGTCACCGAATTCCCTGCCTATATCGATCGTTGTAAGGTCGGTCATTTTGCGTGTGAGGTACATGGCGACGAATCGCGGAAGTACAACACGGCTGTGGCGGCTCTTGGATGTGAGATCTTCGACGGAGACCTCGAAGCGCTCGGCGACCTTGGACATTATATCGGTGGTCGATATCTTTTTCTGTGTGTCCTCGTCGAAGAGGTCTTTAAGATGTGTCTTCGCGTGGGCTATGGTAATGGGCTCATTTTCAACAACGGCGACCATATTGAGTCTTATAAGCGCCGCCTCAAGCGCGCGGATACTCGATTTTATGCGACGGGCGATATAATTGAGCACCTCGTCCGGGATATTCATGTTGTCGCGCTCGGCCTTGTTGCGGAGAATGGCCTCGCGGGTTTCCAGGTTTGGAGGCTGAATGTCGGCGAGCAGGCCCCACTCGAAGCGGGTGCGAAGACGTTCCTCGAGCGTCGAGAGCTCCTTTGGGGGGCGGTCGCTCGATATGATGATCTGCTTCTTGTTGTTGTGGAGTGTATTGAAGGTATGGAAGAACTCCTCCTGGGTCTGCTCCTTTTTTTCGATGAACTGTATATCGTCGATGAGCAGAACATCGACGTTACGGTACTTGATCTTGAAGCTCGTAATGGTATTCGTGCGTATCGCCTGTATGAACTCGTTGACGAATTCCTCGCTGGGAACGTACAGTACCTTGAGATACGGACGTTCCCTGAGAATATGATGGCCGATGGCCTGCATGAGGTGCGTTTTGCCGAGGCCGGTGCCACCGTGTATGAACAACGGGTTATACTGCGTCGCCGGTGCGCGCGAAACCGACACGGCCGCAGCATGGGCGAGCTGATTGTTGGGACCTATAACAAAGTTCTCGAAGGTGTAGCGCGGATTGAGACGCTGAGCTGAATAGTCGGTGCTTTCTGGAGGTCTGGTCGGCTCGACGGGCGCGGGCGTATCGACCGCGGTGGCGTGACCGTTTCCGGTCACGAACTCGCAGAACATGTTCTGCCCGGTGATTGCGCCGAGCGCAGAGGCTATCATCGACGAATAATTCTCGGAGATGTGCCGGCGGGCCACCTCATCGGGAACTTTCACCATGAGTGTGTTGTTAAGAAGGGAAACGGGCTCCGTGTCCTTCAGCCACATATCAAAAGACTGCTTGTTGATATTGGACTGAACGGAAGAAAGAACCTTTCCCCAGATTTCCTGTACCATAAAGACAACTCGCCAGTTATCAACAAATGTTGATAACTTTGTTTATAAAATGAATAATGATTCGAGTAATGTTTGTATAATTTTATCTGATGCGTATGGCGGACAGAAACACGACAGAGAAATCCGTTAGCACCGCGCTGCCCTTGCTCTAGTTTAGAGCTTATATTTTTGCAACCAATTAATTAAGCAAAAAAAGTGTAAGCCGAAAAAAAACGGCATTCTTGATAAACTGAGGATAAGTCGGTGATTTCAGGTGAATAGTGTGTTGATAAACGGTGTATTACCGGTATAATCCGGGGGGTTCCCTGTGAATTGATGTTAAGAAGAAAGGCGGGCACTCTACCCGCCTTTTTTCTTGATCGAGATCCGTTCAGGTTTTTACTGCAGTTCAGAAAGATTTTTCCTGTAATCGGCATTGTTCGGATCACGCTTCGTCGCCTCCTGATACCAGAACCGGGCCGTTGAAGCGTCGTTCAGCTTGTTGCGATAGAGCCAGCCGAGATACCCGGCGGGCCAGGCGTAATCCGGATGATAATCATTGGCCTGGCGGAGGTATTTGATGGCGTTCGCGTTGTCTCCCGTCTGCGCGTAACAATAGCCGAGATTTGCCAGCGTATAACGGTATTTCGGGTCGTACTTCAGGGATACCAGATAATTTTTGATCGCATCCGGATATTGATTTTTGAGCAGATGGATATAACCGATTTCGCTCCAGGCGTTTGCATAGTCGGGCTTGACCTTTACGGCCTTCTGGAACTGATCCATGGCCTCGTCAAGCCTGTTAAGGCGCCGGTAGCCGATTCCGAGGTTTATTATCCCGAGCGGGTATTCGGGATATTTCTGCAGAACGATCTTGTACATATCGAGCGCACGCTCCAGCTGGTCTTTGCGGTCGTAGACGACGCCGAGGTTCATATAACCGGTCTTGAATTCGGGATCGATTTCGACGGCCTTCGTGAAAGATTGCTCGGCCAGGTCCAGCTTCTTCTGGTCGAGATAGATCACGCCGAGGTTGTTGTGGGCATCCGTGAGAAAATTATTGAGACGGATGGCCTTTAAAAGGTATTCCTCCTCCTTGGCGTCGTCATAGCCGTAGATTCGACTGAGCAGGAAATAGGCTTCGGCGTTGTTCGGATTGATCTCGAGCGCCTTGCGCGTTTCGTCCTCACAGAGCCTCCATTTGTTGGGATAACGTTTGTCGTCGGCCTCCTGGTAGTAGCGCGCGACCGAGAGATGCGCCTCGTCGAGATTGGGACTGATCTCGAGTGCCTTCTTACTGAACTTGAACGAGCTCTCGATCAGCGAGACATCGATCCTGTTGGCGTAATTTCTGAGCTCCCAGTAACGCAGGGAATACGCCTTGCCAAGGCCGGCGTACGCAAGGCTGTAATTCGCGTCGATACCGACCGCCTTGTTGAACATCTCGATCGCCTGCACGTAGTTGAGCTTGTTCAGCAAAAATTCCTGCCCCTTGACATAGTATTCGTAGGCGCTGATATTGCTGGTGAAGTTCTGCGTGATGCGGTTCTTCACGTCGAGCGTGATCGCGATATTGGTCTGGTTGATGATCTTAAGCGCTATCTCGTCCTGCAGCTCGAAGATGTTATCGATGACGCCGTCGGACTGCACCTGCTTCAGTATTTTATGGCTTTCGACCTCGACAAGCTTGGCGTTTATCCGGATACGGTTGCCGCTCTTGACATAATTGCCCACCACGATGATGTCGGCACCCAGGGCCTTCCCGGCCTTCTTGGCCTTGTTCTCGTCGAGCACGCCGGATTGTCCCAGCTGTACTTCGCCGAGGACCTTGTCCACGTTGACCCGGTCAATGACGATGTAGTCCTGGACGTTTTTAAGTTTGTACGAGATGGAGTCGGCAAGGCCGATCTCGAGCCAGGCGATGGACTTGTCCATGGTCAGATTGCTGAACGAGGACACGCCGATGACTTTTTCCGCGAAGAGTGAGCCGGTGAAAATAAATTGAAATACGAATAGAAATATGAGAGATGTTCGCTTCATGGACTGTCTCCTGAATTCGAGTTTACCAGGCCGGTTTCCTCCGGTCCCGCGACGGGGCGGAGCTGAATAGTACGACAGCGATGATAAAAAATAAAGCATTTTTCAGAATGAGGCAAGCGCGGCATTGCAATGACGTATGAAATATGTGTAGATTGATGATGGAAATCCGAAGCGGCAATACATGATGATTACTCGAAGACTGTTAATCAGGGGAGGAAGCGTGGCGGCGGGGAAGGAGGCGTCCGAACCGTACGCGTCGATGCTTGCGCGTGAGCTGGCGGCGGACGGGATCGAGGTATTGAACCGCTCGCGGGTGGACGATACGAGCTTCGAGGCGGTACGGACCTTTTACGAGGACATCGGTCCGTTCGGGCCGGATATCCTCCTCCTTCATTTCGGTCTGGATGACATGTACCGTCCGGTATACCGGTCAGAATTCAAGGAAAACCTGGTCCAGGTGGTACGGCTCGCGCGCGAACTGTCGGTGTCCCATATATTGTTGTTGACCTCGCAGCCCTTTGCCGATTCCTTCGTGATGGACGCCGCTTCCATATACTACAGGAGCGTCCGGGAGGTCGCCGTGGACCTCGGCTGTATATATCTTCCGGTACACCTGTTCTGGATGTCCCACCTCGTGTCGCATGGCGTGGATTACGCGACGCTTTATACCGGTGATGAGCGCTATCCAAATACCGAGGGGCACCGGATTATGGCGGCGGAGATAGTGAAAAAAATAAGGGCGATACCATTACCATCGGAGAGAGTGCAATGAGCGTTCTGATCAAAGACATTCCAAAGTCGAACAACGAGATCATCAGGATCGAGATATCAGAATTCAAGGGACGGGATCTCATCAACATACGGATATGGTTTCAGTCCTTCGATGAAAAGGGAAACGCCGTGTACAAGCCCACGCAGAAAGGCATAGCGGTCAACGTCTCCCAGTACGAGGAGCTGAAAGACGGTATCGAACGGATAGGCGCCTACCTTAACGACAAGAAGGACGGTACTACCCCGAAAGACCAATGAGCCCTCGTTCGTAGAGTTCGAGGATACGATCGCAGAGCTGCTCCCCGGCCCTGCGCACCTGGTGTTCGTCGTGCAGGATATCCGGGTTTACGGTTCCCCCGAGAACGTCCTGGATCAGATGGCGCGCGGGCGACGCGATTTCCGCCAGGAATCGACCGCGCGTTTTACGGGCGACCCCTTTAAGCGCCGTCGCGATGAGAAACCAGCCCGTGTCCAGCAGCAGAACCTCGTGGTCCGCCGGTCCGGTGAGTCGTGAGAGCAGTACGGCGATATCCCTGCGACCGGCCGGAAGCCGACGGACACGGGCCTTCCGGATCGACGTTTCGAAACGCGTCCTCGCCTCGGACCGTTCAGTCAAACCCGGGGCACGGCCCGGGACCGCGGATACGATGGCCTCGACGGTTCGGCCGGAGACGCACGAACGCAAAGACTCCATGCATGACCGTGGGGCACCGGCGAGAGCGATACCGGTGACGCGCTCACCGCAGAGGCTGAGCGCTTCGTACAGCGTGCCGTCACCGGCAGCCGTTTCGCAGAGCGACCAGAACGCATCTTCGGGAAGTGAACGCGCAAGCCTGAGCTCGAGGATCAGTGCGCGAAGCCCGCGAAAGGTCTTGAGTATCCCGGGCGGATTCGGGCCCATCAGGAGCCGGTACAGCGCCTCGTCGACGGAATAGACTCCTCCGGCCAGGTCACGCCGGGTCGGGCTCAAACGGCGGGCGGAGACCATACACAGGCCCTCCCGCACGAGTGCATCGGGCAGGGCGGCACGGATTCGATTTACATGCCCCGGAAACGCGAGGAGCAGGAGCAGAACCTGATATGCCGAAAGACGGCCGCGGGCGCGGAGCGCGTGGAAAACGGCCTCAAGCTCACGAGGAGCCAGGCATTCGATGAGCATCCCGATCCGGGGAAAGCACGCGCGTGGTTTCAGAAAAGAGGCGAGGATTACATCCTCGATGAACTGTGGATCGTCATAGTGAAATTTCGCCCGCGGAAACAGGTCGAAGAACCCGGAGGGGATCGTCAGCCTGAGGTAGCCGCCGCCTTCAATGGAAAGATCAACGAGAAATGCCGCTCCGGTCTCCCTCTCCGGCGCGGCCGTATGCACCCGCACGGTAACCGGTGTACCGAATGAGATGCACAGAAGCATGGATACGGAGCTTTCAAAATGGGCTGTGGATTCGCGGAGTTTCCTGACGGTTCCGCCGGGCAGATCCCGGGAGGAGAGAACCACGGAGAGTCGCCGGTGACCGGAGGAGATCGTCATGACTAAAAGGGTCTCCGTGGCGGGATCGCACGGGTGCATAAGCACCAGCGGAGAAAACGCGGATATCCCGCGATCGAGATGCTCCTCAATCTCCGGGAGAAGAAGGTTTGCAAGGATCCGCGAGGGCATGGTAAAACACATTCATAACTCCGGAGCCTGTTCAACAGGGTGTGTACATGATATGGAATAAAGCGAATTCGGGCAACAAAAAGATCACCATACTCTTCGTTCAGCTTCCGCTCCTCGACCACGGGTACAATTACATCCAGGGAAACGTGCCGTATGCGCCGGCGGCCATGGCTGCTTACCTGCGACGATATCATCACGACGCCGTCGCCGTCGATCATCTGCCCTTTGTCATGGCCAATCTCTGTTCGGACCGGGTGATCCGCCGGTATATCGCGGGCGCGATGCCGGACATCCTGTGCTTTTCCTGCTACCTGTGGAATGTCGAGCGCAGTCTCGAAATCGCCGGCATGGTGCGGGCGATGCTTCCGGAGATCACCGTGGTGATGGGAGGCCCGGAGATACAGGAAGGCTCATGGGCGCTTTCGGAACGCCGTGCGGAAGTCGATTGTTTCGTCTGCGGTGAAGGCGAATGGTTTTTCGAACGATTTTTTTCCGGCGTTGAAATGGACAAATACGCGGGGGATGTAAACGGGAATCGCCTGCTCGTTCAGCCCGATACGGAACTGGTTGATATCCGTGCCGCGCCGGAACCGTTTGTCGCCGGGGAGCTCGATACCATGACCGACGGCTCGGTGTTCATGGAGATGACTCGGGGGTGCCCGTACCGGTGTTCGTACTGTTTCTACTCGGGGAACTGTCCGGGCGTCCGCGAGCGCGACTTCGGCGTGCTCCTGGATGCGCTCGGCAGAAAGGGAAATACAGAGCTCAACGAGATATACATCCTGTCGCCGACTTTCAACCGCACACCCGACTTTCACGCCAAGCTTCATGCCATCGCGGGACGAAACAGGGGGGTGCGCCTGCATACGGAAATGCGGACCGAGGGCATTGATAAGAAGACGGCCCGGCTGCTCGGTGCCGCAGGATTCCGCAGCCTCGAGGTGGGAATCCAGACGCTCACGCCCGGGGCGCTGAAGCGCATAGGCCGGCGGGGAAACGTCCGCCGGGCGATCGCGGGGATGAAAAACCTTGCAGGCGCGGGCATTGAACTGAAGATCGGCGTCATCCCCGGTCTCCCCGGCGACAGCCCGGTGCGCTTTATCGAAGGAGTGCAGACCCTGGTGGACGAGGGCTTCGGAGAGTCGATCGAGCTCTATCCGTTGATGATGCTGCCGGGTACACGGGTACGTGCCGAGGGAACGAGGGAAGGGATTGTTTTCCAGAAGAAGCCACCGTATTATCTGGTCGATGGCTGGGGATTCGATTTCGACGATATCATGGCCATACGACGCGACATCGAGGATATAACGGGCTGTTCCCATCAGACGATGAGGCTTCCGGATTTCACCGGGACGGAGGAGGGCCTGTTCTGCGGGGGGGTACGCTTCGACGGGAGCCATGAGGCGGCATGGGACGGGTCGCGATACGCTGATCTGATCGAGAGCGCGGTGTTCAGTTTTTATATCCATTGTCAGAACAGAGTAAAGATCCTGCCGGCGCTTAAATCCCTTTTCGCCGCCCTTCCGCTCAGGCACCAGTTTTATAACATGGTCTTCCTTTCCGACGAGTTGCAGGACGAGCGAGATATCGCCGAATTCCTCAGGCAGATAGACGGGGATTTCCCGCATCGGCGCATGCACGTCTTCGACGAATGGAGGGAGGGCTCGCAGCTGATGTTCCACCAGGTCTTTCGTGAAGAGCCCGGGTTCCGGGATGCCCACTCCCGGTACGGCATCATCGACCCGATACTCAGGATCGACACGCACTGCGCGGGCGTGGCGGCCGCCGTCGCCCAACTGCCGGAAGCCGCGATTCTCGTGGCGAAGGGTGCGCTCGATTCGCTCTGTGACGAGATACTCGAGCACTGGGTCGACAGGATAGAGAGCATCGCGTTCGAGACCGAGGAGGAGGCGGCGCGGTACTATCGCCGCGCGGGGTGTGAATTCCTGAAATGGCCCTTCAGCTTCGGGGTAAAAGACCTGCGATAGCGCGCCGGTCTCAGGGAGCCTGCCGCATGTTCGATATGAACGGCCCCGAGGCGTGGGAGATCCTGAGATCTTTCAATATCTGGAACTCGTCCTCGAGCAGAATATTTCGGGCCAGCACGGGTATCCCCAGCTCGTCGGCGAAGAGCTTCAGGCCGTTGATGATCTTGATGCGCTCGGGGAACAGGTGGATGTTCCGTATGATGTTCTCGGAAAAACAGAGAAGTCCGATATCCACCGTCGAAAGGATATTAAGGATGTCGTTGCCGATGTAACAGTTGTCGATTCCCAGCGAGACGTTGTCCGGCAAATCGGAGGCCAGGCCGACCAGCATTTCGGCCGGGATGGACTCCAGGACGCTCTCGTTCAGCATCAGTATCATTTCCTTCCCGGGAAGCGCCGCTCCCAGCATCCGCGCGTATTCCTCGAGCTCGACCGTGGCCACCCACGGGACAAGGAGGGGGCATTCGATGTCGTCCGAAAAGGATTCGGCGAAGAGCTTCATGAATCTCTCGAAATCGTCGCCACCGCCGATGCTCTCCCTGAGCAGGAGCTCGGTAAAATCGGTCTTTATGATGAAGTTGCACGAGGAGAAATAATTGTAGGAAGGCTCCATCGAGAAAAAGCTGTAAAAGCTTTTTATCTCGAGCACGCCCTTCAGGGATGAGGAGTCGTAAAGTGAGTGGCGCACCTCGTTGAAGATGTTGACGAAGAAGTCCCGCTTGTTGTCCAGCAGGTATACCCTGTCGCGTATGTGCTCGATTTCCTCCAGCAGGTTCCGGGGATTGGCCTTCTCGAAATAGATGACGTCGCCGGAGAAGTAGATGTCGAAGAAATAGTTCAGGATGAAGATGAAGAAATCCATGGAAATGTCGCGGCAGAGGCCTTTGAATTTTTCCGGGTTATAGGAGAAATCGACGATGCTGGGGAAAAGGGCCACCACCTCGTAGGTGAAGAAATTGGTGACGGCGAGATAGGTGTCCGAGGGGAAGTTGCACTCGCATGCCCATCTGATGATGAACTTGATGTTCTCGATATCATATTCGATGTTCCTCTGGCCGCGAAGTTCCCTGAGATTGAAAAGCGGCTGGAGCTTGATGATGAGCACGCCGATGCTGCGCACCTCGTAATCGAGATTGATGATCTGCTCCAGGGTCTGGGGAAGATAGGGGAGCTTGGACACGGGCTCGTTGAACGGCGGCTCGAAAAATGTCCCCTTGCGGGTCTTGAGGTATTCCCAGAAGCGGTCGTTGCGCGCCATGATGGGCCTGAATATATAGGTTCGACCCCTTCCATCGTTTTTTGCGGCGTAGAGTGCCTGGTCGGCGCGGGAGAGGAGTTCGGAGATGGTGGATGCCATGATAGGGTATTCCGCGATACCGGCGCTGAACGATATATGGAAAATCTCGCTGGACCCGGCCTGTCTGAACGACGTCGATGTAAGCTCGTCGCGCAGCGCGTCGATTGTCGAGGCGGCGGATGCGGCACTCGTTGACGGGAAAAGGATCACGAACTCCTCACCGCCGAAGCGCGCGGGAAAGAAAACCTCGGAGGAGCGCTTTTTCAGAATTTCCGCGAGTTTCATGAGCACGAGGTCCCCGGTCTGGTGCCCGTAGGTGTCGTTGACCTTTTTAAAAAAGTCCAGGTCGAGTATGCAGAGAGAGACCGACTGGACATGGGGGTTCTCGAGCTCGCCGGCGAAGCGCTTGAGGAACTCGCGCCGGTTGAAGAGGCGCGTGAGCTCGTCGGTTATGGACAGCTGATACAGCTCGTCGAAGCTGTTTACCTTGGACCGCACCAGGGCCCGCAGTTCGTCGGCGTTGAAAGGCTTGGCCAGGTAGGCGTCGGCGCCGGTCTGCAGGGCCGTGATACGGTCATCGACCCTGTCGGACGGCGCGATGAATATGAACGGGATAAGACGCGTTTTGATGCCCGTACGTATCTTGCGGCAGAGCTCGTAGCCGTTAAGCTCGGGCAGGTCGATCTCCGAGATGATGATGTGCGGCAGCTGATAGGTGATGACGCCGAGCGCCTCGATTCCGGAGTGCGCCGTTATGTAGTCGTAATCGATGTCGTTCAGGACCTCGCAGATGAGGGTAACGTCCTCCTGCCGGTGCGCGACCACCAGGACTGTTTTGCGATTACCTCTGGGATCTTTCAACGATGTCCTCGTTACACGGTCAGAAAGGAATTGATCTCGTCGTTAAGAACGGCAAGCGCGGCGGCCGCGGCATCGTCGAAACGAAGGTCCGGTCTCTGGCGGTACGCGTAATTGATGGCGCTCGAGGAGTTGATCCGGTGGATGGTGACGTCGGGATGCAGCCTGAGTGCCGAGCATACCGCCTCAACGCTTCCTCCCTGGGAGCCGATACCCGGTATTAGGAGGGGAATCTCGAGCCCAGAGTCGATGAATATTCCGCCGATGCCCAGGAGCTCCTCTGGGTAGGTGGCACCGACGACCGCGCCCATGCCGGGACGGTGCCATTCCACGATTTTCTTAGAAACGCGAAGGTACAGGGGCTCGCCGTCGACGACGAGATCCTGCAGTTCCCCGGAGCTCCTGTTCGAGGTCTTATTGAGAATATAGGCTCCCCTGTCGGGATAGTTCGTGAAAAACGGTTCGATGGAATCCAGGCCGAGATAGGGGGAAAGCGTCACCGCATCGGCGTTGAAAAAGTCATATGCCTCGCGACTGTATGCCTCGGCGGTCGTGCCGATGTCGCCACGCTTGACGTCAAGAATGACAGGAAGGCCCAGCCCCCTGCAGGCGTCTATTACGGCGGCGAGAGTGCCGATACCGTCGAGGCCGTACTGGGCATAAAACGCGTAATTGGGTTTTACGGCGCCGGGCAGGATGTTCCTGCGCGCCATGGTATTGAGCATCGTTTCATAAAACGACCGGATACGTTCTCCGGGGCTCCCCTTTTCGAGGGGGATGTTTCCCAGTACGGGGTCGAGCCCCAGGCAGACGATCGAGTTAAACCTCCTGGAGGACGACCTGAGCAATGAACAGTAATCCATAAATTATTACCTTGTCTGTTTAGGTTTCGTGGTCACGGTATACGCGCATCCTCCGAATGGATGCGCGTATCCATCAACGCGGCCCGCGGCCCGCGGGATTCGCGCCATCCTGGCCCCTTAATCTTTCAATAAAGCTCGAATAGATAGAAAAATTATTATTATCAAATAAAATAAAATAAACGTTCATGCGGCATCCTGTTTCGGCCATGAAATCGAGAACGGTTCGGACGGCGATTTCGCAGGCCTCCTCGGCCGGGTAGCCATAAACCCCCGTGGAAATGGCGGGAAATGCCACGGAGTGCAGGCCATGCTCCATTGCAAGCTCCATCGAGTTGCGATAGGAGGCCCGTAACGTTTCCCGCTCCCCCGAGGAGCCGCCCCTGTAGACCGGCCCGGGGGTGTGTATGACGTACCGGGACGGGAGTTTGTGCCCCCCGGTAATTCTCGCCTCACCGTGACGGCAGCCGCCGAGCAGCCGGCACTCTTCGAGCAGGCCCGGTCCAGCGGCGCGATGAATGGCGCCGTCCACGCCACCTCCGCCGAGCAGGGAAGGGTTCGCGGCGTTTACGATCGCGTCGACGTGCTCCCTGGTTATATCTCCCTGCCGGATGTAAAGGCGCTCGAGTAGTTCGGATGGATACGAAGCCACGGCCTGTCCTCTCGCGATGAATAATTGTTTAAGTGTGACGGGTGCCGGCAGCGCGCCCGTTCTCTGTTTTATGCGGCCGAACCGGTCTACTATACGTCCGCTCGCGGACAAACGATACTAAAAAATTATAACGATCGTAAAAATGTTGTATACTACTTGGGACGGGGAGAAGATACGCCGTCGGGCCGAAAAATGGAAGCAAAATATTATGTCTCATTAAAAAAGACGGAAGGAAGTCACGACCGGCGCCTGTTTCGGGGCCGGGGGCTGAAAAATTTAATTGAAACCGCGCGGCAGGCGCGGTGTGCATGATAAACGAAATCAGATGCCGTTTGCTTCTTGAACCGGAGGGTGAAGCCGACGGCGGATCGGTACGACGCGGAGGAAGATGATACGCAGGTTTGACATAATCGTGGTGGGCGCGGGACACGCTGGCGCCGAGGCCGCTCTGGCCTCGGCACGCATGGGATGTTCGACGCTCCTCTTGACCGGTAACCTCGATACCATCTGCCAGATGAGCTGCAATCCGGCGATTGGCGGCCTCGCGAAGGGGCACCTGGTGAGGGAGATCGACGCGCTCGGCGGTGAAATGGGCAGGGCGATTGACGAGACGGGAATCCACTACAAGATGCTCAACAGGAGTAAGGGGCCGGCCGTGTGGGCTCCGAGGGCACAGGCGGACAAGAAGGCCTATCAGCTGCGAATGAAGGCGGTCATCGAGTCCGAGCCTAACATCACGTTAATACAGGATATCGCGGCACGGATCGTCGCGGAAGACGGCCGCGTGCGGGGGGTCGTAACCGTACGGGGGCAGGAGCATCAGGCGCAGGCGGTCATCATCTGCACGGGGACGTTTCTGAAGGGGCTCATCCACATCGGTGAATACAATGAAAAAAGCGGAAGGCTCGGCGATTTCTCATCGGAAGAGCTTTCGGACTCGCTGCGTGAACTCGGCTTTCCGGTGTACCGGTTGAAAACGGGTACGCCGCCGCGCGTCAACGCGGACTCGATCGATTTCTCAAAATGCACGATCCAGCACCCTGACAGGGTGCCTTCGCCGTTTTCGTTCGACACGATCTCGATCGAGCGCCCGCAGGTGCCGTGCTGGATTACCGGCACGACCGGGGAGACGCATCGCATCATTCGCGAAAACCTGCATCGATCGCCGCTCTACGGAGGACGCATAAAGGGCATCGGGCCGCGCTACTGTCCGTCGATAGAAGACAAGGTCGTGAGGTTCGCGGACAAGACGGGGCATCAGCTCTTTCTCGAGCCCGAGGGGATGTCGACGAAGGAGATCTACATAAACGGTTTTTCGAGCTCCCTGCCGGAGGATGTGCAGCTCGAGATGATTCGCACGCTGCCGGGGCTCGAGAACGTACGGGTGATGCGACCGGCCTACGCGGTCGAGTACGATTACGTACCGCCGGGTGAATTGAGGAGCAGCCTTGAGACCAGGCGCGTCTCGGGGCTTTATCACGCCGGTCAGATAAACGGAACTTCGGGTTACGAGGAAGCGGCGGGACAGGGCCTGGTCGCCGCCATCAATGCCGTGCGCAAGATACGGGGAATGCAAGCGTTCGTATTGAGGCGTTACGAGGCGTATCTGGGAGTGCTGATCGACGATCTCATAACAAAGGGGGCCGAGGAGCCCTACAGGATGTTCACGTCGAGGGCGGAGCACAGGCTGATCCTCAGGCAGGATAACGCTGACAGCAGGCTGATGGGCTATGGGCTCGAAAACGGACTGGTGAGCCGTGAACGTTACGAGAGGATGGAGGCCAGGTATCGGAAGGCCGAGGAGCTGGTGAGGGATCTGTCGACGCGACCGGTTGTCGTGGATGGAGCGCTGAAGGAGAAGCTCTCCTCGTCGCAACAGGGGGGAGGTACACTCTCGGGGAGGATGGCCGCGGGGAAGCTTCTCAAGCGCCCCGAGATCCGGATCTCGGACGTGATGGACGCACTGCATGAAGAGATCGACCCGGACATGGCCGCCATCGCCGAAATGCAGATCAAATACGAGGGGTATATCGAAAGGGATCGCGAACGAATACGGAAGATGGAGCGAATGGAGTCGCGACGCATTCCGGAGTCGTTCGATTACGCATCGGTGGCCGGGCTGAAGAACGAGGCTCGCGAGAAGCTCAAGCGCATACGGCCGGAGACGATAGGGCAGGCGACAAGGATATCCGGAGTGGATCCGTCGGACATCTCACTCGTGCTCGTCCGCATGGAATCGATGGCACGCACGGCGGGGAAGTCGACGGAAGGGAGCACGGGCGATGGGGAATGAGCCGCGCGGGGAGCGCTCGACGGCGAGCGGCGCGAGCCCCGGGGCCGGGGGCGCCGGCGTGTTCCACGTGGAACAACGGAGAATCATGGAATGGGCCGGACGAAACGCGATAAGCCTGCCGGACAAAGCGGCGGGGCTGATGGCCCGTTACGCGGGCCTTGTGGTAGAGGCCAACGGGCGGCACAACCTTACGGGCTGCTCGACAACGGCGGAGGCTGTGGAGACGCTGGTGCTGGGAAGCCTCGAGCCGCTCGGTCGCATCGATGTTCCACGTGGAACGCGCTTCGCGGACATCGGATCGGGCGCGGGGGTGCCCGGAATCCCGCTGGCGCTCGCGTTCCCGGAGTCCACGGGCGTGCTGGTGGAGGCGCAGGCGAAGCGGGTTGAGTTTATCGAGTATTCGTTGAAGGAGCTTCCGGTGCCGAACCTCTCGGCGGTCTGCGGGCGGACCGAGGAGATGGGACGGGTCAAGGAGTGGAGAAGCGCATTCGACCTTGTGTTCAGCCGCGCGTTCGGCCCGGTCTACGTGGTGATCGAGATGGCGCTCCCGCTTCTGAAGAAGGGAGGCTATCTGTATATCTATTCAAAGCTTCAGGGGGCCGACCTCGGTCGGGGTATAGCCGACCATGCCGTGCTGCTGGGTGGTAGGGTCGATCCGGTTCGTGCTGACGGTCCCGGGATTATCGTACGGAAGATCGGTGACACGCCGGATGCCTACCCGCGCCGTTATCCCGCCATTAAGCGCGCGGCCGAACGCGCCGGCGGCGATGCGGGCCATGAGACATAATTAATTCCGGGTTCCGATCGACGGTGATTGGAGCCGGCATGCCATGAACATGGAGTGAGCGCCGATGAAGCTTTCCATCCTGCTGGGTTCCTTATTCTTTCTCGCAACGGGCCTGTTCTCGCCGGACGAGCTCAGGCTTCGCGTAAAGAACGATCCGTCACTTGTAGCGCCCGGTTTCGGTTCCGAAGGGGTGGTGCTGGGCGAGACCGTGAATTCTCTCGTACGCGACCGCGGCCGTCCTGACCGGTTCGCGCAGCCCGGAGGCACGAGAGACCTCTTCAGGGAAGTGTTCGGACAGGCCGCCGGTCCCTCCATTCGCTTCGATCACGTCTATCATTACACGTACGGGCGCTTCTCCGTATTCCTGCTGGGGGAACAGGTGGTCGCCGTTGCCGGATACGAGCGGGTCCGCGTTACGACCGATGCCGTAAACCTGGCCGCGGGGGCCGAATCCTTCATTTTCAATTACGGCAACGAGGGGCTTGAGCGGCTGGCAAAGCGTAAAAACGTCATGTACGTCTACCGGGACATCGGTATCGCCGTCGCCGATGACGGGGGTGATGATTCCATCGACCTCGTGCTTGTCTTTACTGCGGCGAAGGGGCCGGAGAGAGCACGGCCTCGCTGATGTGAGCGGCCTGCGCGTCGCCTATACCGTAGATGCTGAAAACCATGTCCTCTATCGTCTCCCTGCTGCGCGTTCCCGCGGCTGAATCCGGTGACTCCATGACGCGCCTCACCAGTGTCCGTATCTTTCGCCTCGTTCCGGCGTCGGCGGTCCGAAGCGGCAGACGCTCGAGGTTTCCCCGCAATACCTTGACCGTAAAGAAATTCTTTTCGTAGTAGTACTGCATGAGCCGTGAATTGAGAATTGCCAGCAGGCATTCCGGTTCGAGCGGCGAATCCCCCGGTATGAGCGCGTTGACGTTGTTGAGGGAATAGCGGCCCTCGGTGTCGAGCGCGAAGACGAGGCGCCTGCCGATGAATTTATAGAGCAGCTTGTTCCGGGTGAGATAGAGCTCGCGCGGCGCCACCTGCTGAAGGGTGTCGGGATCGTATCTGAAGTGATGGCCGCTGAAATCGATCCTGTATTGCGAGAGGTCGCGTCCGATGATGATGGGATCGGGAGTTACCTCCGAACGTGTCCCGCTGAGATGACGCGGATTGTCGCCGGTAACGATGCCCAGGAAGAAGCGCGCGGATTCTCTCAGGCTGAAACCGCCCCCTTCCTCGATGCGCGATATGAGCTCTACCGCACGGCGCGAATAATGGATATTGAAAATGTTTTGCGGGGTCGCATCGTAATGGACCTGTGGTATGAGCGTGGCCGTACCGGAAGTGCCGGTGGCCGTCGACGAAATCCTGACCACGTGCCGCGATCGTTCGACGGGCGAATCCTCACGCGCGGCAATGAACGATACCGCCGGAGCGAATACACCCCTGAAGCGCTCTCCCCATGAAGCGATGTCGAGTATGCGCATATGGTCGAGCACCTGCCGCCGGGAGACGCTGTGGGCGCCGATGTTGAGATAGGCCTCCGGGAGGAGAAAGGCCATCATCCCTCCGGGTTCGAGCAGGCGGAGCGTACGTTCGATGAAGAGGGTGAAGCTGTTGATGCCCGATGCGGCCGAGGCGTAGTGCTCGCGGGCCGCGAGCCGCTCTTCATTCGAAAGACGCGATCCCCAGGGAGGATTGCCGATAACCGCCGCGAATTCCCCGCTATCGGCGAGCGGATCGTTCCGGGTGCAGTTGAACAAATAATTATTATTGTGTATATTTGTGATTTCATCCTCGCCGACGCCCGAAATACTGGAGAGGTTCCATCTGCATATCGA
>CAZVEG010000011.1:0-52315 GCA_964625625.1 uncultured Leptospirales bacterium | reverse complement strand
TCACCGGGAGGGGACGTGCCCGGAATAATCGGTGCGTTTTGGGGAATAAACTGTGCGGCGGGATCTATATCCGCGGCATGGAACCGTACCCCTCCTAATATATATACTCTCCCGTGGTGGCATCCAGGAAGGTAACGGTATTCGAACTCCGATTTGTCACATAGATGATATTCATGTTTGTATTAACCGCTACTCCACTGGGATTTGCTCCCGTCGTATAGGTGCCGAGTGTTCCCCCCGTTGTGGCGTTAAGATATCTCACCGTATTTGAATCCATATTAACTACATACAGTAAGTTCGCCGCGGGGTCTACGGCAATCCCCATGCGGGGGCCGGCGCCCGTGGAGTGGAATCCCAGATTGCTCCCGGTTGTCGCATCAAAGAATTGCACTCCATTTGACATATAGCATGTTACATAGAGAATATTCGCGACCGGATTGACCGCGACACCCACGGGTCCGGACAATGTACTGTAGGTTCCCAGTATGGCGCCGGAACTGGCGTTCAGAAAAAGCACGGTGTTGGCGATTGTGCCCGTTACATACACACGATTGATGCCAGGATTCACTCCGCAGCCTGAGAGTGTTGTTCCTGCCGGGTAGGTGCCGATATTTGCCCCTGTGGTCGCATTTAAACAGGTCACATTGTTGCTGTTCTGATTTGCCACATAGAGGGTATTTGCGACAGGATCGACGGAAACTCCTTTGGGGTATGATCCGACAGGGTACGTGCCTTTCAGCGCCCCTGTAGTCGCATCCAGATAGGTCACAGTGTTAGAAAAGGCATTTGTGATATATATTGTATTTACGCTGGTGTTGAGGGCTATGCTATAAGGATTAGAGCCGGTGGCAAAACTGGAGGATGCAAGATCTCCAAAGAGGTGGGCCCCGGTAGTCGCGTTGAAAAAGGTCACGGAATTGGAGCCGTAATTTACTACATACAGGATATTGGCAACCGGATCGACTGCGACAGCAAATGGACTGGTTCCTGTCGTAAAGCTTGATCCGGCAAGGGTCCCATTCGCTGTTACCGTAACGGTGTAGTTTTTGGTTGAGCCGTCGGCGGCGGTTACGGTGTAGGTGACGGGCGAGGAGAAATTCCTCGGCACGCCGCTTGCCGGGCTTACGCTCGCTCCCGTTATGGTGATGGTGGGCGTTAAGTTCGTGACATCGGTTCCATAGGGTACCGTGAGCGCTATGGCGGTGCCGGTGATGGTGCCGTGCACGCCGAGGATCACAAAATCGGTGATGTCCTTCGCCGGGTTGAGGGCCACGGATACCGTGACGGTATAGATCTTGGTGGAACTGTCGGCGGCGGTTACGGTGTAGGTGACCGGGTTCGTGAAATCCCGCGGTACGCCGCTTGCCGGGCTTACGCTCGCTCCCGTTATGGCGATGGTGGGCGTTAAGTTCGTGACATCGGTTCCGTACGGCACCGTGAGCGATATGGCGTTGCTGGTGATGGCGCCGTGCACGCCGAGGATTATAAAATCAGTGATGTCCTTGGCCGTACTGGGCGCCACGGACACAATGACCGTATAGTTCCTGGTGAAACCGTCGGTGGCCGTCACCGTGTACGTGACGGGGCCGGTAAAATCATTCGCCGTTACCCCGCTGATCTGTGTCACCGGCCCTACCTCGACGGAGTTCCCCGTGGTGGTAAACCCGGCGACAAGACCGGTCACATCGGTTCCGAAGGGAACCGTAACGGCGATGCCGGTACCGCTGATAATGCCGATCGCACCGACGGACGGAAACGAAAACGAGGTGATTTCACTGCCGGGAATGCCTTTTGATAAGTTTTCAGCCAGTTCTGAATACATGGCGCCGCACGAGACGGTCAGCAGTACGGCGCCGATCAGAGCCGGAATGAAAAGGGCTCTTTTTTTTATGGCGTGTAAGCGATTACAATACCGCATCATCGGTAGTATCGAGCTGTCATTTCCAGTGTCAATTATTCATCACCGCGTGAAGGCGCCACCGGAACAAACGGTGCCCTTAAGGTAACAAACTGTGTTCGGGATCTGCATTCGCCACCTTTACCGCGCCTCATCCTGATGTCCGTACTGACCGGTGGCGGTATCGAGAGAAATTGCCGCGCCTGAGGCGGTATTTTCATCGGACACGACCTCCACCGCGGGATACATCATCACCTCGCATGTCAGTGAGAAGAAACGAACCGGCACCTGGAAAACCCCGGGCATTTCAGCCGGAGCCTGTCGCCATACGGATTACGTTCCCGTTAGAACATGTACCCGCCGCCCGCGCTGAACACCAGCGCGGCCAGGTCGAGCCGCCGCTCGAACATCACCAGGTACTCCGCGCCGGCGAAGAAGAAGTATTTTTCCACACGGTAGTCGAGCCTGAGCCCGGGCATGAGCGAGGGGTTCCACTCGCGCGCCGTCACCGTCTCGGGGACTCCGGCGACAAGCCTCTGGTATTCGAGCCTGTTGTAGAAATAACCGAAACCGAGCGAGGGCAGGACAGCGAAGTTCCGGGTGACCGCCAGACGGTACCGGGCGACCAATCCCAGGGGGATGACGTACGCGTTTTTCACGCTGCAGGGTACGACGGCGCCTTTCTGTTTCTTCTCGTTCAGGTGCCAGAACCCGGCCATCAATTCCAGGTCGAAGCGGAACAGGATGGCGTCCAGCAGCGAAATCCCCATGTCGCGCATACCGAGCGCGGCCGTGGCGCCGAATCCCCCCACGAAGATATCGCCCAGGAAACTCGCCGGGTACAGGTACGACGGCTGGGCGGATACATACCAGCGTATCTTACCCGGATCGTAGCTCCGTGTCGCGGCCGCGTCGTAAAAGGGGAGGTCGCCCACGGGATGCACATGCTTTTTCCCCTTGTCTTTTTCGCTGGAGAATGACACCACGCTTCCCGCAACGACCTTTTCGTCCTCCACCACGATCGACCCTTCCCTGATGCCGCGGACATAGGCGAGCATCTCGTCGAGCATGGGCTCCTCGCCCCGGTAGGCGCCGTCGAGCTTCAGCGAGGTATTTCCCACTATGACGCGGTAGCGGTACGCCAGCGCGCCCTTTTCCTCGACGAGGGTGAAGCCCGAGGGGAGGTGTTGTTTCAGGTCGGTGTCCCGGTATTTCAGCGAGGAAGGGACGACGATCACCTGAAGCCCCTTTTCATACATATAGAACGAAAGCTCCCGGATGTGAACATGCTTCCACGAGAAGAAGGTGTCCCGGTGCTTCAGGATGTTCTTTATGACCGGGCCGTCCGGCTCCTTCGGGGAATTTACGTGAAAAACGCGGCCCCCGTCGTCCCGGATCTCGTATCTGACGGCCCCTTCGAGGCTCGACGGACCGGTGGAGACGAGGCTGAGGCCGTGTTCGGCCCAGTCCGCGTAGAGCGGCGACACCGCCAGGATTACGATGAGTACGAAAAGTCTTTTCACGGTGGCCCTCACTCCTTCTGCACGATGATCATGTCGAAGGGGCTGATGGCGGTGGGGCCCAGTTTTTTGAGCACGCGGGCGCTTGTCATTCCCTCCCCGGGGGTTATCTCTATCCTGGCGATCAGCGCCCCGTTTTTATCGACCACCATCCCCCTGCACGACCGTCCCGGGTCCACCAGGGGATTGAGCACCACCAGCAGGGAGCCGCTTTTCTCGACGCACACCACGTGTCCCTGCTCGCCCTTCATGAAGGCGTAGTGCATCAGGGAGCGGCGGTACAGCGCGAGCAGATGTTCGAGCTCGCCCGCCCTGCCGGAGGAGCTTTTCAGCGAATCCTCGGTTTTCTTAATCTTCGCGGAAAGCTCCTGGATCTTCTTTTCGAACTCCTTTTTCTCTTCAGCGCGCTTCTGCACGTAGTTCTCGCTCATCTGCCGTACGAGCTGCTCGGCATTGGCCTTGCTCGCCTTCGATTCGCTCTGGTAGGCCCTCAGTTTCGTCTCGAGATTCCCGACGTAGGCATCGGTCTTGCGCTGGAGCTGGACCTCATAGTCGCCCATTTTTCGTTTCATGTCCTCGATCGCCCGCTCCTTGTCCCTGAGCCGGTCGAGGTGCTCGGCGTTCGCCGCGGCGAGACGCCGGTCGCGCTCTTCCAGAATCTTCTTCATCATGGCCGCGCGCTGGGCGTCGGTGAGGTTGTGCCGCTGCTTGAGCTGTTCCAGATCATTGAGGGATTCCATCCGGATGCGCTGCATCTCGAGGCCCATCTTTCCCTTCAGCGTCTCCATGGAGTTGCGCATGTCGGCGAGGAGCTTCCCGGCGTTTCTCAGCGAGTACAGCAGCTCCTGCATGTTGATGTCCTCGAAATCGGCGATGGTGATGGGGATGTTCGTGTTTCGATGTTCGATGTACGAGGTGGCGCCGAAGGTGCCGGCGAGCAGGATCACGCCGAAGGCCGCGAGCGAAAGGTAGGTCTTGTACCCGCGGTTTTTCCGCGTGCCCGAAAACTCCCGCTCGAGGTTGTACACCATCGCCTTTTCCGAGGACGCCACCATCTCCTTTTTCAGGAAGAGCGAGGTTGGCATCTCGGCGGGAGGGACGGCCTGTTTTCTGCGCGATGTCGCGTTCTTTGCTTTCACGTCGGTATCCGTTCCGTCATCGTCTCATTTGGAATCCATGGACCATATCCCGGTCCATTCCTTCGGGCATTCGGGGGCGCAGGTCCTCGACCGGAACACCTCCGCCATGGGGAGCGTGCACCGCTCGAAGAACCTTGCGGCCTTTTTCCACTTACCCCTGTAGTACATCTCCAGTCCCTCGCTGAAGAGCCGGAGCTGGTTCTGCATCTCGCGGTTGATGTCGGTCCTCGGGATGGGCCAGTAGATTTTCTTGCCCTCGTTCTTTCCCTTCACCCGCACCGTGTCGATCTCCACGAAGCGCATCTTCGCCTCGGGCACGTTCTTTTCGATGTCCTGTTTGATGTAGTCCGAGCAGATGACCGGTATCTTGTAGATGCGGTTGAGGCCCTCCAGGCGGGACGCCGAGTTCACGTTGTCGCCTATCACGGTGTTGGTCATGCGCTCGTGCGAGCCGATATTGCCGTAGAACACCATTCCGCCATCGATTCCCACGCCCACGTCGATGAGCACCGCCCGGTAGACCCGCTCCTCCTCGGGAGAGAGGGTGCCCTTCTCGGCGACGAGCTTCTCGCGGATGTCGATCATCTGCGCGCGTATCTCCCGCGCGACCTCGTGTATGCGGTAGCCGGTAAGCACCGCCTGGTACGACTTCAGCCGCCCGGCGTCGCCCGGGAAAACCCCGTACACCGCCAGCAGTGCGTCGCCGATGATCGAGCCGATGATGCCGTCGTGCCCCAGGATGATGTTGATGACCCTGGTATAGTGAAGGTTGAGGAGCGTGATGATCTCGGTGCCCAGCACCTCGGTCATGTTGGTGAAGCTCTTGATGTCCGAAAAGAGACAGGTGAGCTCCCTGCGGCTGCCCTCCAGGCGGATTTCACGCTCCTCGTAGGCCTTCGAGACGATGTCCCTGTTGGTGAACTTCTGGAAGATCGCCAGAAGGTTCCCGATGGTGTTCGAAAGCGAATTGAACGCGACACCCAGAAAGGTAACGTCGTCGGGCTGAGCGTCCCTGAGGTCGAGAAGGCCGAGCTTTTTGTCCCGTGTCATGCCGATGATCGATTCGGTCATCCGGCCCACATAGCGCAGCACGTGCCGTAATATCATCACCCCCGCCACGGCGCAGGCAAGCGTAATGACGATGATGACGATGGTGATGGACCTGAATATCTCCCTGGTGTGTGCGTAGAATTCGTTGAATTCCTCCGCCCGGATCAGGAACGCGTCCCAGTCGGTATGGTGCTTGTACACCCCGAAGTAACTGTTCCCCGCGATCGTGAATGTCGTGAATCCCTCGCGCACGCCCTTTTTCAGGTCCTCGTTCAGCTCGGCGAGCGTCTCGCGGTCGGGAAAAACCGGCAGGCGCGCGCCGCGGGAGGCCTGGAGCATGATCGAGCCGTCCTTCCTGACACCGATGAGCGTGGAGTTCTTGTTCTGGAACTCCAGTATGGCCTTCTCCTCGATGGTCCGCATGCACCGCTCGAGGCCGCCGCCGGCCATGTACACCTCGTGCTGCGTCTTGGCGAACGTGTAGGTGTCCCTGAGGTCCTTCACCAGGTGCTGTTTCATCATCGCGATCATCTCGCCGCGGTAGAGCAGAAGGCTTATGTAGTGGGATGTAAAATTTGACAGAAGGATGAGAAAGACGAAGATAAGCGTTATCTTCGTTACGATGGGGAATACCCGCGTCCCGGCGACCTTCTCGCCGATCAGGTGTCGAAGTGGCGTCTTGATTGCTTCTTCCCCCGCTGTATTGGATGCAGTGGTCGCCGGAACGATCTCCCGCCGGCCGACGGCATCGGAACCGCTCCGCGCGCGGTACGATCCGTGTTGATACCGGCGCACGATAGAATATATTTCATATAATGTCAATATACCCTGGAACGAGCGGTGCCTGTGGCGGAACAAACTGTGCGTCGGTCCCGTTTTTTTTCCGCTTGCCTTTTCCCGCGGGATGATTTTTAAGTTGTGAAGTTTCCGTTTCCTCTATTCGAACGATGAAAGCATGAGATTGCATCCTCCAACCCCCAGCGGCGCCAGGGCGTTTCTCGTCGGCTGTTATTCGCTTTTTATTACATTTTTCGTGTGCGGATGTGGATTCCCGGAAGGGGGAAAACCCGTTGCCACCGGGGGAATCATCGACCTCAGGGGATGGGATTTCGCGGCCCACGGTCCGGTATCGCTCGAAGGGGAGTGGGAGCTGTGCCGCGGGGAGGGACCGGAAGCGCATGATTTTGTGAAAGGCGCGAAGAGCGGCGAGTGCGGGCTGGTAAAGGTCCCGGGTCTGTGGAATGACCAGAAAATCGGGGGGGAATGGCTCCCGGGGAAGGGCCGCGTCAGCTATCGCCTGATAGTCCTGGGCGGGGCCGATACCGCGGAGAAGGCCCTGGAGGTCCGCGGGGTGTATACCGACTACACGCTCCTGATCAACGGCATGCCGGTGGACACCAGGAACGCCGCGAAGGCTTCCCTGAAAGAGAGGAAGGATTTCTATTTCGTCCACAGCAATCGAATGTCGGTGTTCCCGCTCCGCGAGGGAATCAACGAGATTCTGGTGAGGGTGTCCAACGACCAGTACGAATCCGGCGGGATTCGATGCGCGCCGCGGCTGGGAAACAGGGACTCGTTCGATCGAAGGACGCACCTGAGAAACGCGCTCGACATGGCCGTCGTGGGTATGCTGCTGTTCGCCTCCATATATAACATCCTGCTGTATTTTTTCCGCAGGGAGGAGAAGGCCCCACTGTATTTCGGTCTGTTCTGCCTGGTCTTTTCCATCAATATTTTGAATCTCCAGATCCCGCTCCTGTCGGGGTCCCTGTCGGTACCGCGGAATCCCTATCTTCTGGATTTTATTACGGTCATGGCGAGCACGCCGCTCTGCATGCTGACGATCAGATCGCTGTTCCCCGATGAATTCGGAGCGTTCGCGGTGCGATTGTCCTTTGGCATGGCGATCGTGCTCATCACCCCGCTTTTCTTCGTCGATTTCAGAACATCTGAGTTGCTGCTCCGGGTGTTCTTCGTGGTCTTCATTACGCTTGTCCTGTATTGCGTGCGCGTGTTCGTGAAATCCGTGCTGAACCGCCGGGACGATGCCCTGCCTTTTTCCATCGGCTTTATTCCCCTGTTCGTGAGCAGCGTCAATGATGTGCTGTACGCGACATGGGTCGTCGATACCACCCACATGACCCAGTACGGGCTGGTCCTGCTCTGCGTTTCCACCACCGCGGTCATTTCCCGGAGGTTCTCGCGGGCCCTCGGATCGGTGGAAAGGCTGTCCGCCGACCTCGCCGGGAAGAATCGCTCCCTGCTGGAGCTGGACCGGTTGAAAAACCAGTTCCTCGCCGTCACCTCCCACGAGCTCCGCACGCCTCTCCACGGAATGATAGGCCTGTCGGAATCGATGATCGAAGGCGACGCCGGCGAGCTTACCCCGAGGGCGCTCGAAAACCTTTCACTCATCGCCTCGAGCGGTCATCGCCTCGCTAACATGGTCAACGACCTTCTGGACATGGCGAGGATGCAGGAAGAGGGGCCTGGCCTCACTCCCGGAAGCGTTGATTTGCACGCTCTCGGGCAGATGGTTGTCCGACTTTCGCTGCCGCTCGTCGGTAAAAAACCGGTCATAGTCGTCAACGATGTGGATCCACATATCCCCAGGGTGCGCGCCGACGAGGACCGCATACGGCACGTGCTGTACAACCTTGTCGGCAACGCGATCAAATTCACCAATACGGGGAGGGTGGTGCTGTCGGCACGCGTGGTGTCGATCGGGGAGGGTGCCGACGCGGACGCGGCGGTCGAAGTGCGCGTTACGGATACCGGGATCGGCGTCCCGGACGAGTACAAGGATAAGATATTCGAGCCCTATCTGCAGGTGGACGGGAGCGATACGCGCGCGTACGGCGGTACGGGTCTCGGGCTTGCCATCGCGCGGCGGATCGTTGAACTGCACGGCGGTACGCTGGCCGTTTCCGACCGGGAGGGGGGAGGGGCGGTGTTTTCCTTCACGCTTTCCGTGTCCGGAGACGCGGTGGCCGATGGTGCGGGCGAAGTGATCGTCGAGGGCATGAGCGATGAGCAATCGGGCCATGTGCCGAGCGGGCGCCCCGGGTTCAGCGGCGTGGAGGAGCGCTTCGAAAACAATCCGGTCATTCTTGTGGTCGACGATGACCCGGTGAACGTACGGATCGTGCAGGGCCATTTTGAATCCAGGGGCTGTGTCGTGAGAACCGCTTCCGACGGGATACGAGCGCTCGAGACCCTCGACGGGGGCCCGCATGTCGACCTCGTCCTTCTCGACATTATGATGCCGGTCCTGTCGGGTTACGAGGTGTGCAGGAGGATACGCTCCAATCGGAGCCGGGAGGATCTCCCCGTTATAATGCTGACCGCGAAGAACATGATGAGCGATATCGATGCCGCGTTCGAGGCCGGTGCGAACGACTATGTGGTGAAACCCTTCAGTATGCACGAGCTTCATGCGCGCGTGGACACCATGCTGCGCCTCAGAACGGTCCGCAAATCGGCGGCCAGGGGAATCACCATCCGCGGGAGGAACCGGACCTATTCACTCACCTTCGGCGAGATCATCTATATCACCTCGCATTCGAAAAACATCGTCATCCATACCGGAGAAGGCGATATCGAGGTGCCGGTTTTAATGAAAGAGGTCATCCACCGGCTCCCCCCGGATATTTTTGTGCGAATCCACAAAAGCCACATCATCAACGTCCGGTACGTACACAGCATGTCCCACGTGCTGTCGGGCCGTTACCGGGTGCGCCTCAGGGACGAGGACGACACCGAACTCCCCGTCGGGCCGGCCTTTCTCGAGGGTCTGAGGAAAAAGATGGAGCCCTCGCGGACTGGGGTTTGAATTGTCCGGAAGAAGGGGACGGTATGTACCGCCACTATTTTCTGGACAATCACGGCAAAGCCTGATAGGGGTCAGGGACAGGGAAATACGCAACCATACAATCTACCCGGAAGGAGCACAGCCATGAAGCGAATCCTCTCGTGTCTCGCGACATTCATCGCGATCGTTATGGTCGCCGCATCCGCATCGGCCGGTGAAATCAAAATCATCGATTACAACGTCTGGCACGGTATCGACGGCAAGGGGACCGTCAGGATGGGGGAATACGAACCGGCCGCGGTGCGGGAGAAGCGATTCAACCTGCTGGTCGCGGGTTTGAAGGAAATGAATCCCGACATCGTCGGCATCCAGGAGGCGAACAGGGTGCGCTCCTACTCAAAAAGGCTTGCGCGCGCCATCGACCGCGAGGCCGTATGGAAGGTCGGTAACTCCGGCATAAAGCTCTTCGGGCTGGGGCTTCCGATCAATTTCAGCGAGGGACTCGCCGTCCTGGCGAAAAAGGAATACAAAAACGAGCTGCTGGGCTCGAAGCGGCTGAGCGGCGGCGGCATCCAGCGCGAGTACTTTTCGTCCCATCTCGCCGAGGTCAGATATGCCATCGCGGCGCGGGTGTACATCGAAAACAAACCGCTCATCGTGTTCAACGTCCACACTCATTTCGGTCTTATCCCCGACGAGACCACGCGCGGAAAGATCGATGGCATGATCGCCAGGGGGGAGCTCCCCTATGAGAGCAAGGCCGCGCTGCTGAAGGAGATTGACGAGGGACACCGATGGACCGAAAGCGATATCCTCGCGCTTCTCGCCTTCGTCAAGGAAACGGTACGGAAATATGATCACCCCTATGTCATCATGGGTGATTTCAATACGACGCTGAAGTCCGAGGCGCTCCGGAAACTGGTCGCCGGCCTGGGCCTCGTCGATCCGTGGGCCGTCAGAAATCCCGGTAAAGCGGGGTATACATGGGACCCTACCGTCAATCCCAATACGAAACACGATGGCTCACCGTACATGGCCGACGGCAAAACCCCTAAGAGCGGTATCGACGCGCTCGAGGCCGAGTTCGACCGGACGACACCCAGGCGGATCGATTTTATCTTACTCTCGAAACACTTCAGGCCGGAATCGATAAAATCGGCCAGGCTGATATTCAACGAGCCGGTTGATGGTGTGTTCGTTTCTGACCACATCGGGGTGGAGGTCGTGCTGGACGGCATGCCGTGAAGCTTGAGTGTGCGCCGGCAGGAGGATACCCGAACATCGAGGCATGACCCGGAAATCCGGGACGGGCGACCCGCCGCGAACGTTACGGATGATGGTGCGCTTTCAAATGCCGCGCACCGGCCGCTAAAGGGCCAGCCCTTTCAGCTCCTGGGCCTGGTCGGCAAGACCCTTCGACGTGGACGAAAGCTCCCTGGCGTGCAGTGCGATCTCCTGGGTGGCCCCGTTTATCACCGCGATGCTCTTCGCGATCTCGTCCAGGGCCAGCTTCTGCTCGCTCGTGGCGTTCAGGATGTTGTTCGATTCCTCCGTCACATGCCCGAGGGATTCCCGGGCCACCCTGTTGAGCGCGAGGTCCTGTTCCGTCAGCTCGACGACCAGGTCTATGCGGTGGCTGAACTCGGCTATGTGTTCGATCATTTTGTTCAGGGAATTCACGAAGACCTCGAGCCGGCCGTAGACCCTGTTGATCTCGTCGTTGCTCAGGTTGAACATGTCGTTGATGGACTTCAGGTTGGAGGACGTGCTGTCCGCCAGTTTGCCGATCTCGTCGGCGACCACCGCGAAGCCCCTGCCGTATTCGCCTGCCCGTGCCGCCTCGATGGCCGCGTTCAGCGACAGGAGGTTTATCTTGTCGGATATGTCCTCTATGATTCCAACGGTGTCCTGCACTCCCTTGAACTTCGAGGTGGCCGTGGACATGACGCCCAGTAAATTCCGGATCTCCTCCCTTGAGGTTCCCACCATCTCGTTCAGCCGGTCGCGGATGGCCAGGGCGTCCTGCATCTTCTCCCCCGCCATGGAGACGATGGTGTGCAGGCTGTCCATGTCAACGCTCACCTTGCCCGAGAGCTCCGACTGCTTCTTCGCGATTGCGTATATCCCCTCGCCGCTCGCCGCGACCTCCTCGACCGAGGCGGTGATCTCCTCGACCGATGCCGCCTGCGACTGGGCGCTCGAGGAAAAGGATTGCGTTGTTTCCGCCAGGCCGTCGGTCGAGGACGCCAGCAGGGCCGCCGCGCTGTTCGTCTGCTCGAGGATGGTGCGTATACTTTCGCCCCTGCGGTTGCTCTCGTCCAGCGCGTCAGCGATCGACCTGCTGGCCCTGTTGCTGTTTCCCAGTATTCTGCTGCAGATGACGCCGAGCATGATTATTCCGAGCACGTAGTCGACGAAAAAGCTGAACGCCTCGGGCCTGGTGAGAAACCCGCCCTGGAACAGCACAGCACAGTAGACGCCGAGGAGAACGCAGTTGATCAGCGTATAAACGAACACCGCGATGCGGGTCATGAGCAGGGAGATGAGTCCTATGACCGGAAACACCAGCGCGATCCCGTTGAGCACCCGGATGAGCTCGATTTTCCCGAGGCTCATGAAAAGGTTTACCCAGACCACCGCCGCCATCGGCACCAGTATGAGATGTGATGCGATACCGACAAATCCCTTTTTCGTGAGCGCAAGCCCCAGGAGCATGATCATTTCAAGGCCGATGATCCCCAGGCAGGTGACGTCGGTTATGCTCCTGCCCTGTATCGGCACCAGGAAGAGGAGCAACAGCAGCAGTAAAAAGCCCATGACGGAACTGGTAATGACCAGGTCCTTCGCCCGCTGCCTGTTCCTGGAATCGGACTCATCATATACGGACAGAAAGAATCGATCGATTGCGCTCATGATGGCCTCCTGTGTGTTCCCGGTGGTGAGTTCACATCGGGACACTCGCTGGTATCCTGATTCGGATAAATCCGTACTTCATGCCGGTCTTTTTAACAAGATATTTTTAATGCTGAATTTTTAACATATGGAGCGCTCGATTATGATCGTTATCGAAGCGGGACGGGTTCGCCGAAAACCGGGCCTTAAATCGCTTGACCACCTCCCGGTGAGCGTTTATGGGTGGTTCCTTATAAAAGATATCCTTGATGAAAAAACTGAAATTCATACTATCGGCGGCGTTTCTCGCAGTGGCCCTCGCCGCAGCGGCGGTCTGGTCCATAAATGCGCGCATGGCGCATAATGCCGTTCCGCTGATGCGACGCTCCGCGGGCGAATGCGCGCCCGCGCAGGCGGCCGTGCTTCTGGGTGCCGGAGTGTACAGCGGGAAACGCGTTTCCGCGGTGGTGTACGATCGCATTCTCACCGCGGTCGATCTGTACCGGGCGGGCAGGGTGAAAAAGATCCTCGTCACCGGCGATCATGGTACGCGTTATTACGACGAGGTGAACACCATACTGCACTGGCTGAAGCGTTATGCCGTTCCGGAGCGCGACATCTTCACCGATTACGCGGGCTTTTCGACCTATGACAGCATGGTGAGGGCGAAGGAGGTGTTCGGCGTGTCCTCGGCGATCCTGGTGACCCAGGAATACCACCTCCCCCGGGCCCTGTACATCGCGTCATCGCTCGGAATGGAGGCGCAGGGTTTCGCCGCCGATCGCCGGAGTTACCGGTATCTGCCCCGGTACGCGGCGCGGGAAATACCCGCGCGGGTAAAGGACTACCTGTTCGTGACCGTGCTGAAGCCGGCCCCCCGGTTCATGGGGGCGGGAATACCGATCACCGGGGACGGCCGCGCGAGCAGGGACCACGTTGTGCGCGACTGAATGCGCGCCGTGTTCGGCGTCGTCACCCGCGCCGCGTGCCCTCAATTCCCGCCGAAGGCTTTTTTGAGTTCCGCCGCGATTTCGTCGATCGCCCGCGTCGCCTGCGGCAGAAGCTTCGGCGCCGATACGAAGGCGTGGATCACGCCGGGATAGCGCGACGCGCGCGCCCGCACGCCGGCGTCATTGAGCTTTTTCACGTAAGCCTCTCCCTCGTCGCGAAGCACGTCGAATCCCGCCGTGATCACCAGTGCCGGCGGCAGGTTCGCGTGGCTTCGTGCGAGTAGCGGCGATGCATACGGCGAAATGCGGTCACGCTTATCGGGAAGATACATGGCAATGAACCGTTCGATATTCGCCTTGTTCAGCATGTAGCCGGTACCGAAAAACCGGTATGAGTCGGTATCGAGATGCGCCGAGTCAAGTCCCGGATAGATGAGCGCCTGGAAGGCGATCGCAGGGCCCCCGCGATCCCTGGCCATCAGGCATACCGCCGCGGCCAGGTTCCCGCCCGCGCTGTCGCCGGCCACCGCGATCTTCGACGGGTCCGCGTTGAGGAGCTTCCCGTTCGCCCTGACCCACAGGAGGGCCGCGTAGGCGTCATCGACCGCCGCGGGGTAGGGATGCTCCGGCGCGAGGCGGTAGTCTACCGACACCACTATGGCGCGGCTCCGATCCGCGATCGCGCGGCAGGGCCAGTCGTGGGTGTCGACGTTGCCCTGCACCCAGCCGCCGCCATGGTAGAACAGCACCACCGGGAGCGGACCGGTCCCTTCGGGCGTATAGATCCGCACGGGCACGGAAAGCCCGCGCGCCGTGGCCTTTGTATCCTTTACCGAGGCCATTTCGATCGGTGGACCGCTCACCGAGGCGGCCTTTTCGGCCAGCCGTCTTCGTGATTCCTCGACCGGCATGTCGAGCTCGCGAACGCTCTTCTCGGCGGCGCCGGTAAGTTTTAGATAAGCCGCGACTCTGAAATCGAGTCTGCCGTGCGGCGTGATGGTCCAGCTACGCACGACGAGAAAACCTGTGACTGCCGCCAGCGCGACCGCGATGGCAACTGCGAGCGATATCCTTTTAATTTTCATCAGGCCACCTTCCATGAAGTGAGCGGACCCGGCCAGGAGCGGGCGCCCGTTCGATTTCTCCGCAGCATAGCATCATGCGTCGAATACGCCAGTTCTTTTTCGGATCATTCGGCCCGTCGTCGTTCCGGCGCGAGGAATACTGAAGGTACCATCCAGGCGGACGCCACTGCTGTGGTGATGGAATAATCCGGGGACGGTCCATATTGATTTGCATCGACCAGTGTACTGACGACGGGAGCATGAAGCGCGGGGGTATGCGTTCGTTCAGATAGAATGAGAGGGATCGAGGGACGGGCCGGCGTTCGCCACGCTCATCCCTCGAGGTTGGCGGAGTTCAGAGCAATCTCATTATGACGATTACCAGGATGACAATCACCAGGACGCCTATTACAAAACCCATACGAACCTCCTTCCGATCAGATCGTTAATTGCCGGTTGACCCGTGGCACGCCTGGACAAATGGTACGTTATTTCCAGGTACGAGACGCGCATACTCTACACACGCTGTGAAATATTTCAACTTCTAAAAATGACGGATTCGTTTTTTAACAGGCGCCCGCTGATGAGCAGGAAAACGGACGCGCAGGCCACGGTGACGGCAAGCGTGATGAGCAGAAGAATCGCGTCGTGCCGGTCGTAAATCACGGAGCGGATCGCGTACGCTATATTCACGACGGGAATCAGTAGGTAATGGCACTTCACCGTAAAGGGATCGCCGGCCACCAGGCCGCTCGACAGGGCCGAGCCGAGCACGATCAGGGGCAGGGCGAGGATGGTCCCCTCCTTGACGGATTTTGCGTACAGACCTATCGCCATCCCCGCGCTCGCGAAAAGAAACACGGAAAGCGTTCCCAGCGCCGCCATCAGCAGGACGTTCGTCGGCCCGGCGAACCCGAAAAGCGGCAGGCCTCCGGTTATCGAGGGATACGCCTGTGAGCAGATTGCTATTCCGGACAGCAGCGATACCACCGCGGTGCATCCGACGGCCGAGGCCGCGAGCGTCTTGCCCAGGATGATGGCCGCGTGAGAGATGTCACAGCTCAAAAGGGTTTCCAGTGTCGAGCGTTCCTTTTCTCCCGCGGTCATGTCGATGGCGCTTGATATGGTCGAGGACGCCGCGAACACCATCAGGAAAACCGGCAGCATGAGGGAGAGGGTGAGGAGGGTCCGGTTCTCGTCCTCGTCGCGGACCGTTGAGATTCGCATGGGAACGACGCTGCGGGCGGCGGAACGATTGAAATGCGATTCGAGCAGATCGTGTACCCTGATAAACGCGAGCGCCGAGCCTCTGCGAGCGGAATCGTACTGGAGCGTCAGTTCGCCGTGAGCGCCGCTCTTTCGGTCAACCCGGATCAGCAGATCGGCGCTTCCCCTCAGAATGGCTTCAGACGGCGACCGGGAATCCTCGAATCGGACATTTTTAATCGAGTGGAGGATGATGTTTCGTATGCGGGTTTCACTTTCCCCGATTATTATTCTCGCGGGCGCGTCGGGGTCCGCCTCCGGCGCCTCCCGGGGGATGAGTACCAGGAGCAGCGGAACGATGAGGGCGGGCATGAGTATCGCCGCGATAATCGTTCGCCTGTCGCGTATCTGGTCCAGGAGTTCCTTTTTAAAGATTATGAAGAGCTTCATTCCGGTCCCTTATGTAAAAGCCCAGGTCCTTCCCGTGTTCGGATTGAAACGATTCGACGGTCCTGTCGCAGTTGATTTCTCCCCTGTGCATGATCAATATCCTGTCGGCGCAGCTGAAAATCTCATCGACGCCGTGGCTCGAGAACAGCACCGTTTTGCCGTTGTCCCGGAGGCGCCTGATGATGGTCTTGACCGAATCGCCGGCGATAACGTCCAGGCCCGTCGATGGTTCGTCGAGTATTACGAAATCGGGATCGGTGATCAGGGCCCGCGCGAGCGCCGTTCGCTGCTTCATCCCCCTTGAAAAGGTCGACACCCTGTCGTCCAGAAAAGACCCGAGGGCGAGCTCTTCGGTGAGCCTGGCGAGTGTTGCGGTCACGTCGCGCTGTGCTATGCCGTTTAAGCGTGCGTAATACAGGATGTTTTCCCGCGCGCTCAGGCGGTCATACAGGGAGCCGTCCCCCGAAAACAGCGCGCCCGTTTTACTCCTGATGTAGGCGGGTTCTTCATCGAATCGTTTGTTGTTGAGCGAAAAGAAGCCCCTGTCGGGCCGTAAAATCAGCGAAAAAATCCTGATCAATGTGGTCTTGCCGGCGCCGTTTTCGCCGACCAGCGCGACGGCCTCGCCTTTACTTATGGAAAAGGATATGTCCGACAGTACCATCCCCTTTTTCCGCGGGAAGCTTTTGCAGATTCCGGATACCGTGAGCATGGGGATATACGTCCTTCGATTATGTATTTTATCAATACATATTTGAACGATGCGATTTCATGAAAAGAATCCCGCCGGTATGCGCGGGCCGTAAATCCGCCCCGGCTGCCGTAATAACCCGGCGAAAGGCACGCGGTTCACATGATGATTCCCCGCCCGACCGGCCTCACCGCAGCGTAAACTCCAGGTAGTGCTGGTCGGGCAGAAAATCAAGGTCCTTTGCGGAAACGAATCCGGCCTTTCCGAATTCCGTCACGATGATATCCTTCGGTATGCGGAACCGTTTCGGGGGCCCGTCTTTCGCCTCGAGCCGGTGATCGATGAGGACGAAGCGGCCTGATTTCTTAAGCGCCGGCTTTATCGATATAAGGTACGATCCCCTGTCCTCTATGTGGTGGTAGGTGTTGCACATGAAGATCACATCAAAATGGTTTTTCGGAAGCGGTGGATTGATCGGCGGGACGTGTTCGGCGCGGTAATTCGCGTATCCCAGTTTGCGCGCGTCCTCTCTCATGTACGCGACCATTTTCTCTTCCGTGTCGTAACCGGTGACCATGCCCTTCGGCGCCACTGCCCTGGCGATCCTTCGCGTGAAATAGCCCGTGCCGGCGCCGATGTCCGCTACGATATCCCCGTTCCCAAGCTTCATCGCGCGGACCACCTCGTCCGGTTTCTGCCATTCAAGGCGGCCGGGATTCTCGAAGTTCTTCACGTAGAAATCCATGTTCTCGAAAGAATGGTGCCGGTGTGTCATCATTTTCGTTTCGGCGCCGCATGAGAACGTCACGATAACGAGCATGACAAGCGGCATACGGAATGCGGTTTTCCTGTCATTCATTTCGATACCTCGCACAGTATCATCGGCTCCTATATCTTGAAGAACTCCACGCGCTCCGCCAGCCGGCGGGCGAAGTTGTTCATCTCCTCGGCGCTTGCCGCCGTCTCCTCCGCCCCGGCGGCGTTTTTCTGTGACAGCTCGTTGATGTAGCTTATGGATTTAACGATCTCCTCGGCGGCGGTCTTCTGCTCTTCAGTGGCGGTGCGGATCTCGCTCGACCGGTCCCTCACGATGCCGGCCTCATCGGTGACGGTCTCATTGGCGGCGATCTGTTTTTCGGTCCGCTGCGAGATAAGAAGCATCTTGCCGTTGATGGTGTCGACGCCGTCGATGATGTCGCTGATGATCCCCACGGTACCGGCGACCCCGGCAACGCCGGTTTCGATCTCCGTTCGGTTAACGCCGATCAGCGTTTCGATCTGCTTGAGGCTCGAGGCGGTCTGGTCGGCCAGCTTCGAGATCTCATCGGCCACCACCGCGAAGCCGCGCCCCGCGTCGCCGGCCCTGGCGGCCTCGATCGCGGCGTTCAGCGCCAGCAGGTTCACCTGCTCGGATATGCCGCCGATGATCCCCACGATATCGGTCATCTCCCTGGTCCGGCCGCCGATCGCCGACATGCTGCGGTTCATGGCGCCGAGCGACTCGCTGCCCGCCTTCGCCTTTTCGGCGATATCCCCGGTGAGAATCAGCGCCTCGCGTACCTGGACTCCCATGTCGGTGATCACTTCCGAAAGCGAGCGTATCAGCGCGGTGAGCTTCTCGATACTGGTGAACTGGCCCGCCGCGCCCGCGCTCACGTTCTCAAGGCCCGAGGAAAGCTCCTCCACCGTCGCCATGATCTCCTCGGCGGCCGCGGCCTGCTTCTGGACGTGATCGGTGACCATGGCGGCGGAATCCGACATCTCGCCGGAGGACTCGGCCAGCCTGGATGAAATCTCCTTTACGCTGCCGACGACCCCGGCTATGGTTTCGATAAACCGGTCCAGGTTGACGCCGATCTCACCCACTTCGTTGCGCCCGTCGATGCCGCTGCGGGAGCCCAGGTCGCCGTCGGACAGCGACCTGATGGCGCGGATGATCCTCCTGATGGGCTTCATCAGCTTTTCGAACTGGCGGTAGGAAATGAGGAGCGTGGCCGCGATAAAGACGATTCCCGAAATGAGGTAGAAGAAAACCATGGTCCGCACCGGCGACAGGGCGAATCCCCTGTCGACCTCTATGAGGAAGACCCACTGGAAATAGCTGTACCATTTCCAGACGGCGATGACGTCATTCCCGGTGTGATTGCGGTACTGGGCGCTGCCGGCGTGCCCGCGGGTGATGCCGGAGGCGATCCCCGGCGTCAGCTTCCCGGTCGACGGATCGACGAGAAGGTATTCCTTCCCGCGGTTTTTGTATTCAAAGTTCCCGGACGAGGCCACCACCATGCCTTTCCGGTCGACGATATAGGCGTGTCCGCCCCTGCCCAGGTCGATGACGCTCAGGGAATCGTCCATCATGGCCATGTTGATATAGGCTATGACGTAACCGACGACCATCCCTTTCTCTCCCGGTCTCTCATACACCGGGTAACTGACCGGCTGGCTGATGGCCCGCCTCCTGCCCTTTTTTATCAGCACGGCCCGGGGGATGTGGATGTCCGTGGTTCCCTTTATTTCCTTGAAAACCTTCCCGATCGTCGCTTCGACCTGCGCTTCCGAGACATCGCAGCATATCCTCCCGTCGGTATCGACCGCCACGATGGCGCTGTATACCCCGCGATCCTGCATCGCGGCGGCCAGGATCGTTTCGGCCGCCTTTCCGGCTCCCGCGGGAGGACCGCCCGGGCCCGACCGTGCCGCCGCGTCGATGACGGCCGGGGACTGCGCGATCTTCTCGATGGTTTCGATCCGGCGCTCCATCCAGTACTCGATGAACTCAAACTGTTTCGTCGCGATTTCACGATAGTTGTTGTTCACGATCCGGGTGATGAGCGCCCGGTTGATGACGTAGTTCGCGACGAGGAATACCAGGAGAGTGCCGACGGTGAATCCGGCCATCGTGACTATAAGGCCCTTGTTCTTAAGGGTTTTCCCTATCATGCGCAGGCTGCGGCGCGTTGTTTCCTGTATCATAGGTGTCCTCTGTTAACTGGGTCGGCGCTGAATTGCCGGTGCGGGATGCGGTTGATCATGGAGCGCTGCTCCTGTGGCACCGCCCGCAGCCCTTGGGCCCCGCGGTTTTCCGGTGGCAGTCAAGGCACTGCTGGTGATAGGCACCCTTGAGGTTGATCACGTTATCCCGGTCACGCCGCATATGGCAGTTGGAACATCGCACGTTCTGGCCGGTATGATGGCAGTCCACGCATTTGGTTCCGTATACCTCGGAGTGAAGCCTGTGTGTAAAGACTATGGGAGGTTTTCGATGGCCGGTCTTCGGCAGCACGATAACGTCTTCGACCGGGAGGAGGGGGCCGGCGAATAATACCTGGACGGCCGGGATCAGCAGGGCAAAGAGTATGAAATTTCTCGATAACAACGTCATCTGTTTCCTCCACGCATATGAAAACGCCGGATGCCGGCAGAGCATCCGGGCGATCGATATGGCGACGATCGGTGGTGCGGGCTCAGGACGGAGATTCGTATTTATAACCGGTACGACCGGATTGAATCGATCCTTTTCGCGCGATCCCGGTATGAAAAGCCAATGATCGACAGAGCGAAAGGGTAATACCGGTAACAAGATTTTTTAAAGCATTTTTTTACCGCGATTTAATAAATCGCGTAAATAATACGGCCATTCCGCCGGCGGATGGATCAGGGCACGAGGACGTTGTCGATGCGGACGGCAATGGGTATTCCCGGTATGCAATGAGTGCGCACCGTGAAACACCGGTCCCCGCCGATGGTCGGTATGCGCGAACTGCTTCTCCATCGCGCAGACTGCGACGATGATGCTGTATTAAACTGGCGCGGGTTCCGCTTGCGGGCTACCGGACCGCCGCCCGATGACGGGAACCCGCCGCGAACCACACCATTTCCCCCGGGATGAGGTTCAGCCCGCTTCGGTCTACCGCCACTCCCCGGTCTTCAGGTCGATCACGATGCTGTTATCCGCCGGCGGCAGATCGGTGTTCCAGCCCTCGATGAGTTTCCCCTGGAACTTCATCGCCACCCTTCCCATGAGCCCCAGGCTGTCGGCGGTGATCGGCCTGTCCGGCCTCTTCTCGTCGCCGCGAAGGTGCGCCACATATGCCCGCGTTATATCGGGGGCGACCGCCTCTATATCCTTCCCGGAGACCCTGTATTTTCTGAGGGCTTTTTCGACCATCCCCAGGGTGCCGTTGTATATATAATCGTAGGTGTACTTTTCGAAGCCTTCCTTCTTCGAGGCGATCGAGGTGATGAAACGGCTCTCGACGCGGACCTTCTGGTCCCCTTCGATGCTGATCACCCTGTAGGGGCATGGATGGGTCACGAACGAGCCCGTTTCGATGTCGTAGACAAATCTGCCCGGCTCTTCCATCTTTTTCATTGTGATGTCCTGTGAATGATAATGGCCGGTAAAGACAAGCTTGACCCCGTAGGCGGCAAATAGATCCGAAACCCGCTCAAACTGGTTTATGACAAACTTGCCATAGTATTTTTCATTGTGGGGATAGTGTTCCACAACCCCGTGGTGCGTGAACGCGATAACGGCCTTTTTCTCCTTCTTGGACCGGATGAGCATCGCCTCGATCCATTTAAGAGTTGCCTCGGAGAATTCGCCATCGGTTTCCGGGTGCTTCCCCGGTTTGTTGTCCCTGTATATGCACGAGTCCAGGGCAAGAATCCAGAGCCCGGCGGCCGGTTCGACCAGATAGCTCAGTGACGTCTCGTCCTTTGCCAGTGCGCCGCCGTAACCATAGTCCGCGTAGATCTTCGCGAATTCCTCCGGCGAGACGGAATCAACCGGCTCGGTTGCATCGCCGTTGTACCGGCACGCCATGCCGTTGTTGATGTCGTGGTTCCCCGGTATCACATAAATCTTCGGAACGCGTTTTGCCAGCGCGCCGAGCCTGTCCCTGAAGCGTTCGTGGTTTATCCTCTCCCCGTCCTTGGTGAGATCGCCCGGGATGATGATGAATTCCGGTTTTTCGGCCGAGATTTTCGCCAGGCCCGTTTCGAGGATCTCGCCGCTCAGGTGGAGCAGCTTTGAGTCAGTCTTCAGATAATTCGTGTAGGCCGCGCCCGAGCTTCCCAGAGAGGCGTCGTGATAGTGTGTGTCGGAAAACACGGCGAACCGGACCGCGGGATAATCGGGGGTGATGCCGAGGAGTTCGCGGACCCCGGGATCCTTCTGGTATTCCATGGCGGACGTTTTTCCGCATGAGGACGACGTTATGACAAGGGCGATGACGGCGAATAAGACTGGCAGGTGTTTCATGGCGGTTACCCGTTCCTTCTGGAATCCGATATTCGATCGGTTATTGATTCAGTTTGCGCATTGTGTCTCCGCGGGCCTCAGCACGCCTCCTCCCCCGCTCCCAGCGCCCGCAGACGCGCCGCCACTTCCCGTGCGCAGCCCGCCCGCTCGTCCGTCTCCCCGAGCGTCTCGATGATCTCGGGAATCCGGGCGAGCCTGAAGGATGTGGAATCGGGGAGGACGTACCATCTGCCGCCCGCGTGCACCCGGTGTCCGTAAACCCTCGGCGCCTTCTTCGATTTCGAGCGCAGACAGGCCAGCAGTACCTGGAGCTCGGGCGCCTCCAGCCGGTCGAGCGCGGCGCGGACCCTTCGCGGCGCCGTGGCATCGGCGCGTACCATCCATCGAAGCTTCAGGTCGCGCCACGCGCGGATGAACCAGTGCCGACGGTGAAACGCGTATACCACGAGCGGCAGTACCAGAACGCAGGTCAGGATAAGTCCCGGCAGCCTTCTCCGGAAGGGCGGTGTTCCCAGGCCGTCCGAAAGGGTCTGCTGAAAACAGTAATAGCGGTAATGCTTTTCGGTTGAGGGAAACCCTTTGACGATGAATCCGGGGACGTTCCACCACGGCCCGAGCGGACGGATCTCACCGTCCAGCTTCGCGGGCTCGGCGAGCATGTCCATCGCCTCCTTCGTCATGAGGCTGCGTTCCGGGTCGACCCCCATTATGCGGCACCCCACGCGTTCGGTCTCGGCGATGTTCCGGCCCGCCAGGATGAAACCGGGGCGCCGGGGGATGGCCCGATCCCATTTGACGCCCATCCATCCGTCGGCGGCCGTTATGCCGTCGATGACGCCGAAGTGGACCGGGCAGACCCTGAGTTGTACGATCGTCGGTCGCGCACAGCCGGTCGCGCGGTGATAGTGCCACATCTTGTCGCCCTCGGGGAGGCAACCGTAGGTGTTCTTGACCAGCAGGGTGTAGCCGCCGTACACGTGAGTCTTGAATTTCGCGAAGCTGATACGGAAATCGGCCTCCACCCATGCCCTGCCCAGCTTCAATGTGCCGCCGGGGATTTCGTCGGATTTAATCTCCACGGTATCCGCGCCGAGATCAACCAGTTTATAGGGAAGGAGTCGGCCGTCCGCGGAGACCACGTGCGCGGTTGTAAAAGGTCTGGCTGATACGTATGCATGAACGCCTCCGTTCAGTCCCATCGCGGTCATCACGGTGACGGGATTTCTTTCGGTAAAAGTGAGCTCGTATGCGTTCGAGCTTTCGACGACGCTGATGTTCGGGTAGCCTTTTTCGTGCAGGCGCTCCACCAGGGCCAGTACCAGCACCGCGTCGGTCGTCACGCCGTCGTCGTCGCGGCGCACGAACATGGAGGCATTCGGTTTGATCGCTATCCGTACGTCGGCGCGTTTCCTGCGCAACGCCTTGCGCACGGCGTCAAGCTCCGCCTCGAGGCCGGCGAGATCGAGGACTTCATTCAGGAGGAAAATCTTATCACGGCCGTCAAGGTATCGCAGCACTGTTTTCGCGGGCATAATCTCACCCCCCCGTTCTGACGTTTGAATGTCCGTCTGGTGTATTATGGAAACACGTCGGGCCGAAACCCGGCTTAAAACGCGGGATGTGTCGGGGAATGATATTGCGGATCGCGTTCAGCGTCCGCGTCTTTGCGACCGGAATTGTTTTTCGTGCGGCCAGGGCGTCCTCTCAATGTGATCCATGGCGGCGTTCTGATGCGGGAACGCGCTCATCCGGTATGGTCGCATCATTAAGATGATGTTTATATGAGCAGCCCGCCGGCGTTTTGTCAAGCCGTTCTCGGCACGATACCGTCCCGTCGCCCGTTGAGGCCCCGGCCATAAGGTAAATACCCGATCGTAACGTCGCGACCCCTCGCCTTCAATGCTTCGGCAATGCCTGTCGCAAAGGATGAGAGCGGCGCCTCGACGATGGTCTTTCTTCCCTCGGTGAAGTCGTTCTCGAGCCAGGAAAAGATTTTCGAAAGATGCGATGTGTTACCCGCGGTGTCGTAGCGGTTGAGCGCCCGGTTGGTCAGGACTTCGGTGAAGAGGGTATGGCGCGCTCGAACGTATTCATCGGTCCCTTCGCTCACGCTTTATTCTTGAAATATAATCGAACACCCCGCCCGGGGCAAGCCGTATAGGCGTCCGCGTGATGAAATGAATTGACGCCTCTCTCCGGCCGTGCTAATAATTCAAGGTGGCGGGAAACCGGTTCGCCGGTTTATACATCGGCACAGCGCCGCGATACATACCATGTCGCGCGATATATCAATCAAACCAGAAACGGAGTCACCAGCCGGATGAGCAAAACAATCGATTACCTGCTTGAGAATTCCGGGCTTCCCGGGCCCAGGGGGAACCTGGAGTTGCTGTATTCGTTTTCGAAATCCGCCACGGCGGAAGAGGTTGAGGAGTGCCTTTCGCTTTACGATGACGATCTGCATAATTCGCCGGAAGAATTCGTGGTGATGTGCGGCATCGTGGGAAGCTGCTTTCTCCAGCGGAGCGATGTCGCCAGAGCGCTTTCCTCGGTCCGTGCCTTCGCCGTGCACGAGAGCTGGCGCATCCGCGAGGCGGTGGCCATCGGCATACAGGAGATCGCGGAGCGGGACACGCACGCGATCATCGACATCCTCGAAAAATGGGTGGAGGGCAACGCCCTGGAGCGGCGCGCGGTGGTCGCGGCGCTCTGTGAACCGAAGCTGCTTAAAGACCCCTCCGTGACGGCCAGAGTTCTGCGGATTCTCGGTGCGATCACCATGGAGTTCGGGCCGGCCGACAGGCTTACCGACGGCCAGGTCGCGCTCCGGAAGGCGCTGGGGTACGGTTGGAGCGTGGCGGTCGCCGCGTCTCCGGAGGTCGGGAAGGCGGCGTTCGAGGCCATCTCCGGAAATCCCGGCAAACACATCCGGTGGATCGTCAGGGAAAATCTCAAGAAAAACCGACTGGCCAGGATGGACGCGCAATGGGTCGAGCGCATGCGCGCCAAAACCGCCTGAACGCGGAATACGGAGATGGACGCATTTGTATATCGTCACTCGTCGATCGAATACGCCGGTTCCTTCGGGCGGGCAGTCGACACGGTTGCGCGTGAGAGGAAATACCTGGCGGCCACGACGGGGTTCCCGGCGGAGAGCACGATCGAATTCATTCGCATGATCGGCGAAAACGACTACGCACAGTATTTCGCCCTTCTCGGTGACGAGGTCATCGGCTGGTGTGACATCCTGCCGCGCCGACAGGAGGGATTCATCCATGTGGGTGTGCTGGGGATGGGAGTGCTGCCCGACTTCAGAAGGAAGGGCGTGGGCCGGAGGCTTCTCGATCGGACGGTGTGTCACGCGGCCGAAATAAACGGGATCGAGAAGATCGAGCTTGAGGTTTTCAAAAGCAATGCCGGTGCTATGACCCTTTATGAACGGAGCGGTTTCGTCCGGGAGGGGGTGCGCGTGAGATCGAGGAGGCTCGACGGGCAATATGATGATGTCGTATTGATGGGCAGGTTTCTTCGCGATATGGAGGAGGCTGGTGGAACACGATATACGGTTCAGGGATGACCATTTCGAGGTCGTTTATTCGGGCGAGGCGACACTCGAGGGATTTGACTCGGTGCTCCATGATCTCACGGTTCATGAATCATGGACCGCGGGTGCCTGTATTCTGAACGATTACCGGGCGGTGGATTTTGCCCGCTTCAAGAGCTATTCGAAAATGGAAGCGGTCGCCGAGATCATCTATCGTTATCGCGAAAAACTCGGCAGAATAAGGGTCGCGGACCTGTTTTCCGAAAGCGAGATGCAGACCTATGCCAAGCTCGAGAAAACCATACGGAGCTATCATGGTTACGAGTTCGAATACTACGCCACCGACGACTACGACAGGGCTCTATTCTGGCTGAAACGACGTTCCTGAGGCCGTGCCGAATCTGTTAAAAAGCGGGTGAATGCCAATGTCCTATCAGTATGTTCCATATCTATGGGTCCTCGCGACATCGGTGGCGGTGAGCCTGTCTCTCTGCGTTCTCGCGTGGCGCAACCGTTCCGTGCGGTCATCCCCTCCGTTTTTCTGGGCGATGGCACTGGTGACCCTGTGGATCGCGGCCCAGGCGCTGGAGATAGCCGCAACCGTGCTGCCCCTTAAAATTTTCTGGGCCAACGTTCAGTACATGCCGATCATGTTCGCGCCAGCGGCCTACCTGGTGCTGGTGCTCGGCTTCACCGGCCACGAGGGACGGTGGCGTCTCCGCAGGCTTCTGTTCGCCCTCATCATCATCCCCGTCATCGTAAACATGCTGATGTGGACCAACGAGCTTCATGGATTGATGCGTCAGGACGTTTATCTGGACGAGAGGGGGCCTTTCCCGGTGGTAAGGAAGACCTTCGGTCCGTTATTCTGGGTGTTCGCCGCCTATAATTTTTCGATCACCGTGCTCTCGCTCGGCCTCTTGGCCCGCGCGTTTGGCGGAAAAGCGGCGGTCTACAAAAAACAGATCGCGCTCCTTTTCGCGGGCCTTCTGCTCCCGGTGATAACCACTGCGTTCCATCTGTCCGGAAGGTTTCCAATCAGCGTCGACCCGACCCCGGCGATGTTCGGTTTCGCCGGGACGCTTCTCGCCTACGCCATCTTCCGCGAAGGACTGTTCGATCTCGTCCCCGTCGCGCATTCGACGATCGTGGAGAAGATGAGCGCCGGTGTGGTCGTGATCGACGCCAAGGACAGGATCGTCGATGTCAACCCGGCCGGCGCCCGGCTTTTCAACGCCGCCCCGGCGCACCTGGTCGGTCGACGGGTTGACGAGGTCTTTCAGGGGCATCCTGAACTGCTGAGGCTCTTCTCCTCGGGGAGAGAGGTGGCGGGCGAGCTGACGATCGAAGGGGGATCCTCTCTCGATTATTATGATATATCGTTCGCCGGTCTGTCCGATCCCCGCTCGCGGCCGATCGGCAGGCTCATGCTGGCGCATAACGTCACCGCGAGGAAGCTGGCCGAGGAGAAGATCAGGCATATGGCCTTTCACGATCACCTGACCGGGCTTCCGAACCGAAAGCTCTTCCAGGAGCTGTTCACACGCGAAAGGGACCGTTCGGCGAGGTCGGGTGAATCGCTGGTCGTGGGTTTCGTCGACCTGGACGGCTTCAAGACGATCAATGACACCTGCGGGCATGAAACGGGGGATGTGTTGCTCAGGGAGGTTGCCGCGAGGCTCCGTGTGGCGCTGCGCGGCTCCGATGCAGTTTCAAGGCTGGGCGGTGACGAGTTCTCCCTTCTCCTCCCCGGGTTCAGGCACAGGGAGGGCGTCGCGGCAGTCGCGCGTAACATCTTCAAATCCTTTGCCGTCCCGGTGAAGGCCGCGGGATTCGATCTCGAGATTCGCGCGAGCATCGGGTTCAGCGTATTTCCCGATCACGGCGACGACCTGGAAACCCTGTTAAGGAAGGCCGACGAGGCCATGTACCTCGCCAAGAGGGAGGGTTCGAACGAGTATAAGGTCTATTCAGAAGAACAATGACCGGGCTTCGGTGGACATGCGCGCCGGCTGGATTTTCCGTTGGACATAAGCCGTCGCGCACGGTATGAGCGGAATCGTGATGGAAAAACCGTCGTTTTTCCGGTTGAATACACGCGGGCCGAGGATCGGTTTTGGCCGGAGTAACGCATAATCGACGCTGAAGAGCGCGAGGTGTTTCGGCCCGTATGGTTTTCCGCGGGCCGCTACTGGCAAACAGCATGAGCGCGGAATTCAATTATCAGAGACGCAGAACCGCCAGGGTACGGAGCGGCAGAAAAATCGATCTCGGGGAAGCGGGATCGTTTGACGCCATCCGCCTCAACCCCGGAAATCCTCCGGAGGAGGTGCGGCTTCATGGCCTCCGGTTTCAAAGCATACATCGTATAAATTCACATACCGGCCCGAGGGTATTTACGGCGTACCGGAACGAGGAAGATCCGGCAATATTGTTTGTGGTGTGGAGCAACTATCCGTTCAACACGCAGATAGAGACGGGTGGAGACCTGATGCTCCAGGCGATGCATGATGATTCGAGAATAAGGTTCCTGCTCAATGATAATACATACGTTAAATCCGGCTGGATGAATGATAGGATGGTCGATTACCTGTCCAACGGCTGGCTTCCCGGACTTATCAAAATGGGGCTCAGGGGTTTCTGCCACCTGCGGGCCGGGAGCTTCATGGGCGAAAAATCTTTCGACGATTTTGCGGGTTACGTCAGCGGCAGGGTCGAGGTGATCGCGCGGAAGCTTGGCATGGAGCCGTTCCGGTATTTCCCCGTCAAATCACCGGAGGTGGGGAAGGATGGAGTGATAGACGAGCGCCTGAGGGATGCGGCGCTCTCCGAGGCATACGAAATCCTCAAGTCGCTCTGAATCAACGGGGCAACCGGGCCGTCGGTACCGGTTAAGGCCGTCCCGCGGAGCGGGGCGGCCTCGGTGGTACCGTTTGCGTGGATATCAGTACCCGCTCAGGCTGCGGCTCGCGTTGCCGTTCTGGTCGTAGCACTTGCCCGAATTGCTGTGGCAGGAGCTCGAGTAGCTCGATACGTTCCCGCAGTCCGAACCCTTGGCCTTCTTGCAGATATCCATGGCCAGCTTCCTGTCCGAAAACGAGTCGCCGGGCACGCATACCTTGATCTCGTTCTCGCTGCTGAAGCTGTAGCATTTCGCCATGACGCCGGTCGTCATGACGCTCGAAACGAAAACCAGTGCCGATGCGATCACAAATAACTTCTTCATATAATCCTCCCTGTCGTTGTTGATCCGTCGCGTGTTTCCGCGTACCCGGGCAGTGCCGCCGTTTGAGCCGCCGAAACCGCCGGGGCCGGTGCGAGCGATACATGCTCTCACGCCTTCGAAGTGTATGCGTGCATCCGGATAAAGTCAACCACCGTTTCTACCCGTTGCCGTTTGAGCGCGGCGACCCGGGTCGAAATACGCAATCCTCCCTTCACTGATTTTAGATTGATCGCGGTCGGATAGTCTTTATCAGATTAGAAGAAAAATATACCCGGGAGGTCGTCACGAGAAACGCGCTGCTGTATGCCGGAGGATCGTTCAATTTCCTGCTCGCCCTGTTTCACCTGTCATTCTGGAAAACGCAGAACTGGGCCGAGGAGCTGCCGCGCCTTTCGGCCGACAACGGCGCGATCATGCAGGTCTCCAACATCGTAATGATCTATATTCTGCTGTATTTTTCGGCAATGTCCTTCGTTATCGCACGGCGCGCCGTCCTGGACGGTGTTGCGAAGTCGATCATTCTCTGTATCGCCGGTTTTTATTCGATACGGTTGCTCGCGGGCTACCCGTTCTTCGGTTTCAACGTCATGGAGCTTGCCGTCTGGATCGTCTGCCTGCTCATCATTGCCGTGTACGTTTCGGTTCTGCTTATCTGGAAGCAACGCTGAAATCAACGGTATCCGCCGGTCCGTCTTCGGATTGCCGTCAGGCGACGGACGCGATCGAATCCGTCCGTACACTCCCCCGCGCGGGATAATTTCGAACGATAGCCGAACAAGTATGTTGACAAAAAAAGACTCATGTTCTTGAATTCCAGCGGAATACTTTTCGCCGGTCGTATAATGAAGGGTGCGGAGGTCTCCGCCCGGGGGGCGGTGTGTCGCGTCGTTTCGACGGCGATGTATCCAGGGAATAATACAAGGAGAGGTCAATGAAAATCGGTGAAGTCGTCGCGGTCGTGACCGGAGGCGCATCGGGGCTGGGTGAGGCCGTGGTCAGGGAAATAACGGGCAGGGGAGGCAGGGCGGCGATTCTGGACATCGCCGACGAGGCGGGTGCGCGGCTGGAGGCCGAGCTTGGAGGAAAGGCCGTGTATTGCCGCGCCGACGTGGCGAGCGAGGCCGATGTGACGCGCGCCATTGAACAGGCAATCGCGAAATTCGGGAAAGTGAATGTCGCGGTCAACTCGGCGGGAATCTCGTCTCCCTCACGCACCGCGGGGAAAAAAGGCCCGATGGACCTGGCGCTCTTCGAGCGGATCATCCGCGTGAACCTCATCGGAACATTCAACGTAATACGGCTCGCCGCGGTTAAGATGCTCGCGAACGAACCCGACTCCGGCGGCGAGCGCGGTGTCATCATCAACACCGCGTCGGTCGCCGCCTTCGACGGCCAGATCGGTCAGGCGGCCTACGCGGCCTCGAAGGCGGGGGTCGTGGGCCTCACGCTTCCGGTGGCGCGGGACCTCGCCGACTCCGGCATACGCGCCATCACCATCGCGCCGGGCATCTTCGACACGCCGATGATGGCTTCGTTTTCGGACGAGGTGCGCGCGTCGCTCGGCAACAGCGTACCGTTCCCGCGGCGCCTGGGACGGCCCGACGAATTCGCCGCGATGGTGATCCACGTGATAGAGAACAGCATGCTGAACGGCGAAACCATCCGGCTCGACGGCGCGCTCCGCATGGCGCCGAAGTAAAGGTCGCCGCGGGTCGTGCGCGCGCGGTGATCGCGCGTAAGCTTGAAGAGCAGCGTATGGCGGATGCCGGCGTGCGCCGGTTCCGCTTTAATGAAAAGGAGAGCATGGCATGAAAGAGGTGGTCATAGTCAGCGCGTGCCGTACCGCGCTCGGTTCATTCAACGGTTCGCTTTCAAACATCGGGGCGACGAAGCTCGGCGCCATTGTAATCGACGAGGCGGTGAAGCGCGCGGGCATCGCGAAGGAGAGCGTGAACGAGGTCATAATGGGGATGGTGCTTCCCTGCGGCTACGGGCAGAACCCGGCCAAGCAGGCGGCGGTGCAGGCCGGCATGCCCTGGGAGGCCGAGGCGATCACGGTGAACAAGGTGTGCGGCTCGAGCCTCAAGGCCGTGATGCTGGGGGCCCAGGCCATTCAGACCGGTGACGCCGACGTGGTGGTGGCCGGCGGCATGGAGAACATGAGCATGGCCCCGTACTATATGGAAAAGGCGCGTTTCGGATTCCGCATGGGAGACGGTAAAATTCGCGACCACATGGTGCACGACGGGCTGTGGGACGTGGTGAACGATTTTCACATGGGCATCTCGAACGAGCTGTGCTCGGAAAAATACAACGTGAGCCGCGAGGATCAGGACCGTTTCGCGGCCGAATCGTATCGTCGGGCGTTGGCCGCCATAAAGGCGGGACGCTTCAAGGACGAGATCGTACCCGTCGCGATCCAGGGGAAAAAGGGCGATGTGATCTTCGATACCGATGAATGCCCCGTCGATACGGATTACGATACGCTGGCGAAGATGCGGCCCGCTTTCAAGGAAGGCGGGAAAGGTACGGCGGGAAACGCCTCCATCATCAGCGACGGCGCCGCCGCGGTGGTGCTCATGTCGCGCGAAAAGGCGAAAGAGCTCGGCTGTGCGGTGCGCGCCGTGGTGGGTGCGCAGGCCTCGTACGGTATCGACATGAAATACGTGCTGGTGGCGCCGATCTGGGCCATCCCCAAATGCCTCAGGAAAGAGGGAATCGCCATTAAGGACGTGGACCTCTTCGAGGTGAACGAGGCCTTCAGCGGTTCGAGCGTTGCGATCGAGAGGGAATTGGGACTCGACGCGGCAAGGGTGAACGTGAACGGCGGGAGCGTGGCGCTGGGCCATCCCATCGGCGCGAGCGGGTGCCGGGTTCTGGTCACGCTCCTCCACGAGCTGGAGAAGCGCGACGCCCGCACGGGCCTCGCCTCGCTCTGCCTGGGCGGCGGCGAGGCGGTTTCGCTGGTGCTGCGCCGCTGATTCAGACGCCCTTTTCGGTTTCGCGCGCGATCACCATCCGCTGCACCTCGGAGGTGCCCTCGTAGATGGTGGTCACGCGCGCGTCGCGGTAAATGCGCTCTATCTTGTTGTCGCGGATGTAGCCGTACCCGCCGAAAACCTGCAGCGCCTTGTAGGCCGAGCGGTTGGCCGCCTCGGTCGCGAAGAGCTTCGCGATGGAGGCCTCGCGCGAGAAGGGCACCTTGCGGTCCTTCAGGCTCGCCGCCGACCAGGTTAAAAGCTGCGCGGCCTCGTGGTCGACCGCGATGTCCGCGATCATGTTCCCTATGGACTGGTGCCGGATTATCGCTTTGCCGAACTGCCTGCGCTCCGACGCGTAGGCGACCGCCTCGTGGAGGCTCGCCCCTATCATGCCCGTCGCCTGCGATGCGATGCCGATCCTTCCGCTGTCGAGCGCGCCCAGCGCGACCTTGAGCCCGAGGCCGGGCTTCCCCAGCACATTGCGCGCGGGCACCTCGCAATCCTCCAGGATCATCTCCACGGTATTCGAGGAGAGAAGGCCCATCTTTTTCTCTTCCTTGCCGGCGCGCAAGCCCCTGGCTCCCTTCGGGATCAGGAAGGCCGTCAGCCCGTTTTTATCCGACGAGGTGCGCGCGATGAGGATGAAGACGCCCGCGTACGAGCCGTTCGTAATAAACTGTTTGGTGCCGTTCAGAATATAACCGCTCCCTTTTTTTACAGCGGAGGTCTTCAGCGATGAGGGGTCTGAGCCGGCATCGGGCTCGGTGAGGGCGAAGGCGCCCACATGCTCGCCGGAGGCGAGGGGCGTCAGGAATTCGCGCTTCTGCTCTTCGGTTCCGAACTGCAGGATGGGCTCGGTGCAGAGATTCGTCACCGAGAGGGTCACCGCGACCGACGCGCACGCCCACGCGATCTCCTGCAGCGCCAGGCTGTAGCTCACGGCCCCGGCCGCCGCGCCGCCGTAGGTTTCGGGCACCATCATGCCGAAAAGTCCCAGCGAACCGAGCTTTTTCAGTATGTCGGCCGGGTATTCGCCGCGCGTATTGTACTCCTGCGCGTATGGCTCGATCTCGCCGTGGGCGAATTCCCGCACCATGTCGCGTATCATCATCTGTTCGTCTGTGAGTGGGAGGTTCATGGCCGTTCCTATGGGGTAAAGAGGGTAACGATCAGCACGGCCTTCGCGCCGCCGGGGTTGCGCAGCGAATGCCGGATATTCGAGTCGAAATGGAGGGTATCGTCCTTTTTCAGATGATGGCTTTTATGCCCCACCTGGATGACGACCTCGCCCTTCAACACATACACGAACTCTTCGCCCTCGTGCTGGTAGCGCTGACCGGGAAGGTCCGAGCGCGGCGGGATGGTCACCCTGAAGGAGCGCAGGTGGCCTTTCATGGCGTCGGGGGTCAGCACCTCGTATTCATAAGCCTGCTCGCGGCTCCTGAAGTCCCGTACCCTGGCCTTTTCACGCTCGTTGTCGGCGGCCGGTTTTTTCTTTAAAAGCTCGCCGGGGTCGATGGTGAGGGCCCGCGCGATCTTCAGGATATCTCCAACGGGCGCGAACCCCCTCCCTTCCTCGATGTCCGCGATATGGGCTTCGGTAAGCCCCGTCTTCGCGGCAAGCTCCTCGATTCCGATTTTCATCTTCTCACGCCTGGAACGCACGGCACGCCCCAGCGCGCCACTCTTCGTCGTGGATGTTTTTCGCATGCGAACCTCCATCGGCTGTAGCACGGGCGGGCACCATCGACGGTGTCCCTGTTTTCGACAATTCGGGAATAAAAGTGGTAATTTAACAAGTCAAAAAACATGTTCGCGGGCGGGAAAAACAGCCGGAGCCGGTCAACACGCCACCACCCCGCGCATGCGAGGCGCGGGGTGGTGGGAGTACGGATGCGGGTTTTCCCTGTCGCTACAACCGATTCAGGAGACCTTTCTCACCGCCACTGGAATGCAGCGGTCCATTCCTTCCAGGGCCAGGCGGTAGTTTTCCCCGGCCTGCGCCCAGTCGAGAACCTTCCAGAACGCCTCGATGTAATCGGGACGTCGGTTCTGGTATTTCAGGTAATAAGCGTGCTCCCATACGTCCAGGCCAAGCACCGGTACAAGCCCTTCCATTATCGGGCTGTCCTGGTTGGGCGTGGAATGGATGACGAGCTCGCCAAAGGCGTTCAGCGAGAGCCAGGCCCAGCCGGAACCGAAGCGCCTGGTCGCGGTCGCGGCGAACTCGTTCCTGAACGCGTCCAGGGAGCCGAAACGCGCGATGATCGCCGCCGCCAGATCGCCCCCCGGTGCGGGCTTCGAGCCTCCCTTCAACAGCTTCCAGAACAGGCTGTGGTTATAATGCCCGCCGCCGTTGTTGCGCACCTCGTCGCGTATATCCGCGGGAAGGCTTGCCAGGTTCGCAAGCAGCGTCTCTACGGGCAGCCCCGCAATGCCGGGATGCTTCTCTACCGCCGCGTTCAGCTTCTGAACATAGGCGGCATGATGCTTTCCGTGATGGATCTCCATGGTCTTCGCGTCTATATGTGGCTCGAGCGCCGTGTAATCATAGGGCAGGGTGGGCAGTACGTGAGTGTTCATGATCGTTCTCCAGCTGTTAGTATTTAATAAATTATTAAAATATAATACAGAAATGAGAAATCGGCAAACAATATTGAAAAAAGACGCCGCATGGGGCGGCGTCTTTGCGCAATGGGAATTACACGGAAAGCTAAAAAGCCACCCCTCCGGCAAGATACATGATGGGCGCCCAGGTCACATCGGCGTCGTCCGTCCCGCCGGCGGGCTGGGAGAGAAATCCTCCCTCGATAAAGAAGATATAGCCGCCCTCCAGCAGTATCTGCATCTCGAGGCTCAAGTTGAGCCCCAGGCCATCGGCACTCAGGTCGTCATCCGGATCATCGAATCCATCGACCCTGTCGCGACTGCTGTTACGATAGCCCACGTTGAGGCCGGGTTTCAGCGCAATGGTGGGCGAAAGCACGAAGCGGGGCTTCAGCGATATGCCGAGCTCCCAGAAGGTCGCATCCACTTCGACGGAATTCTTTTCGAGGGTCGCGGACGAGTAGTTGAAATACGCGCCGACCGCGAACTTCGGCATGAGGTAGGCGTCGCCGAATACGCGGATCAGCGGCCCCGCGCCTTTATCCAGATCGAGGTCTTCGATCGAAATGGTGCCCGGAAGCCAGACGCCCGCCGCGGCGCCGATGTCGAATTCCTTCTCCTCAAAGCTCTTCGCCGCGGCGTTCGCCCCGGCCGGAACGACCGCCATGGCGCAGGCGAGGGCGACGGCGCACAGCATCACGCGAACGGCTTTTCCATGAATACGTATCATCGGGTATTCCTCCTGATCGGTAATAGTGATAGAGCCATACGGCACTGACACACCACTAAAAGTACCGTTCGTCAGTCGTGTGGACATTGTACCAGAGTACAATAAGCCTGAAATTTTCCGTTTTCGGGGAGGCCGGTGAAGGAAATCGATCATGACACCCGCGGCATCGGGGCGGGTGTCGCACGTTTGAGGTTTTCGGAGGATGCGGTGGCGCGAAGGGGTTGCGCGTGCGGCCGGGACTATTCGATCGTATCGAATCTGCGAACGAGCCGCATGAGCTGGATCCGGTTCTCTATCCCCAGCTTGTGGTAAATGCTGGCGACGTGAGCCTTGACGGTACGGGGGGTGATATTGCTGAGCGCCGCGATCTCCCTGCCGGTCAGCCCGGCGACGACATGGCGCAAAATGTCCAGCTCTCTGTGCGAAAGGGAAAACTCGCTGCGGACTCGCTCGAGGCTCTGGGCCTCCCTTCCGATCAGGAGAAAACCCATCAGATCACCGAACCGGTCTTTCAGAAGTGAAAAGTGGTAACGCATCATCGTCGTTCCGCCGTCATGGTTCCTGAGTACAAGCGCGGTGGATATCGCGCGCTTGCGGCCCTTCTCCAGGCGATCAAGCCAGTGGCGTAAATTCTGTCCATCGGGCATGAATTCCTCCATCTGCCTGCCGATCGCACGCTCGGGAGCGACACCGATCAGCGAGGCACCCGTTCGATTGATCGCCGCGATGCGGCGGTCCCTTCCCAGAAGGACGATCGATCGGTCGACCTGTTCGAATATCTCCCTGCTCACGAATTCGGGTGTAAACGAAAGAAAGCGATAGCGCGTGATGGCGATCCACAGGCCGGTGATCCAGACGATGCCCATGTTGGGCGAGATCACCAGGGTCCTGTACGGGGTGAAGAGGGGGAGCACATAGGGCTCGAGATTGTATAAAAGGATCGTGAAGGTAATCGAAAGAGCGACAAGCAGGGCCTGTTTCTTCTCGCGCCTGCTTTCCGTCTGCGCCCGCCATCGCAGGAGGATTACTACGGAAATGATGTAATAGAGCAGGTAGTTTGCCATAAAAACGTAAAAAAGCCACAGGTCGAACGCCGGCACGCCGATCCAGAAAACCCCGTCCCGCACGAAGTCGGAAAAGATGAGTATATCGGTGTGGCCCCGGTACAGGAAGAAGAGCGACGGCGCATAGACCAGATAAAAGAGGGGATGTACGGGTCTTCCGTTCCGAGCGAGGTCGACGCAGAAGTGCAGGGTGAACGTGTGCAGGAACACGTAGCCGAAGGTCGAAAACCGCACCCAGTAGAACACATCCATCGCCTCCGTGGCCGAGTAGCCGAACGCCGCCGAGAAGGACCACAGCGCGATGCAGAAGGCGATGCCGAAGAAGAGCCGGTTGGCCCTCGCCCCGGCATCCCGGGCAAGGACGTATATGCCCTGGAAGATCGCGAAACAGAACGAGAAGACGCCGAAAAAGGAGAGGATGTTCACCGGTGACCGCCAGCGTGTTGTTGTTAAAGGGTGTCAGTCCGTGTGCCGCTTCAACAGCTCGTACAGGATGATTCCCGCCGCGACCGAGGCGTTGAGCGACGCGATGTTTCCCCTGAGCGGAATGCGCACCATGTAATCGCACTTGTGCTCGGTGAGGCGCCGCATGCCCTCACCCTCGCTTCCTATTACGAGCACGGCCGGACGTACTTCGGCTACGTCCTCCGGGGATGACTCGCCCTCTCCAGATGCCCCGATGATCCAGAAACCGCGAGCCTTCGCCCTTTCCAGAAACTGCGCGACGTTCGATACGGTGAGTACGGGAAGGTGCGCCGTTGCTCCCGCGGAGGCCTTCACCACGACGGGGGTCACCTCGGCCGAGTGGGCGCGGGAGAGCGCCACGCCCGATGCGCCGAGCGCCTCCGCGCTGCGTATGATCGAGCCGACATTGTGCGGGTCGGAGATGCGATCCAGCGCCACGATGAGACCCGAGGCCGCGGCGACCTCATCCAGGAAGTCTTCTTCGCGCGGCAGCCTGGTGCGTGCCGCCAGGCGCAGCATGACGCCCTGGTGCCGCGAAGAGGAATCGACCTTAGCGAGGACGTCCTTTTCGCAATAGCTTATCCTGACGCCGCGCTGTTTCGCCTCGCGGACTATCACGTCGATTATCTTGCCGTGCGCGCTCTTCGAAATGAAAAGCTCTCCGCCGTGCCGCTCCTCGAGAGCCCGCAGGTATTCCAGTACCGGGTTGCGGCCGATTATCTCTTTCGTTTCCACCGCGTTCCGTCCTTCGTGTCCTCGAGGATAATGCCTTCGGACTCCAGCGTCGCGCGGATCTCGTCGGCTCTGGCGAAATTCCTCGCCTTTTTCGAATCGCGGCGCTCGTCGATAAGGCGCTGTATGCGCTCCTCGTCGACCTCGTCCCCGGGCGCGGAGAAGAAGATCACCCCCAGCACCGTGTCTATCCCGCGCAGCGCGTCGAGCACGCGGTGCGCGTCCGCCTTTGTGAGCGCTCCGCGGTCGACAAGCGCGTTCACCTCGTGGATGAACTCGAACAGGCGTCCGAGCGCCCCCGAGATGTTGAGGTCGTCGTCCATGTCGGCGGTGAAGCGCTCGATGAATCCGTCGATCAGGCCGGCAAGCCCGTCGCTGGCGACGTCTCCCGCGGAAATGCCGTCGAGGCGCAGCAGGAAGTTGTCGATGCGCGCGAGAGCGCTTTCGGCCTGGGCGAGCCCATCGAAGGTGAAATTGAGCTGTTTGCGGTAGTGCGCGGAAACGAGCAGGTAGCGGATGGCCCGCGGAGAATGCCCCTTCCCGAGAAGATCGCGGAGCGTATAGAAATTGCCGAGCGACTTGGACATCTTGGAGCCTTCCACCAGCAGGTGCTCAACGTGTATCCAGCGGCGCACGAATTGCTCGCCGTACGCGGCCTCGCTCTGCGCGATCTCATTTTCATGATGCGGGAAGATGAGGTCGACGCCGCCGGTGTGTATGTCGATGGTGCCGCCGAAGATGCGGCGCACCATGGCCGAGCATTCGATGTGCCAGCCGGGCCGGCCCTTGCCGAAGGGCGTGTCCCAGTAGGGCTCGCCCTCTTTCGGGGCCTTCCAGAGCGCGAAATCGCGCGCGTCTTCCTTGGAGTATTCGTCGGTATCGTAGCGCAGACCGCTCTTCACCTCGCGCGTGTCGAGACGCGAGAGTCTGCCGTACGACTCGAACTTCGCAATGCTGAAGTAGAGCGAACCCTCCTTTTCGTAGACGATTCCCTTCTCGCTCAACCGTGAAATGATGTCGATCATGCCGTCTATCGATTCGGTGGCGCGCGGATTGTGCTCGACCGGCTCGATGTTCAGCGTCGCCAGGTCCTCGAAAAAGATGGAAGTGTATCGCCCGGTGTAGTCGGAGAGGCTCACACCCTCGCGTGCCGCCCCGGCGATCGTCTTGTCGTCGACGTCGGTGATGTTCATGGCGTGATCGACCCGGTACCCCCTGAACTTCAGGTAGCGTCGCAACAGGTCGTTGAAGACGAATGTGCGAAAGTTGCCGATGTGGGCGTAACCGTAAACGGTGGGGCCGCATGAATAAATGCTCGCGGGGGGGTAATCGGACGGAGAGTCCTTTTTTACGCCGCCCGGAACGAACTCCTCGGCCAGTCCGGACAGGGTGTTATAGAGTCGCAGGGCCACGGTAACCTCCAGGTGCTGGTATTGCGAACGTGCGTTGCCGGAATCGGCCGGCATGGGCGAAGGGAGGGTCAGCGATTGACGGGCTCTGCCTCCTCACCGGAGTCGTCCAGCACTTTCTCCTGGACCTCGGTGTATTCCACCACCACGATCGGCTCCTCCTCGCGGGGCTCGATCGCGACAGGGGGGGCCGCATAGACCGGGACGCTGAAATCGATCTTCTCGAAGTCTTCAGGCCGCAGCTTGTAATACGCCAGGAGCACGTGCAGTTTCTTGATGTACTCAATGAGTTCTTTCAGCTTGCGGTTCTTTCTGTCAATTACAGTTTTGGATTCGACGATGAGTTTTTTCAGTATCGCGTTGCGTTTTTTCAGCGTCGCCTGCAGTTCCTGTACGGTTTCGTAGTATTCCTTGTTGACGCGCCGGAAGTCGATCCTGGCCAGCACGATCTCTCCGGAGTCCTTGTCTTTTTCGATTGAATCAAGAACCTCGTTGAGCTCCCGTACCGAAAACAGGTCCTCAGTGGAGGTCTGAATCCACTTTTTGCCTTCATCATCGGTGAATTCGGTGAGATCGGGTATGGGTGTCTTTTTCGCCTTGCGGATCAACCTGTCCTTCCGGGCCCCGTCCGGGCCTTTTTTTATTCCGGTATTATTTCTCTACGCCTTATATCCATTATCGACAGGGTTCACTATGGCAGTATAGAGTAATTTGTAAATAAAAAAGCGCGGGAGCTTTTATCTTTGACAAAACCGCGCCTTTTGACGATCGTGTCCCGGTATGAACGTCACCGTTCCACAGGATGTTGTCCGGCGCCTGCGCGGGCTGGGCGCGGTGAAGACCGACGAACCGCTCTCCAGGCATACCACCTTCAAGACCGGCGGGCCCGCAGACGTGCTGGTTATCCCCTCGAACGTCGAATCGCTGGCGGAGATCGTGCGTATCTGCGCGGAATCCGGGCTCCAGCGAACCGTCATCGGGGGCGGGTCCAACCTGCTGGTGGGAGACCGCGGCATCCGCGGAGTCACGGTATGTATTTCGCCCGAAGCCCTGGGTGCCGCGGGTCCGGAATTCGAGGACGATGTCGTATGTGCCCCCGCCTCCATGCGCAAGGAGGACTTTGTCTCCGCTTGCGCCGGGAGGGGCCTTTCGGGGATGGAATTCATGGCCGGAATTCCCGGCTGCGTCGGCGGCGGCATCATCATGAACGCCGGGACGGTCGACGGCAATTTTGTGGATATTTTATACCGGATTGAATATGTGGATCCGGCCGGAGAGCCGAGGCGGCTGGATATCGAGCCCTCCATGGCGCGCTACCGTCACCTGGACGTGGAAGAGGGGGCCATCGTCACCACCGGGCGCTTCAGGCTGCGCCGCGCGGATGACGCCGAAGCCGTGCGGCGAAGGATACGCGAGCTGCTCGACGAGCGCGCGAAAAAGCACCCGCTGGAATACCCGTCGGCCGGATCGGTGTTCAAGAACCCCGAGGGGCATTCCTCGTGGAAACTGGTGAACGACGCGGGACTGAAGGCTCACCGCATCGGCGGGGCGATGGTATCGGACCTGCATACCAATTTTATCGTCAACACCGGCGGGGCCCGTTCCGCCGACATACGCGAACTTATTGAATTTATCCGGGAAACGGTGTATATTAAATTTGGAGTCACGCTCGAGCCGGAAGTACGGCTGATCGGGGAGTTTTAGGGATCTCCGGCGCAAAAACCGCGCCGCTCCCGGCCCGGAGGGAGTCGCGTGACACCTTGAAAGGAATCCGTTCTTTATGGTCAACGAATACACGAGGCTCGGCGACGCCGTATTCTGCGCGCTGGACTTCGAGACTACCGGTGTTAATCCCGCGCTGGACCGCATCGTCGAAATCGGAATGGTGCGCTTTACGCTCGACGAGACGCTCGCCACATTTTCCACGCTGATCGACCCCGAACAGGAGATGCCCGAGCGCGCGATCGAGATTCACGGCATAACCAACGAAATGGTACACGGGGCCCCGCGTATCGGCGATATGCTGCCCGGGGTGACGGAATTCATGGACGACGCGACGCTGGTGATACAGAACCCCCGGTTCGACCTCACCTTCCTCGAGGTGGCCTTCAAGAAGTGCGAGATGGACGTTCCGCCGCTCTCGGCCTACGATACGGTGCGTCTCTCGCGGAAGACCTTCGTCAACATGCCCAATTACCGGCTCGAGACGCTCTGCGCCAATCTCGATATCGAAAGCACCGGCCATCACCGGGCGCTTGCCGATGCCTGCTCGTGCATGGAGGTGTTCCGGAAGGTCGTCCGGTTCCACGATACGCTCGGGGAGTGGACCTTCGGAGACCTCGCCCGGCTTCACGGAGATGCGATGCAGCCCCAGCTCTCGCGCAAGCAGAAGCGACGGCTCAACCTCAACAACGACATCTATATCGGCGACGTGGTCAAGATCCGTTACATGGACGAAAGCGGCCGCGTTACCACCCGGCGAATCCTCCCGAAGGAGGTCGTTCAGAACGGTAATAAAACATACATCCACGCTTTCTGCTACATGCGCAATGAAGACCGGTTTTTCAACACGCGGCGGATACTGAAGGTGTACTGAGAAGGACTCCCGGCCTCAATGCCCGGTGCAATAGAGCTGTTTCAGGGTGCCGAGGAGCTCGGCTATTTTGGGATCTTTCACCGAGTAAAACATGAAATTCGCCTCTTTGCGGCGATTGACCATGTGGATCTTCCTGAGGACCGTCAGGTGCTGCGAAATGTTGGAGATCGACGAGCCGAATTCCCTTTCGATCTCTCCGACCGTCTTTTCCCCGTCCATGAGAAAACACAGTATCTTGAGCCTGATGGGATGGGCGATCGACTTGAGTATCTCGCTGGTCTGGTTTACCTGGTCATCCGAGAAAAGCACGATATTTGCTCCCGCCCGCTTTGTCGTTTAAGTATTCCATTACACAATAAAAAAGTAAACTAACTGTCAATTGTTTTTTACGGTGAGGACTCCTTTTCGCTTCAAATCCAGGACGGGGCTTCCCGGGCGACGCGTATTTTCCGCGGAACAGGGCAATGCGGCCATGATGAAACGGCGGGTACCTTTTTACCCCGTTTTTTTGGAATAATCCAGGTAATATTGGTACATTTTTGTCCAGTGTGTCTGAAGGGCCGTTTTCGCTGATTTTCGCCGGATTTCGAAAACGCCGGTTTACTCCTGTCAGGCAAACGGTATTATTGAGTAAAAGTACTTGCAAAATAGGATTATGATACATGAGATGGGGAGGGGCCGCGCCGCGGGAGGGCCGGTGCCTTTTCCTAACTCTATGGCAGGCGTCCGGACACCATGAAGCTCTTCGACACGGTTGAGGAAAAACGAACGACAGAGGTTCGGGCCGACCTCGAACATCTGCGCAAGCTGTTCATAATGCCGGACAACCCCGACAAGTTCCTCGAATTCGGCCACGAGCTCCTCGATCTCATCCACAACTTTTTCAAGGCGAAGGGCGGCATTCACAGCGAAATATCCCTTCCGGAGCTCGCGAAGATTTTCTCGGTGATGGAGATCCCGCGGCATCCCAATCTTCTTAAAGATATCCTCGGCGAAATCAAGACCAAGGTGATCGCTCATTCGGTCAAGGTGGGGAATCCCTATTATATCGGCCACATGACCAGCGCCATTCCCTATTTCATGATCCTCCTCGAGATGATCATCGCGGCGCTCAACCAGAACCAGGTGAAGATCGAGACCGCCAAGGCATCGACCTTCCTGGAGCGCGAGCTCATCGCCTGGATCCACCGGCTCATCTTCGACCGCTCGCAGAACTTCTACCGCACGCACGTACAGAACCATCGCATAGCGCTCGGCAACGTGACGCTCGACGGCACCATGGCGAACCTCACCGCGCTCATGGTCGCCCGCAACAAGGCCTTCCCCGCGAGCGGGCGTTTCCCCGGCATCCGCAAGGCGGGCATTTACGAGGCGTACCGCTATTATAACTGCAGGCGTGCGGTCGTACTGGTGTCGGCCCGCGGGCACTATTCCATAGAGAAGATCGCCCGCATACTCGGCATCGGAAACCACAGTGTCATCAAGATACCCGTGGACGCCGAGAACCGGATCGATATAGTCCGGCTGCGCCAGGTGTGTGCACAGATCAGGGAGCAGAACGAGCGCTCCGACGAGAAGACGAAGATCATCGCGATCATCGGTATCGCCGGGACCACCGAAACGGGCAACATCGACGACCTCATCGAGCTCCGCCGCATCGCGGACGAATACGACACCTTCTTCCACGTCGACGCGGCCTGGGGAGGGGCGTTGCTCATCGTCGACAAGTACCGCCACCTCTTCAGGGGAATCGAACAGGCCGACTCGGTGACCTTCGACGCGCACAAGCTCATGTACTCGCCGCTCTCGATGGGCATGATCCTTTTCCGGAACGAGACGGCGCTCAACTACATCAAGCACGCCTCCAACTACATCATCCGGCCCGACTCCGTGGACCAGGGGCGCTTCACCGTGGAGGGGTCGCGCCCGTTCTCGTGCCTCAAGCCCTGGGTCACCTTCAAGATCTTCGGCAAGGAGGGCTTTCGCATCCTGTTCGACCACGCCTTCGACATCACCGGAACGCTCCGGGATATCGTTACGCGGCATCCCGACTTCGAGCCGATGAACGTGCCCGATATATTCATATTCAACTATCGCTACGTCCCCCGGAAGATACAGGCGCGGCTCGACGCGCTCATGAAGGAGGTCGACGAAGAGGCCGATCCCTACCGGCTCATCAAACTCCTGAAAAGGCTGCGGCGGATCAATGACGCCCTGAACGACCTCAATATCGAGCTGCACCGCGCCATACGCCAGGAGGACAACAGCTTCGTTTCGCGCACCATGATCGAGTCCACACGCTACAGGCCGCAGAAAATCGTGGTGCTCCGCGCCGTCACCATAAACCCGCTCACCACGCCCGAAATTCTCAATGAGATCGTGGACGAACAGAGCGCGCTGGGTGCCAGGATATTCCAATCGGAGTTTGCGGACATCCTTGAGAAGCTCTAGACGCGAAAAAACCCTCATATCCTTCGTTCTCCCGCTCGCGCTTTCCATAACGGTTTTAGCCGGCATCCCGCCGTCGGCGCGTGCCCTGGCCGGCCGGGTCGAGGCTACAGGCATTTCATACGCGCTGCTGCCGGGTGGCATTCTCCACTCGCTGGAGGGCGGGGGGCTCGTCGCGCTTCCGATAAAAGCGGGAGTCGAGCGCTTCGTCATTGAGGACGACATCGTGTATTATGTGCGCGTGGAAAACGGAAACGCCATTGCCGGAAGATGGGGGCGGGGCGAGGCCGGTGCATCGGAGCTTCCCATGGAGGGCGCCGGCTCGACGCCACTGCGTCTCCGCGGCTCCGGGGGAACGCTCTATGTCCTGTATCGCGACGGCGATAGCGAGGAGGGCGTTCTCCGTTCGGCCGATTTCAACGGGGAACGCGTGCTGGAGCGCAGGGGCGTGATCGATTTCACCCTGTACCGCGGGCTGCCGGTGCTCCTCGAACGCTCCGGCGGTGAGCTTCGCTGCGTGCTCGGCGAGGTCCGAATGGCGCTTGTGCTGACGGGGAAGGCCCGTTTTCTTGACGCCCCCGATCCGCGCATCATCTTCGTATCCGACGGCGAACGCATCGAGGTGATCGACGCGGCGACGGCAAGAACCGTTTACCGGTACGCCGACGGCGTCCGTTACCGTTCGCCGGGAGCGCACAATCTCGAGATCGAGGCGATCGACGACACTCCCGGCCCGCCATCGGGCAGAATGATCTTCTATAAAATTTTTATCAACGGCGTCGAAGCGGGGCGGACCGGCACCGGTCCCGCGGAGACCCGCCGCGTATTCAGGCACTCCGTCGTGCCCGGGGAATACATCGTGGTCGTCGTCGAGCGATGGGAGCTCAACATGAAACGGGAGCGTTACGAGCGGGCGAACAACATCCTGCAGCCCGAACATATGAGACTCTATGTGCCCGAGGGCCTGGTCCTGAGGGTGCTCCTTTCATCCGACGGGCGCGCGTACCGGGTGACCGCCGGCCCCTCCGTCGAGCCCGCCTCCGAATAAACGGGCCGAAGAGCCCGCGTCGCGCATGAAAGATAATTTTTATTTTTTCGGTTCACTGGATATATTCGTGACAGGGGACTCCCCGGGGCATTGCGGGAAACGATGAAGGCGATGATTTGAATCATCGCCTTCATCGTTCGATATGACGTGATTTTCGTTATTTGAAATCGTTGAGGCGTTCGGTCTTCTTCTCGTCGGTTTCCACGATTTCCTGTATGTGCTTGTACTCGGGCGAGTCAACCCCGTACTGGATCTCGGTGGCCTTGAGCATGTTGCGGTTCTTGAGCTGTTTGTACTTCAGCGTCTCCTCTTCCGAACCCAGGCGGAACTTGCCGATCATGGTTTCCATGAAGCCGTAGCAGCTGGTAAGGTAACGGTATGCCCACACGTCCTTGCTGTTCGCCTCGGACAGGGCGACGTAGCGCTCGAGGATGGGTATGCAGGGTTTCAGGTTCTGCACGTCGTACTGGCACGATACATAGACCTGGTACAGACGCGACTGGAAGGTCACGAATTTCGGATCCTTGCGCACCTCGGTGAACTGCACCTCGTCGAGCTTGTTGATGGCTCTCGTGAAGAAGGTAACGGCCTTCATCTTGGCGTCGTAGCGAATTTTGGCTATCTGGCGGGCCTCCTGGTTCTTGCGATCAATCTCCTGCCAGTACCAGCGTTCGTTGAGGTTCTTCTTGTCCTTGTTGGCGGCGGAGAGCTTGGCCACCTCGTTCTCCATGTCTTCGAGAATGTCGAGGCCCGTGGAATACTCGTCAATCGCCACCTTCAGCAGGTTTTCCGAATACTCGCGGCTCAGTTTCTGGAGGTCGCGCATCGCCTGGACATACGGTTTGAAGTCCTTTACCCGCCATCCGCCGATGTCCTCGACCGGCTGTGCGGCTTCCTTTTTGTCTTCGGCGGGAGCCTTGGGCGCCTCCTGGGCGTACAGGGGCATAAGCGCGGCCATAAAGGCGAGGAATGCCGTTCCGGCGATCAGCCTTATGGATATGATTGCTCGTCTCATAAAGAACCTCTTTATCTCGTTGAATGATATATGCGTGCGTATAGACGTATATAGAGAATATATCGACCCCGGAGGGGAGAAAATTCATTTTTTTTCGATCGTACCGGCCGCCGGGTCGCAAAGCAATCGAACCGCCCATCGGCCGGCCCGTGCTCCATTCCCTCCCCTGAGCACCACGAGAATGCCGTTTTCGCCCTCTCCTCCAAGGAAAAGGCCGTATCCGGTCAGCCGGTTGCTTCCGGAGAGAACGGTCGCGGTCTTGCCCCATGCACGGTCGGGCCCGGAGCGATCGGCGGCGATCACGCCGCCGGCGGTGCCCGTGTCCATGGTGTCGAACAGCGCGCGCGCGATGACGCCCCGTCGCTCGGGTGAGATCCGAAGGCCGGGAAACGCGTCCCCCCGCGGTGAGACGAGCCGCGCGAGCGCAATGAGGTCGCCGGCCGGGATCCTGACCCGGTAATCCAGACCTGCCAGCAGGCGGGCGAATTCGACTTGATCGCGAACGGCAGGCATTTCGATCCGAACGCCGTATGCGGCGAGCGATTCGCAGAAGCGGCGAAAGGAGCCCGCGTCGATCGTGGCGCACAGGGAGGCGAAAAACAGGTTGCATGAATGCGAAATCGCGCCGCTCATGCCGACGTCGCCGTGGCCCCCGGGAGTCCAGCACCGTTCGGGGAGCGGCGCGCCGGCGCGGGTCGTGCACCTATACCGGTGCGCGTCGAAAAGATCCGGCCGCTCGGCCGCGCAGTACAGCGCGACGACCAGCTTGAAGATGGATCCGGGCGGAAGTACGCGTTTTTCAAAGGCCCGGTGGCTCGATCGGGTGATCTCGCCGCTCTGCGGATTGAAGAGCGCGTATGAGAGCTCCGTCGGCGGCGTTTCGGCTTCGGTTTTCGAAACGGTGAACCGGACCGCCGGATAATAGTGTGCCAGTATCTCGTAGCGCGAGTACCCCCTTCGTGCGAGCTCCAGTGCCCCCTTCTGGCAGAGACCGGCCCCGTGGCCATTCCCGGTTCCGTCAAAGACATATACCGTTCCGCCCGGGTCCGGGATCGTCTCTATCCGGTAATCGTTGCTTTTCAGGAAATCCCATCCCCTGCGACGGTTGACGCGCAACCTGAAGTCTTCGGCCGGGTAAACGCGTCGCGTGCTGCCGGCGCGCATGGTGAGCTGAAGCGTCTCCGTATTCATCGAGAGCGAAAATGGTGAAGAAACGGGTGTGCCGCTTCCCAGGAGGATGTGTGTGAGTTCCTTCGCCGCGAGGCGGACCCGCCAGCGGGCGGGAATTCCGCCGCACAGATCCGTTCCCGTCTCCGACAGGCGGTCCCGTATGCCATGGCAGTCCTTCCCGGCGGAACCGAAGACGCGCTCCCCCATGGTGCGCCCGCCGCACTCGGCGTGGAAGTGCGCTCCGCACACGAGCGTCCGGGAATCGATTCGCCATGCCGCTTCCGTCGCGGGCATTCCGGCGGTGAGACCGCGGTATACGACGCAGTGGGCCAGGTCGCACGCGTCATAGTCCCTGTGGGCGCGCGAATGCCCGACGGATCCATGCCGGGCCTCTATCAGAAGCGCGAGGGCCTCGAGCGCCTCCTCCGTACCCGGGGGCATTGCGCCGTATTCCGCGCGCGCGGCATCGCGCGCGTAGCGGCCAAGTCGCTCGGTGATGATGAATTCCATCCCGGAATCGAGGTTGCGCACCTCGAGGGGCAGGGGATAGCGTCGCCGTTCGTTCCCGATCCTCACCTCGAATGTGCGGTTCGGGGCGGGCGTATCAATCATCAGGCGAAACGCGCCGTTTCGAGCGCCCGCGTCGGTTTCGAGTATCCATCCGTCGGCGGAGGGCAGCGCCTCGGCGCGCCGTATGAAAACGCTCCCGCTTCCCGGTGCGTCTTCAAGGCGCGTGCCTTCGGGAAAGATGAATTCCGGACCGGCGCCGATGCCGCCCTCCCGGCGAAGGCGCATCGTTTTTGAGAGTATGCTGATGCGGACGGTCTGCCCGTCGGAGGGGCCGGGGACCGGGTTTGCCGGCAGGGGGGCTTCGCTCTCCAGTGCGAACAGGAAAAAAACGCAGAGTGGTATTAATTTATATTTTTTTATTGACACACGAAGGCCCCGTGGGTATATTATGAGTGAGCACTCACTCATTTAGTTTGTGTTACCCCGGCCCCCGGGAAGCGGGCGCGGGAAATGTATACGGGAGGATCGCCATGCTGACCAGAATCGCTTTTGCCATGTTTTCGGTGCTGTACCAGATCATTATCATCCCCTATTACAAGACCAGGGGACTGCACGTCGCCGCGGAGTGCCGCGCGTAAGCGGCACTCCTATTTCTTTTCCACGGCGAAGCGCGCCGGAACGGCCCACCCCTGGATTGACGGCTCGTACATGCATTCCATGCGGGCGGGTTTGACCAGGAAGCTGCCGGGAAGCTCGGCGCGCATTATGTAAGCGATCTCGTATATTTCCTCTTTCCTGATGCTGGTAAAGAAAAACACCATGCGGTTGTCGCGGCGTTCGCTGTGCGAATACGGCTGGTACTCGTCATAGGCGTTTTTAAGCACCACTTCGAAACCCGACGGAAGATAGTCCTCGAGCACCAGGTATTCGAAACTGTCCTGGGCCCGGAAGCGCACCTTCACCATGATTTCGTCGCCGACCCGTACGGGCGCGCTCGACGAGATCGACTGTGGAACCATGTACTCGTTGTTGTTGATGTCGCGCACGCGCGTTATCGCGTGGAAGCTCCGCGACAGGCCTATGCCGTTTTCGAGCGACCGTATGCCGCGCTCCTCGGATTTGAAGAGCGACATGAACCCCGAGCTTTTAAAATACAGGTTTCCCCTCAGCGTCACATCGAAGCTCACCTCTGCCTCCGCGCTTCCCTCGGCGGTTATGGTGTAGGCTTTCGCCGCGGACGTTTCGGTTATGGCGACGTGTCGCGTGAGTGCCGCGAGATCCTTTACCGCGCCCGTGTCATATGAAATCGAAGTGACCGGTTTGCCGTCGAGCGAGAAGGCCGCCGTTCCGCTTCCGACGCCGCCGAAGCCCGCGATCTCGAGATGACGGCAGGCCGCCAGAATCACCGTTGCGGTCTCCTTGGTCGAGTTCCAGCGGTCGTCCCTGCCGCGTCGTGAGAGCGAACCGAGTATCTGCGCCGGAAGCGGCGAGCGGTCTCCGGCGACGATCAGCGATTCGAGCACGTGCGCCGTGAGCTCCACGCTGCCCCCCTGCCAGCTCCACGCGTGCGAGGGTGGGGCCTCCCAGTATACGCCGCGCGCGTCGCGCTTCTGCATGTTCCTGAGACCGTCAATCGAGCCGGGCAGGACCGCGTCGATGCGCTCCCTCTCGGAAGGCTGAAGATTCCGCATGTTGCGGGACAGGGCGAGCGCCCGCACCAGGAAAGAGAGCGTATAGGCGGTCGGTTTTTTCCCGGCGGCTATCCGGCGGAAGGCCGGATCATTCCATCGCCCGTAGAGGGAGTGGATATATAACAGGTAGGCCGCGGTGTCGTGGTCGCCGGAGCTGTCGGAGAGCATGCGCTCGACCGCCCGCAGGCCGTTTTCCACGCGCTCGCGATCGATCGTGTAGCCGAGCCTTCCGGCCGTATGGAGCGCGAAGAGCGCGTAGCCCGTGAGAAACTCGTTGCCGCGGTCGCCGCTCCACCATCCCCACGAGCCGTCGTCGTTCTGCGCGCGCTGTACTCGTTCGATTCCCGCCGCGGCCGTCTCCTCCACTTTAAGTCCGGCGACGAGCCCCTCCATCCCCTTTTTCGCGAGGAGCGCCCTGAGCGCGAGCGCGGGCAGGAAGCGGTTGATGCTCTGCTCGACGCATCCGAACGGGTATTCGGCCAGGTACCCGGCCGCCTTGGCCATGCGGGCAACGGGGCCCGGGTTGAGCGAGATGACGATCTCCGACGGTACGAAGTCGAAGTCTTCGGCCTGTGGCGGCGGCTGCACCGTTACGGTCCGGTTTCCGGCCATGTCGCCGGCGCCGTAGAGCGCGTAGGGCACGCCCCGGCTGTGGACCGGGATGGTGAGCGCGAGCGCGTCGCGTGCGGCCGCGTCGGCCGTCGCCGTGAAGAGGAGCTTCATGGAATTCCGGCCGTCCGGCGCCTTCACGGTGTAGTAGGCGCGCGCCGAGCCGAAGGCGGGCAGGCTGATGCGCACGGACTCGTCGGGCTGAACGGGCGCGTCGTCCGCCCTGAGCTCGGTCTTTACGTCGGGAAGCCCGCGCGCGGTGTTGCTGTTGACGATGCCGACGAGTCCCACGGTGTCGCCCTCGATCATGAAACGGGGCTTGCCGACGCGCGCGATGAGATCCTGTGTTACGAGTATTTCCGATTTGCGCTCGCCCACACGGCCGGCCATGTCGTGGCCGCGGGCCGTCAGGCGCCAGGTGGTGAGATTGTCGGGCAGATCGAAGCTCACCTCGGCGCGCCCGTCGTCGCCGGTGCGTATGTCCGCCTTCCAGAAGGCGGTGTCCTCGAACTTCTCGCGTACCTTTACCTTGCCCTCCTTGGCGGCGCCGGCGAGCACCGTGATGGGATAGGAGTAGTTGGTGAGCACCCAGTTGGAGATCTTCGCGTAAAAGAAATCGAGCATCTTCGGCGTGTGATCGTGCCGGATCGAGTAGATCGCCTCGTCGACCACGCCGAGCGAAATGTCGGCCCGAAGCGGCTTCCCGTTCTCGTCGTCAACCTTCAGGCGCACCGTGGCTTTTTCGCCCGGCAGGTATTTCTCCTTCGACGGGGTGAGGCTGATCATGATTCGGGTGTCGGCGTCGGGGAGCGTCACGCCGGCCGAATTCGTGAAGAGCGCGCGGCTTCGCTGCATCGTCGCGGTTATAAAACAGTTCGGCGCGTACTCTTCCTTTATGATCATCTTCACGGGCATGACGTTGCCGGTCATCCGAACGACCTTTTTTTCATAGACGTCCCGGCCTTCGACTGTAAGGCACACCCACGCGTCGGGGAAGCGGCTTTTCAGGAGACAGGTTATCTCCCCGGGTTTGTCGAGGATCGGACGGTCAACGGAAAGTTCGAGGTTTTTGAAGCGGGAGTCCACGCGCGCGCCGCGCGAGCTGTACACCCACACCACGCGCGAGGCGGTGATGAGGTTTTCCCTGCGGTCGCTCGCCGTCGCCAGTATATCGAACTCGCCGTACAGGTCGAATTTTTTCGGGAGCTCGAACCGGTATGCGCCCTTCTCGTCGGTCTGGAGTTTCCGTTCGAACACCGGTGTTTTATCGTGAACGTAGACGCGCTGCCAGGGCTTCCAGATATAGCGCAGCACCTTGATCTCCACCGGTGCGCTCACGGGCGTGCCGTCGTGGGCGATCGTCTTCACCTCGACGGCTTTTTTCTCGTCGTCGGCGAAGAAGCCCCGCGACGGGTTTATCTTGATGTAGAAGTCCCCGCGCCCGACCTTTACGCTGGCGCGCGAGGTGATGCTGACGTTCGAGCGGTCCACGATCGTGGCCTCGAGCGTTATTTCGCGGTCGTACGGAAAGCTCCCGCAGGCCAGGCGCAGGGCCGCCACGCCGTTGTCGTCAAGATAGCGGTCGCCTTCCAGTCTGATGCGGTTGTAGGCATCGTCGTGGCCGTAGTCCTCTTCCCACCAGTAGGTGGTGTCGGTGTCGCGAAGGCGGCTTTCGTAGAAGCGGTATCTGACCAGGGCGCCCTTCAGCGGCGCGCCGAAGAAGTATCTGGCGTCGACGCGGAACTCGGCGGTGTCGCCGTTGATGAAGTAGGGACGCGCGGGTGTGATGTCGATCCTGAATTCGGGCTTTCGGTACTGCTCCACGTAAAAGCGCCCGCTGCCGTGCATCGTCTCGGCGGTACCGCCGACACGTATGCGGTATTCGCCCAGGTGGGCCTCGCCGTCGAGCTTGATGGAGCCGCTGTACGTGCCCCACTCGTCGAGCGTCACGCTGCCGCTTTGCACCGTCTCTTCAAAGTCCGCGTTCTGGATTTCATAGCGAAGCGGAGCCGACGAGAGCGGGGCGAACCGCCGCTCCCGCTTTTTCGCTATTATTTTGTAGAACACCGTGTCGCCGGAACGATACACGGGACGGTCCGTATAGACGAAGAACCTGCTCTCCTCCTGCGCGAAGGAATAGGGCGAGCCGGTGCTGGCGAAGGCGTAACTGTTGTCCGGCGCGACGGCGAGCACCGAAAGATGCATCCCGCTCTTAAGCCGGTGGTGAAAGACGCCGCCCTGGTCGGTCTTGCCGCGGTAGACGATTTTAACCGGAAGGTCCTCGATGCGTTCGGGCGGTTTGGTCGCCGTGCGTCGCGCCCGGGCCTCTTTTTTGACCGGAGTGTTATCGAAGACCACGATCGCGGCGTTCGCCACGGGCTCGTTCGTCACCAGGCTCGTGACATAGGCGAAGACCGATTCGCGCGAACGCTTGACCACGAGTCCGGTCGAGGTGACGGTGAAGAACTTGCGGTCGATGGCGCGGCCGGCCCCGGCGACCTCAACGCAGTAGGCGCCGGCCGGGAGCGGCTCGCTGA
>CAZVEG010000010.1:0-54932 GCA_964625625.1 uncultured Leptospirales bacterium | reverse complement strand
GATTCCATATACGGAACCGATGAGCTTCGCGGCATGGTGGATTACGTATGCCGCGCGGCGAATGTACGATACGAGGGTGGAACCGTCGCACCGGTGAACGTGCTGGTGGAGCATGCCAGGGCGCTCACCTTTGCCATCTCCGATGGAGTGTACCCTTCCAATGAGGGACGCGGCTATGTGCTCAGGCGGATTCTGCGACGGGCACTTCGCTTTGCCCGGCAAATCGGCATTACCGAGCCCTTCCTGCATGGAATGGTCGACCCGCTGGTCGAGAGGATGGGGCCGTATTATCCGGAAATCGTGACGGGTGCGTCCAATGTTAAAAATGTACTTGAGGGTGAGGAGAAGCGGTTTCTGGAAACCCTCGAAAATGGAATGGACCGGCTTGAAGAGGCGATGAAGACGGCGAAGAGCGGCGGTGGCGCCCTGCTCTCGGGCAAAGATGCATTTGTCCTTTATGACACCTTCGGCTTCCCGCTCGAGATGACGGTGGAGATGGCCGGGGAAAACGGCATAAGCGTCGACACCGCGGAGTTCGAGCGCGAAATGGAGAAGCAGCGCGAGCGCGGGAAGCAGAGCTGGAAGAGCGGCGAGGCCGGTAGCGAGAAGATACTGGAGGCGCTCTCGGCTGATGCCGGTCCCAGCGTCTTCCTGGGATACGACGAGAATGTAACGAGTTCACAGATTGTCGCTCTTGCCGGTGCGTCCGGCGCGGTTAAAAAGCTGGATGCCGGCGAAAGGGGATTCCTGGTGACAAGGGAGAGCACGTTCTACGGCGAGTCCGGAGGGCAGGTTGGAGACCGGGGGGCGATCACCGGCTACAATGGCGCGGTCTTCAGGGTGGACGACACGAAAAAGCTGAACGGCACTATCATCCATACGGGCGAAGTGGTGCAGGGCGTTTTTTCTGTCGGGGACAGGGTTACCACGGAGATTGACCTGCTGCGCCGGAACCTGACCCGTGCCAACCACACGGCCACTCACCTGCTGCAGGCGGCGCTCAGGAAAGTGCTCGGTATGCACGTTCATCAGACGGGATCGCTTGTCGAGCCCGAGCGCATGCGCTTCGACTTCACCCACTTCAGGGCTCTCGAAGCCGATGAGATCATCGAGATAGAACGCATCGTCAACGACGTCATCTGGGCCTGGCGGCCGGTGGAGACGGTGGTTCGTCCGCTCGACGAGGCGGTGAAGATGGGCGCGATGGCGGTGTTTGACGAGAAGTACGAGGATGTGGTGCGCGTGGTGAGCGTCAAGGACTTCAGCATGGAGCTGTGCGGGGGAACTCACGCGGACAATACCGGTAAGCTCGGCGTTTTCAAGATACTGCGGGAAGCCTCGCCCGGGGCCGGGATGCGGCGCATCGAGGCCGTCACGCTGCGCGGAGTCCTCGAGCGCTTCGGTGCGCAGCAGGAGATACTCTCGACGATTAGCTCGGATCTCAACGCGACCGAGCAGGATCTCGCCAGGAAGGTGCATGACGCGCTGGAACGCATCCGCACACTTGAGAAGCAGCTTGAAAAGATGAAGACCGAAAGCCTTGTCTCCAACATGGATGAAATACTGGCGCGCGCCGTTGATGTAAAAGGAACGAGCGTGATTACATATCAACCGGGTGAGGCGGATATCGACGAATTGCGCAGGCTCGCCGATCTGGTTCGTTCGAAGATGCAGAATTCGGTCGTGTGTCTTGGCTCGGAGCATGAGGGGAAGGCCATACTTCTGTGCGCCGCGACTTCGGCGGCGGTCGCAACGGGTATTGACAGCGGTGCCATCATCAAAAAGACCGCACCGCTGGTAGGCGGTGGCGGTGGCGGTAGAAAGGACATCGCCCAGGCGGGCGGGAAGTCCCCCGAGGGGCTTGGAAAAGCCCTCGATGAGGCGGCCAGGATCGCGAAGGAGATGCTCGGCGGCTGAAAAGTATGCAATATATTATAGTTATTTAATTTTTTTGTTGCATAGTGGTTGACACGCTTCCCCACCGGATTTTAGGGTCATGGCGTGGGGTGCGCATGCCGGTGCCGCCGCCGGTTTTCGTTTCCCGTATCCATATCCCGGGGGTCCGCGTCATGACCAAAGACGGCACCATAATAGTTTTCGTCGACAATATGGACGACATCGTCAACTTCGACTTTCTCGAGGCGTACGGGGGATACCTGGTTTACGAGGTCCCCAGGGACGACACGAAAACGTGGGGCAAGCTCATGACCCACACGGAGAAGACGTCCACCACCGTCATCCTGATGACGCGCAATATCCGCTTCATATGGTTTCTCGCCACGAACATCGAGCGCCGCAGGCAGTCGGGCGGCGAAACCTCGGGTAACGTGTTTTTCGTCAACATCACCAAGATCGTTCACGTTAACGGCCTGGGGGATGTAACCGTACAGAACGAATACGAGGTACGAAGCCTTGAGAAAGAAGAAATCCCCTCAATAAGACAGTAGCTTCCCGCCGGCTCATGCGGTGTCCCACTCTCCGCTCCGCGTTCGCGATCGGTGCGCCAGCACCCCCTGGACAAAAAATGATTGAAATATGCCGTTCCGGATAGTAGTCTGAAGGTGTCAGTTGCCTGGAAAGATTTACGATCTTCCGGAGGGAAAGTATGAGCAAAATACTGGTCGTCGAGGACGAACAACACCAGCGGGAGCTCTACGCGATGGAACTCCAGGACGAGGGCTACGAGGTTGACCAAGCGGCCAACGGGAGAGAGGCCGTCGACAAGGTGAAGGCCAACAGATACGATCTCGTGGTGCTGGATATCCGCATGCCGGAGATGGACGGCATCGAGGCGCTGGGAAAGATCCTGTCGCGCGACAAAAAAATCCCCATCATCATCTACACGGCGTATTCCAACTACAAGAGCAATTTCATGACGTGGACCGCCGACGCCTACATCACCAAGTCGTCGAATCTCGACGAGCTGAAGGGCAAGATACAGGAGATACTCGCAAGCAAGTCGAAATAATGGATAATGAATATCTCAAGCGCACGCTCGTTTTTCTGCTCTCCGGGGGACAGGGGGAGCGTCTTTATCCCCTGACGAAAGACCGCTCCAAGCCGGCGGTACCCTTCGGCGGGATTTATCGCATCATCGATTTCTCCCTGTCAAACTGTCTTAACTCCGATTTAAAGAGGATAATCGTTCTCACCCAGTACAAGTCGCTCTCGCTCGACCGTCATATTAAAACCGCATGGAATCTCTTTCCCCGTGAACTCGGAAACTTCATCGATGTGGTTCCTCCCCAGCAGCGTATCGACAATAACTGGTATCGCGGCACCGCCGACGCCATTTTTCAAAACATCTACATCATAGAAATGGAACGGCCCGATTACGTTCTCATACTTTCGGGTGACCACGTCTACAAAATGGATTACCGCAGGATGATCCGCTACCATATAGAAAAAGACGCTGACATGACCATCGCGGCGATCGAGACGCCGGTCGCTGAAGCCACCCGCTTCGGCGTCCTCGAGGTCGACGCCGCTAACCGCGTAACCGGATTCAGCGAGAAGCCCGAACAACCGAAACCGATTCCGGGCCGGGAAGATTCGGCCTTTGTTTCGATGGGCATATACGTATTCAAAACCGAGAAACTGGTGCAATATCTTTCCGAAGACCATCGACTCGAGGGCGATAACGACTTCGGCAAGGACATCATCCCGCGCATTTATGGCACCGAGCGCGTGGTCGCCTACGATTATGTCAGGCACGAGGGCGATCGAGCGTACTGGAGGGACATCGGAACTCTTGTCTCGTTTTTCGACGCGAACATGGATCTTGTCTCCGTGAGCCCACGGTTGAACATGTACGACCGTTCCTGGCAGATCCGATCGAACGTGGAGCAGTATCCTCCCGCGAAGCTGGTTTTCGATGCCGATGACCGGCGTGGGATGGCGGTGGATTCCATTATATCGCACGGGGCGATTATCAGCGGTTCCCGCGTTTACCGGTCGGTGATTTCGCCGGGCGTGAAGGTCAACAGCTACGCCGAGATACTGGACTCCATCATAATGAACGGGGTCAAAATAGGACGGCACACCCGTATCAGGCGTGCGATCATAGATAAATATGTGGAGATCCCTGCCAATGAATCGATCGGCTATGACCTCGAGCGCGATGCCGCTCGGTTCACCGTAACCAGTGATGGTATAGTGGTGATTCCAAAGCGTTTTATTTTCTGAATTAACTGCCGAATCGACAGGACAACATGACAAAATGCAGGTTCATCTTCTGCCTCCACGACCACCAGCCGGTCGGAAATTTCGACCATGTCTTTGAATGGGGTTTCCGGGACTGTTACGACCGGACGCTGCAGGTGCTGAAGGAGTACCCGGAGTTCCGATTCGCCGTTCATCATTCCGGTCCGCTTCTCGAGTGGATGGAGGAGCGCCATCCCGAATACATCGAGACGCTGGCCGCCATGCGGAAACGCGGACAGGTTGAAATAATCGGCGGCGGATTCTACGAGCCGATTTTTTCGATCATTTCCGAGGACGATATCCGCGGGCAGATAGCGGCGATGCAGGAATACTGCGGGAAGCGCTTCACGGTGAAGCCGAATGGCTTCTGGACGGCGGAACGCGTATGGGACCCGGAAATCCCGCGCCTGGTGTCGGGCCTGGGGCTCGATTACACCATTCTCGACGACAACCACTTCCGTTATGCCGGAATCGAAGAGGACGAATTATACGGCTACTACATCACCGAGCGGCTCGACCGTCAGCTCAAGGTTTTTCCGATCGACCGTTTTCTCAGGTATTCCATCCCGTTCAGGCTTCCGGCCGAAACCATCGACTATTTCAGGTCGGTTGCCGACCGGCGCGGTGAATGCGCCTTTCTATATGGTGATGATGGTGAAAAATTCGGCATGTGGCCGGGCACATTCAAGTGGGTCTTCGAGGAGAAATGGCTGGTCAATTTCATCGAAGCGGTGCTGCGGGAGGATTGGATATCGATGACTCTCCCTTCCGATTACATCCGCGAAAACCCGCCGCTGGGCAGGGTATATCTCACCCAGGGCAGCTATTACGAGCTGTCCGAGTGGGCGCTCCCCTCTCCGGTTGCCTCACGGCTGATCGATCTGCATAAAGAGATAAAGGGATGGAACAGGGAAAAGGATTTTTATCCCTTCCTGAAAGGAGGGGTCTGGAACAATTTTCTGAACAAGTATCCCGAATCGAACGCGCTCAACAAACGCACCCTTTTGCTCAGCGACGAAATACGGACGCTGGAAAGGGAGCGGGGCATTTCTCTCGACGAGGCGAAAATCGATCTGTATAGAAGCGAGTGCAACTGCGCCTACTGGCACGGCCTCTTCGGCGGAATCTATCTTTCAAGCCTGCGCCACGCGCTCCATGAGAATATCCTCGCCGCCGAGGAACGATATATGAGGGCACGCGCACTCAAGGGTTTCGATGTCATCGATCGCGATTTATGGAACGAGGGAACAAACCAGGTCCTCCTTCGACGGGAGGATATGGCGGCGCTCATCACACCCGCTCACGGCGGCGCCATCGCGGAGCTGGGTGTGTATTCCCGGCGGTTCGATATACTGGCGGTAATTCCGCGCCGCTATGAAGCGTATCACGAAACCCTGCGGAACTTCGATGAGGAAGGAGAACAGAACGGCGACGTAAAGTCGATACACGATATGGTCGTGGTAAAAGAGAAGGGGCTTAAGGACCGGCTGGTGTACGATGCCTGCCGGCGATATTCGTTCAAGGACCTTTTTCTGCGTGCCTGTCCCTCCGCGGAAGAACTGATGGCCGGGCGGGCTGATATGATGGAGTGCGGATGCCTGCCATACTCGTATAACGTCGAGAAAAAAGCGAAGTCACTCCAGGTGCCGCTTGAACGGGTTGTCGATTTTGAAGGGAAGAGGGTTGTCATCCACAAGCGCTACTCATTCAGTGCGTCGCTCGCGGGCGTAAAGGCGGCGTATTCCCTTGCCGGTGCGGCCGGGATTCTTTTCGGGATCGAGCTGAATATCAACCTTCTCGCGGCGCATGATGAGGATCGTTTTTATGAAATACCCGGCCTGGCCAGGGATGATTCATTTTTGGACGGCGTCGGCCTGACGGAGAAAATCGATTCGTTCCGCCTTGTCGATCGTTACGGCGATATGAGAATTTCGATTTCATCGTCGCGGGCGTTCAATTTATTCCGTTATCCGATCTATACGGTCTCCCAGTCCGACCGCGGGTTCGAGAAGAACTACCAGGGTTCGTCGATGGTGCTTGTTTTCGGCCTCAATGCCGATCCCGAGGAGTTCGACCTTACGATGTCGATCGAATGAGCCCCGGCCGCCGGTAAAATCCCAGCATCAGTCGCGGGCGGGCTGCGTAAGGCTCCTGTGAACGGCCTTATAGTGCAACGGGCATTGCATTACCATTGTAGTGTAGATGTATTCGTCCTTTTGCTGCATCATGGCGTTAACATGGGCGACGAGGTCGCGCAGTTCGAAATCTCCCCTGAGCACCCCCCGCTCAATGTCGAGGCCGACGATTTCCTTGATAAATTCCACGTAGGAATTCACGAATTCCACCGCGATTTCCTTTTCCGGGGTCGCGGTGGCGGATTTTTTAAGAGCCGAAATGATGTTTTCCTGGCCGAGGAGCGACACCGCTTCCTCGGTCACCGCGACACGATTGAGGTTTTCGTCCATGTTACGATACTCCGAGTGTTTACCGGTACAGGTGCTGCAAGGTTCCGGAAATTTCCACGCCAGGCACGATTAAGCTTATACCAGGGCGTTTAATTCACAAGCTTTTTGTTCGGAGAAGCATAAAAAAAAGGGGGTATCCAGTGAACACCCCCTTCTTTCCGGAAAAGAAATAAATTTACTTCTTTTCTTCGGCAGGCTTTTCGGCAGTGGCGGCCGCTTCGTCTTTTACATCTTCGGTAACGGCGGGAGCGGGCGCTTCTTCCTTCTTGCAGCCTACGAACGCGAAGCTGAACGCAAAGGCGAGAACCATTGCGAGCGAGAGAACGAGAATGTTCTTCTTCATTTGAACTGACCCCTATTAGGAATTATTTTTACATCTACATGACCTAAACATAAAGAGGGGGAAAAAATCAAGCAAAAATGAAAAAAAATAACAGTTGTGAGTGTTATATCCCTTATCGTAGAGGTGTGCGATCTTTCCGGAGGGATGTTGCGCGAACGCCGGACGCGTTCAGCGTTGCGGGATGTACGTGCAGCGGGATGTGTCCGATTCCCAGACCGTAAGGGACTCGAGGATGACCGGGGCGGGGAACGACGCGAGTTCGATGTCGAAACGACGGGCGATATATGCGGCGATGTTTTCCGAACTCGGATTCGCCGATATGAACCCGGGATGCTCGTTCAGGTTGCGATGATCGAGCTCACCGATAATAGTACGCAGGATTTTCTTGAGCTCGCCGAAATCCACGAGGAGACCGGTTTCGTTGAGGGTTTCGCCCTTTACGCTCGCCACCACCTTCCAGTTGTGGCCGTGAAGGTTCTCGCATTTGCCGCTGTAGCCCCTGAGCTGATGCGCAGAAGCGAAACTGTCTTCAACCGTCAGGATATACATTCTTCCACTCCTCTGTGCCGAACGCAGCCGTCTTTGCCCTCAAACAAAACGGCCGAGTGCACGGGTGATCTTTTCGATCTCCTTCTTCGTAAGCGTCGGGTAAATCGGCAGTGCATAGAGTTTTTTTGAAAGCCGGTCGCTCTGGGGGTAGTCCATTCCCCGAAGAGAAAGGTGGTGGTGAAGCGCCACCGGATATGGCCTGAACACCTCGATCCCGTTTTTTTTCCAGTACTTGTCGAGCTTCTCCGCCGGAGCATCGAAAAGAACCGGGAATGACTGGTAGACGAATGAATCGCCGAACGCGTACGGGGCGCGGTGCGGCGTCGTTTTCAGCGCGTCGAAATAGACGCGTGCGATTTCCCTGCGCCTTCTGATGAAATCCGGAAGGCGGGAAAGCTGGGAAAGGCCCATGGCGGCCTGGAAGTCGGTCATGGTGTAGTCATAGCCAAGTCGCTCCGGCGACGGGCCGCCGCGCAGGTCGCGCATCGTTGAAAAGAAGCGGGAATTGTCGGTAAGGATCATGCCGCCGTTGCCCGTGGTGATGACCATCGACGGTGCGAACGAAACCACGCTGATGGCTCCGTTCTGTCCCGCCGGTCGCTCGTCGCATTCCGAGCCGATGGCATGGGACGCGTCCTCGATGAGGGGAACGCCGATTTCCTTTAACTCCCCGATGGGCCCGTGGAAACCAAAGGTATGACCGGCAACGACCGCGCGCGTTTTGCCCGTTATCCTGGCCCGTATATCGTCGATGGGCGGGAAAAGGGAGCCCTCACCCGTGTCCACGAGTACCGGGGCGCCGCCGGCCTGTCTCAGGGCGCTGAGAGCGGCGGAGTCGAAATATGAGGGGATGATGACCTCGTCACCGGGCTTGATGTCGAGCGCCAGAAAGGAGAGGTGGTAGGCGGCGGTAAGCGAATTGACGGCCAGTGCGTGCCTTACGCCCGTGAGGTTCGCGATCTCCGTCTCGAGATTTTTTACCGCTTCTCCCGGCTCGAGGCGCTCGCTTATCAGGCAGTCCAGCACGCTCTCGAGCTCCTTGCGGGTAATGGTGGGTTTGCTTGAAACGATACTCATTCTTCACCTCTGTTAATCCTTAGCAGGGTATCAAGCAAATCGCGCTCGGAGCGCTCAGGTCAAGAAGGATTTTTTATATATAAAGGCATTTTTTATAGCTTCCGATAATTCAATCAGATGAAAGTCTGGAGGTATGATACGATGATGAAGACACGCCGGATTGCGTTTGTGCTGGGGATCGCGGCGACGATTGCGATCGGCGCCTGCGCTCCGAATAAAGCGCTGACCAGGGACAGAATTTTCGGAAGAGAGACGCCGCAGAAGCAAAGCGGTGATGAGTATGTCTATAAATATGACGATGTCGATGATTCGGCCTACGAAGCTTCCACGGGCGTGAAGAACCGTGGCGTCAGGCCGGTCGCGAAAATGGAAAACGAAGATGGGATTCGGGAAGAGAAAAACGTGGATACCAGCCTGAAAAAGGAACAATTCTTTCAAACCGGCATAGCCTCATGGTACGGAAGGGAATTTCACGGCCGAATGACCGCTTCGGGCGAGCGCTTTGACATGAAGGCGCTTACAGCCGCTCACCGGACCCTTCCCTTCGGAACGACGGTGACCGTAAAGAATCTTGATAACGGGGAAACCGTAAAGGTGCGGATCAACGACCGCGGGCCGTACAGGAAAAACCGGATACTGGACCTCTCGTACGCCGCGGCGAAACAGCTGAACATGCTGCCCGAGGGGGAGGCGAAGGTAGGGATTGTCGTCATCGGCAAGGGTGGCTCTCCGAAGCTTGCCGACCGGGCGGATGATGAAGTGGAACCGGTATCCGGAAAAGAGTACGGTGTCGAATCGGAGGAAGAGAATGCGGAAGGCCGGCGCACGGGTGTCGATGGGGAGTCGGGCAGGTTCGCGTTGCAGGCCGGGGCGTTTTACTCAAAGCGCAAGGCTGAAATTCTGAAAGAGCGCCTCGAGTCGCAGGTAAAGCAGCCCGTGGTCGTCGTTCGCGAAAACGATTTCTACAAGGTCAGAATAGAGGGAATCGGCACCCGTAAGGAAGCCGAGAGCCAGAAGCGGCGCCTGCTGAAGGATGATATACCGGCGTATGTGGTAGAGGCCAGGGAATAGCGGCCTCATACGGCCTGGGCTCTTCGAGTGACACAGGGCGAAGCCTGCCGGGCTTCGCCCCTTAATCCCCGCGATCGTACCGTATTTTCAAAATTTCTTATTGACAAAAACGGCCTGTTTTCAATAATAGTGTGCCTCTGTTGCCCACGTAGCTCAGTCGGTAGAGCATTTGCATGGTAAGCAAAAGGTCACCAGTTCGATTCTGGTCGTGGGCTGATCGAAGCACATAACAAGCATCCGCATGCTGCATTCACGGCTAATCCCAGATCAACTTCCGGGGAGAGGGTACTGGTTTTTAATTAATGCTTGACGTTGAAAGGGCGGCGAATAGTTTGCTCTTATTTTTACTATATGCAGGTTGAGATATGCGCGAGATAATATTGCTGTCATGCAAGGACTGTAAAAACCGCAATTATTCACAGACTAAGAACAAGAAGACCCAGACGGGAAAACTTGAGGTCAAAAAATTCTGCAAGTTCTGCAACAGGCACACGCTGCACAAAGAGACAAAAGCGTAATTCCGGCAGTATATCAGGGCATTGGAAGGTGGTGCGTGTTTAAAAAGATTGTAGCCTATGTTAAAGAGGCGCGCGAAGAGCTCAAAAAAGTGACCTGGCCGGACAGGGATGAGGTTACGAGCTTTACGATGGTGGTGATCGTTTCGGTCATCATCGTATCTCTTTTCCTGTGGTTTGTGGATTCGGCGCTGATGTCGCTTATCAAACTGGTGATCAGCTGACCATGGCAAAGGAATGGTACGTTATCCATACGTATTCGGGGCACGAGAACAAGGTAAAGCTCGCGCTGGAAAAAAAGGTCCAGAATCTCGGCCTTCTGGAGAAGGTCTTCCAGATAAAGGTCCCGACCGTCGAGGTCCCCGAAATCAAGGACGGGAAGAAGCGCGTGAAATCGCGCAAATTTTTCCCGGGATACGTGCTGATCGAAATGGAGCTGGACGATGAAACCTGGGTTCTGGTCAAAAACACTCCCGGCGTAACCAGTTTCGTGGGGGCGTACGGGACCAACAAACCGAAGCCGCTGTCGAGAAACGAAGTCAACGCGCTTTTCGACCAGATGGGCGAACAGAAGGCCAAGGAGAAGGTCTCCGTGGTGATGGACTTCTCGGTAGGCGAACATGTGAAAGTCATAGACGGGCCGTTCAATAATTTCAGCGGCGTGATCGAAGAGGTCTATCCCGATAAAGGGCGGTTACGGGTTAAGGTCGAGATTTTCGGACGGGGTACGCCGGTCGAGCTCGATTTTCTTCAAGTCGGCAAGATCTGATAATACGTCGCAGCGGCGATCATTCTAACGTAAACAAGGACAGGGCGATGGCACCAGTAATTAAAAAGAAGAAAAAGATAGTAACCGAGATAAAGCTGCAGATTCCCGGCGGCAAGGCCAATCCCGCACCTCCGGTCGGCCCCGCGCTCGGCCAGCACGGGCTCAACATCATGGAGTTCTGCAAGGCCTTCAACGAGCGAACCAAGGATCAGGACGGAACCATCCTTCCGGTGGTTATAACGGTATACGAGGACCGTACCTATACCTTCATTATCAAGACGCCTCCGGCCTCGGTGCTCATCAAGAAGACCCTGGGCCTCGAGAAGGGTTCAAGCGAGCCGAACAAAACGAAGGTCGGAAAGATCACCCGCAGGCAGCTCGAAGAGATCGCCAAAGTCAAGATGCCCGACCTCAACGCCAACACGGTTGACGCCGCGGCGAACATTATAGCGGGAACGGCGCGCTCGATGGGTGTGGAGATAGTGGACTAGGCGCAAAAACGGCGGAGCGCGGCGGTGGCCGTCACTCCGGATAAGACCAAGCATAAAGAATCGACGAGGAAGCACAATGGATCGCGGCAAGAAAATAACTGATGCGCGCAAAAAGATCGACAAGGCGACGCTCTATTCGCTGGACGATGCGGTTAACAAGGTAAAGGAGCTCAAGTTTGCCAAATTCGACGAAACGGTCGAGGCTTCGATGAAGCTTGTACACAAGAGTTACCAGAACGTCCGCGGATCGGTGACCCTCCCCGGCGGAACCGGCAAGCAGGTCAAGGTGCTCGTTATCTGCAAGGGCGACAAGCAGAAGGAAGCGCGCGAGGCCGGGGCGGATCATGTCGGTGCCGAAGATGTCATAGAGAAGATAAAGCAGGGGTGGATTGATTTTCAGGCGGTCGTGGCCACCCCCGACATGATGAAAGAGGTGGGCAAGCTCGGCCCGGTGCTGGGCAAGAAGGGCCTGATGCCGAAACCCAAGGCGGGGACGGTGACGGAAGATGTCAAGGGCATAATCAAGGAGCTCAAGGGCGGTCGCGTGGAATACAAGGCCGATAAAACGGGCGTAGTAAATCTCGGTGTCGGGAAGGTGTCGTTCGAAACGAACGTCCTGATCGAGAATATCAAGGCTTTTTACAACCAGATCGTGAAGGACAAACCCTCCGACGCGAAGGGTAATTATATCAGGTCGCTGCATATATCCTCGACCATGGGGCCCGGCGTCAAAATCAATCACAAGGGGATCGAAAAGTAATGGTCAAGCAATATAAGGTAGACGAGGTTGCGAGCCTCGTACAGAAGCTCCGTGAGAGAAAAAACATCATCCTGACGAATTATTCCGGGATCAAGGTAAAGAGCCTTTCGGATCTGCGCAGGAAGATACGCGAAAAGGGCGGGGAGTACAAGGTCGTAAAAAACAATCTCTTCAAACGCGCGATGAACGAGGTCGGTGCGGTGAAGATCGATGAGCACCTTAAAGGCCCTATCGGCGTTGTTTTCATGAAGGATGAGGTCGGTGATGTCGCCAAGGTGCTCAGGGATTTCGCGAAGGAGCAGGAGAAATTCGCTTTTTCCATGGGTCTGCTCGATAACGTTGTCTACAGCGCGGACCAGGTCAAACAGATCGCCGACCTGCCCTCGAAGGATGTGCTGCTCTCCCAGGTGATGTCGCTCGTAAACGGTCCCGGGACGAAAATTGCGGTGGGTGTGAACCAGATAATGGCCTCTCTCGCGAGAGGGATAAACGCCGTCGCGGAAAAAAACGCTCTATAGAGCTTTTTTTATACAGACGTTAAGGGTTACAAGGGGTTTGTGATTTCAAGGTATCAGCCCTGTGCTGACGACGTGTTATTACACAACTTGGCTTTACCCTTATAGGTTTTTACGGGTTCACCGTATTAACTTGAATATTTTCACTAAGTATAAGGAGTAAAACAATGGCAAAGCTTTCTATTCAGGAACTGCTCGAGGCGATCGGAAGTCTCACGCTCATCGAAGCTGCCGAGCTCGTAAAGGCGATGGAAGAGAAATTCGGTATTTCCGCCGCCGCTCCGGTTGCGGTTGCGGCCGCCGCTGGTGGTCCGGCCGCGGAAGCGGTCGAGGAAAAGACCGAATTCGATGTTATCCTCACCGGTTTCGGCGACAACAAGATCAACGTGATCAAGGAGATCCGCGCGATCACCGGGCTGGGACTTAAAGAGGCGAAGGATCTCGTGGAAGCCGGCGGAAAGGCGGTCAAGGAGAAGGTAACGAAGGAAGAGGCCGACAAGATCAAGGAGCAGCTGGTCGCGGCCGGCGCCACGGTCGAAATAAAGTAATCACGGCACCGCCCATCGTTGCTTTAGCTTTTAGCGGCAGTTTAACAATCCAGGCGAATCCGATAGGTTTGATTGTCCAGCAGTCAAACCTATCGGCGTCTCTATTTAAAAGAGAAATTATTTGGTTTTTTGGTAAAAAATCTGGACGAAGCGCTTGTTGGACGGGTACTATATGTACTTGTCACCCGTGTGCCCGTATTGAACAGCCTGATTCCGGATCGGTATTCTTCAGAAATCCGTACCCGATCGTTGATTTCAGATCATAGTAATCGAGGATAGTCCGTCCATGCAAAAAGCAAAAAACGTATTGAATTTCGGTAAAATCGGTTCGAAGCACGACCTGCCGAATCTCATCGAAATACAGCTGAAATCCTACGAGTGGTTTCTACAGGACAAGATTCCCCCGAATAAAAGGAAAAGTCAGGGCCTCCAGGCGGTTTTCGAGGAGGTCTTTCCCATAGAGAGCCCGCACGAGGACGTTGTGCTCGAGTTTCTTAATTACGATATCGGGATGCCGAAATACCCGGAAATCGAATGCAAGGAAAGGGACGCGACCTTTGCCGCTCCCCTCAAGGCCACCATACGCCTTATCAAAAAGGACAGCATGGAGGTACGCGAGCAGACCGTCTACATGGGGGACATTCCGCTTATGACCCCGCGCGGTACCTTCATCATCAATGGCGCCGAGCGCGTCGTAGTAAACCAGCTTCACCGTTCACCCGGCATCTTTTTCTCGTACGAGGAAATCGAGCGCATCTATACCGTGCGTGTAATCCCCGACAGGGGCTCGTGGCTGGAATTCGAAATGGATTCGAAGGGGTATCTGATCGCCCGTATCGACCGTAAAAAGAAGTTTCCTATCACCCAGCTCGTCAAGTCGCTCGGTTACGAATCGAACGACGAGGTGGTGGGCCTTTTTTATGACACGAAAACGGTCAAGCTCTCCAGCGAAGAGGCTTTCGAGGGTCTTATCGGCAGGCGTGTCTCTAAAGACGTGGTGAGCAGGGAGACCGGCGAAATCATCATCGAGGCGGCGGGCCGCATCAACATCGACATCATCGACCGGCTGAGGGAAGAGAAGATAAAGGAAGTCAGTCTCATCGAATTCCCGAACAACAAGGACGACGCGTATCTCTATAATTCGCTTGAGAAGGACGAGTGCAAGAGCTCGGAGGAAGCCATTCTCAAGATGCACTCGAACCTGAGGCCGGGAGAACCGTCGAATATCGATAACGCGCGCAACGAGATAAACAGGCTTTTCTTTAACCCGCGCACCTACAGCCTGGGGGCCGTGGGCCGGTATAAGATCAACAAGAAATTCGACCACATGAAGGAGTTCGGATACGGCGGCCCCAACGCGACGAAAGTTGAAACCCTGACGAGGGAAGACATCGTCGCGACGGTCAAGTATCTGCTCTTTCTCATCGCCGAGGCTGACGGATACCATGTCGACGACATCGACCACCTCGGAAACCGCCGGGTGCGCTCCGTCGGCGAGCTCATCATGAACCAGATAAAGGTGGGATTTCAGCGTATGGAGCGCGTCATCAAGGAGAGGATGACCATACAGGACCTCGACCAGGTAACGCCTCAGGCGCTTATCAGCATCAAGCCCATCACGGCCGTTATAAACGAGTTTTTCGGATCGAGCCAGCTTTCGCAGTTCATGGACCAGACCAACCCGCTCGCCGAGCTTACGCACAAGCGGCGCCTCAACGCGCTCGGACCAGGAGGCCTCTCGCGGGAGCGCGCCGGCTTCGAGGTGCGCGATGTCCATCCTTCCCATTATGGAAGAATGTGTCCTATCGAAACGCCTGAGGGTCCGAACATCGGCCTGATCGTCTCCATGAGTACGTATGCGCGCATCAACGACTTCGGGTTTCTCGAGACGCCGTACAGGGCCGTGGAGAAGGGGAAGCTCAGCGATCGTGTCGACTACCTGACGGCCGACGAGGAGGACCGCTATTTTATCGCACAGGCGAACGCGCCGCTCGACGATCACGGCAGTTTGATGAAGGGTCTGACGCCCGCGCGAAACAGGGGTAATTTCCCGTACAAGAAAGCGAACGAGATACAGTATATGGACGTCTCGCCTTCACAGGTGTTTTCGATTTCGACCTGTCTCATACCTTTCCTCGAGCACGATGACGCCAACCGCGCGCTCATGGGATCGAATATGCAGCGCCAGGCCGTACCGCTTCTGACCTCGGAGACCCCGCTGGTGGGAACCGGGATCGAGCCGGCGGCCGCGTATGATTCCGGCGTGCTTCTCATCGCGGCAAGGGGCGGCGAGGTGCTGTATTCCGACGCGAAAATGGTCAAGATTAAAACCTCGAGCGGCGAGATTGACGAATACCCGCTCCTGAAGTTCAAGCGGACCAACCAGGGAACCTGCTTCAACCAGACGCCGATCGTTCGTGAAGGACAGAAGGTGAAGGCCGGTGATGTGATAGCCGATGGCCCGGCGACCGACAATGGAAGGCTTGCCCTGGGTAAAAACATCCTGGTGGCGTTCATGCCGTGGATGGGATACAACTTCGAGGACGCCATTCTGATTTCGGAGCGCCTCGTCAAGGAAGATATATTCACCTCGGTACATGTCGAGCAGTTCGAGATCGAGGCGCGCGAGACGAAGCTGGGCCGCGAGGTGATAACGCGCGATATCCCGAACCTGTCGGAAAAGGCCTTCCGGGATCTCGACCCCGATGGAGTGGTCAGGGTGGGCGCGTACGTCAACCCCGACGATATCCTGGTGGGCAAGGTAACGCCGAAGGGCGAGCAGGACCTTACGCCGGAATACAAGCTGCTTCATTCGATATTCGGTGAAAAGGCGCGCGAGGTGCGCGACACCTCCCTGCGCGTGCCCAACGGTATCGAGGGGATTATCCTCGATGTAAAACGCTTTTCGCGCGAAAACGGCGACGAGCTGGCCCCTGGGGTCGAGGAGCTCGTAAAAGTCTATATCGCGACCAAGCGCAAAATATCCGTTGGTGACAAAATGGCGGGTCGCCATGGCAACAAGGGTGTCATATCGCGCGTTGTGCCCGAATACGATATGCCCTATCTACCGGACGGAACGCCTATCGACATCCTGCTCAATCCGCTTTCCGTTCCATCCCGAATGAACCTGGGGCAGTTGCTCGAAACGGAGCTTGGATGGGCGGCGAAGGAGCTCAATCTCATCATGGAAACGCCGATTTTCGACGGGGCCGAAGAGGGCGATATCCGCGAGTATCTGAAGAAGGCCGGGCTGCCTGAAGATTCAAAAAGCGTGCTCTATGACGGCAGAACGGGGCAGCCATTCGAAAACCGCGTGATGGTCGGACAGATTTACATGCTGAAACTCGCGCACATGGTTGACGACAAGATCCACGCGCGTTCCACCGGCCCGTATTCGCTCGTCACGCAACAGCCCCTTGGCGGCAAGGCCCAGTTCGGCGGTCAGCGACTCGGCGAGATGGAGGTCTGGGCGCTCGAGGCGTATGGCGCGGCCTATACACTGCAGGAGCTTCTTACGGTGAAATCGGACGACATGCTCGGGCGCGCCAGGATTTACGAGGCGATCGTGAAGGGGATCAACACCACGGCGCCGGGCATCCCGGAGTCGTTTAACGTGCTGGTGCAGGAACTCCGCGGTCTCGCCCTCGACGTAAAAATTTACGACGAGAACGGTAGCGAGATCAGTCTTTCAGAGTGGAGTGAGGGTTTCAGCAAACCCAAGAGGAAGATAAAAATCGATACGTTACAGAATATATGATCGACGCGAGCTTTTACTGCGAACACCTTTAAAGTAAAAGGATGAACCATGAGGGATTTCAACGATTTCAACTCGATGCAGATACGACTTGCTTCTCCGGACCTGATTCGTGACTGGTCCTATGGAGAAGTGAAAAAACCTGAGACGATAAACTACCGCACGCTCAAGCCCGAGCGTGACGGTCTTTTCTGCGAGAAAATATTCGGAACCACCAAGGAGTGGGAGTGCTATTGCGGCAAGTTCAAGTCGATCCGTTACAAGGGGGTCGTTTGCGACCGTTGCGGTGTGGAGGTGACGCATTACAAGGTGCGGCGCGAAAGGGGCGGGCATATCGAACTGGCCTGTCCGGTGGCCCATATCTGGTATTACCGCTCGGTTCCGTCACGTATGGGTCTTCTGCTCAATATGACCGTGAACTCGCTCAAGTCGGTCCTGTATTACGAGAAATATATCGTTATCGAGCCCGGCGAGGCGGAAGTTGACAATATAAAGAGGGGCGATGTTCTCGACGAGGAGAGCTTCAATTTCTATTACGAGAAATACGGAGATACCTTCATCGCCGAGATGGGTGCCTCCGCTATCAAGGAGCTTCTGCTCAGGATCGACCTCGATGAGGAATCGAGGCTGCTCCGGGCCGAGATACTCGACAAGGAGTCCCGGGTCGACAAGAAGCTCATCAAGCGGCTCGAGATCATCGAGGCCTTCCGCGATTCCGGGAACAAACCGGACTGGATGATACTCGAGGTGATCCCGGTAATACCACCGGAGCTGCGCCCGATGGTGCAGCTTGACGGCGGACGCTTCGCCACCTCCGACCTCAACGACCTCTACCGTCGCGTCATCAATCGCAATAACCGGTTGAAGCGGCTTCTCATGCTCAGGGCGCCCGAGATCATCGTTCGCAACGAGAAGAGGATGCTCCAGGAGGCCGTTGACGCGCTCTTCGACAACAGCCGCAGAAAGCGCGCGGTCAAGGGTAAGGGGAATCGTCCTCTCAAGTCGATCTCGGATATGCTGAAGGGCAAGCAGGGTCGTTTCCGCCAGAATCTCCTCGGCAAGCGGGTTGACTATTCCGGCCGTTCGGTGATTGTCATCGGCCCCGAGCTCAAGCTGTACCAGTGCGGCCTGCCGAAGAAAATGGCGATCGAGCTCTTCAAGCCGTTCATAATGAAGCGGCTGGTCGACAAGGACTATGTGCAGAATATAAAGTCAGCAAAGAAGATGGTGGAAAACGAGCGCCCGGAGGTCTGGGAAGTGCTCGAAGAGGTTATCTCGGAGCATCCGGTGCTCCTCAACCGCGCCCCGACGCTTCACAGGCTCGGCATCCAGGCATTCGAGCCCATAATAGTCGAGGGGAAGGCCATACGCCTGCACCCGCTCGTATGTCACGCGTATAACGCCGACTTCGACGGCGACCAGATGGCCGTCCATGTCCCGCTGTCGCCAAAGGCCCAGCTCGAATGCTGGACGCTCATGCTCTCCGCGAACAACCTGCTCTCGCCGGCGAACGGCCAGCCGATCGTAACGCCGACGCAGGACATCGTTCTGGGAATTTTCTATCTGACGATGGAATTGCCCGAGGCGGCCGGTACCGGCAGCTATTTCGACGAGGAAAGCGAGATGCTCCGCTCAATCGACTGCGGGCAGATCAATATACGCTCGAAGATCAAGTACTGGATGGACGGGCAATTCGTGGAAACCACCGCCGGGCGGTTGCTCTTCAACAAGGTCCTTCCGGAAGGCTATCCCTTTGTCAACGCGGTGGTGAACGACAAGGGTCTTTCAAAAATCATTTCGAACATTTTTCGCACTTACGGCCCGACGGCGACGGTCAAGGTTCTCGACGACATTAAAGAAGCGGGGTACAAATACGCCACTCTCTTCGCTCCGACCATAAGTGTTTCCGATATCGTCGTTCCGTCCAAGAAGCCGGAAATAATCACCGAGGCGGATAAAAAAGTCGAGGAAATCGAGAACGAGTACCGGAACGGTTATATCACCAATGAAGAGCGCTACAACAGGGTGATCAACGTCTGGACCAACACGAACGAGATAATCGCCGACAACATGCTCGAGGAGCTCGAGAAGAACCGCAATGGATTGAACCCCATTTATCTAATGGCACAGTCGGGAGCAAGGGGATCCAAGCAGCAGATTCGACAGCTGGCCGGTATGCGCGGCCTTATGGCGAAACCCTCGGGGGAGATCATCGATGTTCCCATCCGCGCGAATTTCCGCGAGGGGCTCACCGTGCTCGAATACTTCATCTCGACAAACGGCGCCCGGAAGGGACTGGCTGATACCGCGCTCAAGACGGCCGACGCCGGTTATCTGACGAGAAGGCTGGTGGACATCGCGCAGGACGTCGTGACCACCATGGACGACTGTGGAACCACGGTGGGCATCGATCTTATCCCGATCAAGGAAGGGGATGAGGTGATCGAATCCCTCGGTGCGCGCGCTCTCGGCAGGACCCTGCTCTACGATCTGGAGAATCCGGTTACCGGGGAATTGATCTGCAAGGCCGACGAAATCGTCACCGAAGAGGTTGCCGCGAAGATCGACGAGCTCAATATAGATTCGATCGAGATACGCTCCGTTCTTACCTGTGAGGCGCGCCACGGCGCATGCGCCAAGTGTTACGGCCGTAACCTCGCGACCGCGCGCCCCGTAGATATCGGCGAGGCTGTTGGAATCATCGCGGCCCAGTCGATCGGCCAGCCGGGCACGCAGCTCACCATGAGAACCTTCCATATCGGCGGTATCGCGTCCCGGTCGGTGGAAGAGAGCGAAATCAAGCTCAACTACGCGGTCTACCTTAAGAACCTGACGTTCCGCACCATCCGCACCGAGGACAAAAAAACCATTTCGGTCCGTCGGGGTTATATGGTGGTTCAGCGGGTTGTCGCCGAGATCCCGCTGAAGGGTGATGCCGAGCCCGTGGTCAACGAAGGTGACAAGATTTACGCCGGATCGATCGTGGCCAAAGACCAGTCTGGGGAAGGTATCGCCGCTAAGAATGCTGGCTTTATCAAGATAGAAAAGAAAAAAATATATGTGCTCGGCGATCCTCACTCGATTCCGGTCAACGTCGGTACCGAGATATACGCGAAAGAGGGCCGATTCTACGATCGTAACGAGATGCTTGCATCCTTCGACCCGTGGCTGGAGCCGATCATTACCGAAGGTTCGGGGCGCGTGGATTTCGTCGATATCGAGCTTAACAAGAGCCTTCGGGAAGAGATGGACCATCTCACCGGCAACATGAAGCGGGTTATCGTCGAGTACAAGACCGAAAAGCTCCAGCCCCGTATCGATATTTTCCCGTCCTCGGGCGAGCCTACGACGTACCTTCTGCCCAAGGGTGCACACCTCATGGTGAACAGCGGGGAAACCGTGAAGGCCGGGGCCATTCTGGCGAAAATACCCCGCGAGGTCGAGAAGACAAAGGACATCACCGGGGGTCTTCCCAGGGTGGCCGAGCTCTTCGAGGCGCGCACGCCGCGCGATGCGGCGACACTTTCGGAGATCGACGGTACGGTTACCATCGGCGATACGGTGAAGAACAAGCGTAAGATCATCATAACCGGTGAAGACAAAGTGGATAAGGAGTATTCGATCCCCTCGTCGAAGTTTCTGCGCGTGCTTGACGGTGACTGGATAGGAAAAGGGGAGAAGATCGATGACGGTCCGATCGACCCGCACGATATTCTCGCCATCAAAGGACCGAGGGAGTTGCAGAAGTTCCTCGTCAACGAGATACAGGGTGTGTACCGGCTTCAGGGTGTGGCAATCAACGATAAGCATATCGAGATCATCGTGCGCCAGATGCTCCGCAAGGTGCGGATAACCGAGCCGGGAGACACGACCTTTGTGATAGAGCAGATAATCGACAAATTCGACTTTATCGACGAAAACGAGCGGGTGCTCGGCGAGGGTGGAAAGCCGGCCACGGCCATACCGGTTCTGATGGGCATCACCAAAGCGGCGCTCAATACGGAATCGTTTATTTCAGCCGCCTCTTTCCAGGAAACGACCCGCGTGCTTACGGACGCGGCAATCAAGGGCAAGGTGGATCAGCTCCGGGGGCTCAAGGAGAACGTTATCATCGGCCATCTCATCCCGGCGGGGACCGGCGTGCGGGAGTACAACAGGATCGAGGTTTACCAGAACGAACCGGGAGACCTCGACGGAGCACAACCGGAAAAGCCGGCCGAGATAGAGGATATACCGGTAGAGCAATAAAATTCTTGACAAAAGAGGGCTAAAATTTCAAGGGTTAAGCTCTCGCCGAGTGAGATTCTCTCTGTCTGCGTTTCGCCGGCTTTTCATCCGGCCACCGGAAGCGGAGATCATATACGGTCATTATAGAGGAGCAACGATGCCAACTATCAATCAGCTTATTCGTATTGGAAGGGAGAGCAAAAAGAAGAAATCGAAGTCTCCCGCTCTCAAGTCTTGCCCCCAGAAACGCGGGGTGTGTACCCGTGTAATGACGGTCACCCCGAAGAAGCCGAATTCGGCGCTTCGCAAGGTCGCTCGTGTGCGCCTTACCAACGGTATCGAGGTGACCGCCTATATACCGGGCATAGGACACAATCTCCAGGAGCACTCGGCGGTGCTGGTTCGTGGCGGAAGGGTCAAGGATCTTCCCGGCGTGCGATACCATATCGTCCGTGGGACGCTCGATTCACTCGGTGTGGATTCGCGGAGGAAGAGCAGGTCCAAATACGGTTCGAAGCGACCGAAAGCCTGATCGTAATAATGAAATCATAGAAGAGCGAGCAAAGAGGATACAATGCCACGGAGAAGAAGACCCATAAAGCGCGAGGTGCTGCCCGATCCCAAGTTCGGCAGCGTCCTTATGACCAAGTTCATCAACTGCATGATGTTCGAGGGGAAGAAGGGAGTATCGGAGACGATATTCTACAAGGCGATGGACATACTCGAACAGAGGGCCAAGAAGGATCCGGTCGAGGTGTTCATGCAGGCACTTGAAAACGTGAAACCGGTCGTTGAGGTCAAGTCGAGAAGGGTCGGCGGCGCCACGTATCAGGTCCCGGTTGAAATTCGACCGGAGCGACGCCAGGCTCTGGGTATCCGCTGGATTATAAATTATTCGCGGTCGCGCTCCGAAAAGACGATGTTTCAGAAACTTGCCGGCGAGCTGATGGACGCGTACAACAATACGGGCACAACCATCAAGAAGAAAGAGGATACGCACAAGATGGCGGAGGCCAACAAGGCCTTTTCTCATTACAAATTCTGATAATAACGGCGTAATGATGTTGAATAAATACCAGGGATACCCCCTGGTATTTATTTATGGATGAAATCTACGCTTCTTCAGCGGATCATAGGTGGAGCGCCGAAGCTCTCAACGGATACGACGAAAAGCGATACCGGGTGAAGGCGGCACATGGGAAGGGAACTTCCATTAAATAGAACCAGAAACATCGGCATCATGGCCCACATCGATGCCGGTAAGACCACGCTTACCGAACGCATCCTCTATTATACCGGGAAGACGTACAAGCTGGGGGAGGTGCACGAGGGCACGGCGGAGATGGACTGGATGATCCAGGAAAAGGAGCGCGGTATCACGATTACCGCGGCCGCCACGACGACCATGTGGAAAAACACCCGGATCAACATAATCGATACCCCGGGGCATGTCGATTTCACCATGGAGGTGGAGCGTTCGCTCAGGGTGCTCGACTCGGCGATCGCCGTCTTCGACGGTGTTGCCGGTGTAGAACCCCAGTCGGAAACGGTATGGCGGCAGGCGGACCGCTATAACATCCCGCGGATCTGTTTTGTGAACAAGATGGATCGGGTCGGGGCCGACTATGGTCGCTGCCTTTCGATGATACGTGAAAAACTGTACGCCAGGCCCCTGCCGCTGCAGATCCCCATGGGTGCCGAAGACCGATTTGAGGGAGTCGTCGACCTGGTAAGGATGAAGAGTATCGTGTGGACCGACCAGCTCGGCGAACACCTGGAGGAGTGCGATATCCCCTCCGAGTTTGCGGAACAGGCCGGGAAATATCGCGAACAGATGATTGAAGGTCTGGCCGAATACAGTGACGAGATAATGGCCGCCTTCCTGGATGGTGCCGAGATAGAGGAGGCGATTATCCGCAAAGCCATCCGGGACGTGACGCTCGCGTCGAATTTCTTTCCGGTTTTTTGTGGGAGCGCGCTCAAGAACCGTGGCGTGCAGCCGCTCCTCGATGCAATCGTCGATTACCTGCCATCACCGAAGGACATAAAACCGATGGAGGGGCACCATCCAAAAAAGCTCGACGAAGTGGTCGTGCGGGAGGCGAGTGACAAGGAGCCGTTTTCCGCCCTCGCGTTCAAGATAATGTCGGATCCCTATGTGGGCAGGCTCTCATATGTCCGTGTATACTCCGGTCACATGAAGACGGGTGATGCGGTGCTCAATGTTTCGGAGAACAGGAAGGAGCGGATCGGCAGGATCCTCAGAATGCATGCCAACGACAGGGAGGAGTTGTCCGAGGTGTACACGGGTGATATTGTTGCGCTCGTCGGGCTTAAGACCGCACGTACCGGTGACACTCTCTGTGACGAAAAAGCACCGATACTCCTTGAGAAAATGCAGTTTCCAGATCCGGTCATTTCGATAGCAATAGAGCCAAGAACAAAGGCCGATCAGGACAAGATGAACAACGCTCTCCGGCGGCTGGAGGACGAGGATCCGACCTTCAGGGTTAAGATCGACGAGGATACCGGCCAGAACCTGATCTCGGGAATGGGAGAGCTGCATCTCGAGATCATCATCGATCGGTTGACCCGCGAATTCAATGTAAGCGCGAATATAGGCAAGCCCCAGGTTGCCTACAAGGAAACCATCACCCGCAAAGTGGAGATGGAACACCGTTACGAAAGGCAGATCGGGGGTAAAAACCAGTTCGGTCATGTAGTGCTGGTGCTGGAACCGGCAAAACCGGGATCCGGGATTGTTTTTGAAAGCAGGATTCAGGCTGACGTCATCCCGGACGCGTTCATCCCGGTCATTGAGAACGGGATACGCGATGCGATGGAGGCGGGTGTGCTGGCCGGTTACCGGATGGTGGATATAAAGGCAACGCTGACAGGGGGGTCGTACGACGAGGCCGATTCAGTAGATATGGCGTACAGGATCGCGGCGACCATGGCCGTAAAGGACGGGGCGAGGAAGGCCGAACCCACACTTCTCGAGCCGATAATGAAGCTGGAGGTGGTGGTCCCCGACGAATATATGGGTGACATCATCAGCGATATCAACGGCCGCCGCGGGAAGATCGACGGCATCGACATGCAGGGACAGTTGAGGGTGATCGATGCCCGGGTGCCTCTCTCCGAGGTTTTCGGTTACGCGACGGGGGTTCGCTCGCTCAGCCAGGGAAGGGCCTCTCATACGCTGCAATTCAGCCATTATGACCAGGTACCAAAGACGATCACCGATACCATAGTGGCGCGGCTCATGGGCAGGCTCTATTGAGCCGACTTTTGGGCATCACTGGCCGGTGATCCGGGCTTAAAAATAATATTAATTAGAATTAATTTGTTGACAGAATGGGCCCATATTTTTTAAATTCATACACTCGGTTTTTGTATTCACGGGCGAGGATGTCCTGTTCGTTTTCTGGATTTCTATCCTCTTTTACTTGTAAATAGCACAATACCACCGGTATTCGGATAGCGCGAGGGCCCGGTTGAATGCCGTGTGAAGCGCGGGTATCATCTATCGACGAATAATTTTTAAGGAGAAATACAATGGGAAAGGAAAAATTCGACAGGTCAAAACCGCATGTAAATGTAGGGACGATTGGGCATATCGACCACGGCAAAACCACATTGACATCAGCCATTACCAAGTGTCTTACCGCGGCGATTGGCGGAAAGAATAAAGCGATCAACTATGACCAGATCGATAACGCTCCCGAAGAAAAGGCGCGCGGGATAACGATTGCCACGTCTCACCAGGAATATGAAACCAAAAACAGGCACTACGCCCATGTAGACTGCCCGGGCCATGCCGACTACATCAAGAACATGATCACGGGCGCCGCCCAGATGGATGCCGCCATTCTCGTGGTCGCGGCCACCGACGGTCCCATGCCCCAGACGAAGGAGCACGTTCTTCTTGCCCGTCAGGTTAACGTGCCGTACATCATCGTGTTTCTCAACAAGGTCGACCAGCTCGATCCGGCGGACCGCGCCGAACTCATCGAGCTCGTCGAGATGGAAGTCCGTGAGCTTCTAAGCAAGTACGAATATCCCGGCGACGAGATTCCGATCGTTCCCGGCTCCGCTCTCAAGGCCATGGAGTGCGGTTGCGGAAAGGCGGATTGCGAGGCCTGCGGCCCCATTCTCAAGCTCGCCGATGCGCTGGATTCCTATATCCCGACCCCCGAGCGCGCCAAGGACAAGCCGTTCCTCATGCCGATCGAGGACGTATTCTCGATTACCGGCCGCGGGACTGTCGTAACGGGAAGGATCGAGCGCGGGATGGTGAAGACCGGTGAGGAAGTCGAGATCGTCGGCTTTGTCGAAACCAAGAAAACCGTTTGTACCGGGGTTGAGATGTTCCGCAAGATTCTTGATGAAGGTATGGCGGGAGATAACGTGGGATGTCTTCTCCGCGGCACCGCGAAGGAAGAGGTTGAGCGCGGACAGGTGCTCGCAAAGCCGGGTTCGATCACTCCTCATAAAAAGTTTCTCGGTGAAGTCTACGTTCTCTCCAAGGAAGAAGGCGGCCGTCACACTCCTTTCTTCAATAACTACCGTCCCCAGTTCTATTTCCGGACCACGGACGTGACCGGTATGATCAACCTGCCCGAGGGTGTGGAGATGGTTATGCCTGGTGACAACATCACGATGACGGTGGAGCTTATTACCCCGATCGCGATGGAAGAGACCCTGCGTTTTGCCATTCGCGAAGGCGGGAGAACGGTCGGTGCAGGGGTTGTCACCAAGATACTTGAATAAATTGTAAAAATAACTTGAATAAATAGGCCTGTGCCTGAATAGTTGTCCGGCCGCGTCTTTCAGCGGCCGGCAGTTATTATGATACATGCCTTTATGTTTTGATCTGACAAAACAAGCACAGTTCGGACAGGATACTACAGTGGCGAAGATTACAGGGCAAAAAATTAGGGTCAAGTTGCGGTCTTTCGATGCCAAGTTGCTGGATCAGTCGGCGGCCAAGATAGTCGCGACGACGAACAGGAGCGGTGCGCGGGTCGCGGGGCCGATTCCGCTACCCACCAAGATCGAGAAGTTCTGCGTTTTACGGTCGCCGCACGTCAATAAAAAGTCGCGTGAGCAATTTGAGATACGCACTCACAAGCGCCTGATCGACATCATCGACCCGAACTCCGATACGGTTGAGGCGCTGATGAAGCTCGAACTCCCCGCCGGTGTCTCTGTTGACATAAAATCCTGAACCCTGGTTTGAGATTTTTACATGTCGGGTAAGTTTCTGCGAAGCTGATGGGGAACAATTCTCTTAAGAGTATGGGTTAGTGCGATGAAAAAGGCGCTTATTGGAAGAAAGATCGGAATGAGTCAGTATATAGCAGAGGACGGCACCATGGTCCCGGTAACGGTATGTGAGCTGGGTCCCTGCGTGGTCGTTCAAAAGAAGACGCCTGAAAAGGACGGGTATTCGGCACTTAAGCTTGGATTCAAGGATGTCCAGGAGAGGAAGGTGACCAGGCCGATTTTGGGTGACTTCAAGAAGAAGAACATCGGCCCCAAGCGCGTGTTGGGCGAGGTTGAGGTATTCGACGATTCTCTTGACGTAGGAAGCGTGCTCACCTGTGAAATTTTTGCCGAAAATCAGGTAGTCAATGTAAGCGGGATAACGAAAGGGAAGGGATTCGCGGGTGTCATGAAACGGCACGGTTTCGGCGGCGGTCGCAAGACCCATGGTTCCGATTTTCATCGCGCTCCCGGATCGATCGGCGCGCATACTTTCCCGGGGGAAGTCTGGAAAGGGCAGAAAATGCCGGGCAGGGACGGGGGAGAACGGGTAACGGTTAAGAACCTTAAAATCGTCAAAATACTGAAAGAAAAGAATATCGTTCTTATCTCAGGTGCGATACCGGGACGCAAAGATTCCCTGATCACAGTCAAAGAGAAGTAGGCAGGCGCGTAATGATCCTCGATAAATTATCAAAAGACGGGAAGGTGGTCGGCAAAGTCGAACTGGACGACCGCGTTTTCAACGCAAAGATTAATGATGTGCTTATATACGAGCTGGTGAAATCGGCGAACGCGAACCTCAGGCAGGGTACTCATTGCGTGAAGGAGCGCTCGTTCGTGAGCGGCGGTGGAGCGAAGCCGTACAAGCAGAAGGGTACCGGCAGGGCTCGCCAGGGAAGCACAAGGGCGCCGCAATGGAAGGGGGGGGGCACGATCTTTGGTCCTCAGCCCCGAGATTACAGGATAGAGCTCCCCAAGGGTATGAAGAGCGCCGCTTATCGCGCGCTTCTTTCGCTCAAGGCGAAAGAGGGGTCCATAAAGGTTGTCGAGGATTTGAAAGTAGAGAGTGGAAAGACCAGGGATATCGCGGTGATTGGCAAGGCGCTTGACGTGAGAAAGGGTGTGCTGGTTACCGATAGCGAGGATTCAATGCTGAAGCGTGCGTTGCGCAACATCCCTTGGTTCATCTATAACAATGTTAAGAGAATCTCCGGGAGGGATATCTTCTATTCGAAGACGCTTGTTCTCACCGAGAGTGCCGTTAAGTACCTTAACGAGAAGTACGCGAAAGGTGAATAACAATGGATTATAACGACGTGATAATACGGCCGGTTCTTTCTGAAAAGAGCACCGAGCTTTCCGAAAGTAAAAAATACGTTTTCCGGGTATCGCTGAAAGCCAACAAGCATTTGATAAAAAAGGCGGTTAAGGAAATATTCAATGTCACCGCCGAACGGGTAAACGTGATGATTGTACGCGGAAAGCAGAAGAGGGTTCGTCACCAGTATGGGATTACGCCCGCATGGAAGAAGGCGATAGTGACGCTCAAAGAAGGCGAGAAGATAGACCTTTTCGAGAACCAGTGACGCCGACTGCCGCAAACGACAGAACAGGAAAACTGACATGGGAATTAAGAAATTTAAGCCGGTTACCAAGACAAGGCGCTACCAGACGGTCCTGACCAAGGAGGAGATAACCTCCGAAAGCCCCTATAAACCGCTTTGCGTCGGGAAGAAGGAATTTGCGGGGCGAGGCCACAACGGCAAGATATCCGTACGCAGGCGCGGCGGCGGTCACAAACAGAAGTACCGCATTATCGATTTCAAACGGAACAAATACGATATTGAAGGGAATGTGGCGACAATAGAATATGATCCCAATAGATCGGCGAATATTGCGCTTATCGCGTATGCCGACGGGGAGAAGAGGTATATAATCGCACCGGAATCGTTGAAAGTCGGTGACTCCATCATCTCCGGAGAGAATGCCGAGTTTAAGGTGGGAAACTGTCTGCCGCTTAAGAATATCCCGGTTGGAACGAACATTTATAATATCGAGCTTCATCGCGGCAAAGGCGGGCAGATCGTCAGGTCGGCCGGAACGAGCGCCCAGATAGCCGCGCGCGAGGGCGATTATTGCATGGTGAAGCTTCCGTCTGGCGAGATACGGAAAGTGAACAAGGAATGTTACGCCACCATCGGTGAGGTCGGCAATAAGGACCACGTTAACGTAACGATCGGAAAAGCGGGCAGATCACGCTGGCTCAACAAGCGTCCGAAAGTGCGCGGTGTTGCCATGAACCCGATCGACCATCCGCTGGGCGGCGGCGAAGGGAAGTCTTCGGGCGGGCGGCATCCCGTGTCTCCCACCGGTATGCCGACGAAGGGATTCAAGACGAGGAAGAAGAAAAAGTACAGCAATTCCATGATCATAAAGAGAAGGAAGTAAGCCATGGCTCGCTCTATCAAGAAAGGCCCGTATATTGACATCAAGCTCTTCAAGAAGGTTGAAGAGATGAATTCAACCAATACGAAGAAGGCCCTGAAAACCTGGTCCCGGCGGTCTACGATTTTTCCGGAGATGATCGGACACACTCTGATGGTCCACAACGGGAAAAATTTTATCCCGGTATATGTCACCGAACAGATGGTAGGGCATAAGCTTGGCGAGTTCGCGCCGACGCGTACCTATCGAGGCCATTCGAGCAAGGACGACAAGGTAGCGAAGAAGAAGAAATAGGCGAGGAATTATGATGGAAGCTAAGGCAATTTCCAAATATCAGAGGATTTCGGCCCAGAAGGCCCGGCTCGTTGCCGATGAAATCAGGGGTTATTCCTTCCCCGAAGCGGTCGACGTTCTCAAGGCGGTCCCCCGCAAGGCGTCAAAACTCATCCTCAAGGCGCTGTATTCCGCGGGAGCCAATGCAAAGTATCAGAAACCCGATCTGCTTGAGAAAGATCTTTTCATAAAAAAAATAACCGTGGATGAAGGGCCCACTATGAAACGTTTTCGCGCCAGGGCTCGCGGGCGGGCTTCCAGGCTACGGAAGAGGACAAGCAGCATCGTTGTCATTTTGTCGAACGAAAACTAAGAGGCATGGAAGGACGCTATGGGTCAGAAAGTTAATCCTACAGGTCTCAGAGTCGGTGTCAACCGCACATGGGATTCGGTATGGTACGAAGAGAAGAAGCTCTATTCGAAGAACCTGCATGAGGATCTCGCCATCCAGCGTCATGTGCAGTTGAAGCATAAAAACGCCGGTATATACAAGGTGGCGATAGAACGCTTTCCGGACAGGGTGAATGTAAATATACATGCATCCAGGCCAGGGCTTCTCATAGGGAAGAAGGGCTCGGATATCGAGATTCTGAAAGGAGAGTTGCAGAAGATCTCCTCAAAAAATGTATACATCAACATTAACGAAGTCAAGAAACCCGAAAAAAACGCGAAGATTATCGCCGAACAGGTGGCGTCGCAGATAGTGGGACGTTTCCCCTACCGGCGTGCGGTCAAGCAGGCCATCGCCGGCGCGATCCGCGGTGGTGCCCTCGGCATAAAGGTTGCGATTTCGGGAAGATTAAACGGTGCGGAAATCTCCAGGGCTGAATCCTACAAAGAAGGAAGGATCCCGCTCCATACCCTTCGCGCCGATATCGACTACGGTACAGCGGAAGCGCTGACGACGTTCGGATTGATCGGAATAAAGGTGTGGATATACAACGGCGATATACTCTCGAAGAAAGAGGAATCGGACGAGGATAAGTACACCGTCAAAAGGAAGACGAAGTAAGCGAGGGTGTTGCCATGTTAATGCCAAAAAGGACCAAATTCAGGAAGTTGCAGCGCGGCAGGATGAAGGGCAAGGCCTTTCGCGGGTCGACGATATCCTTCGGGGAATACGCGCTGAAATCCATGGAGTGCGGTAAGATTTCGAGCAAGCAGATAGAGGCTGCCCGTGTGGCCATTTCGCGCAAAGTGAAGCGCGGCGGGAAGCTCTGGATCAGAATTTTCCCGGATTATCCGGTCACCAAGAAACCCGCTGAAACCCGTATGGGAAAAGGGAAGGGGAATCCCGAGGGTTGGGTGGCGATCATCAAGCCGGGCAGAATTCTCTTCGAGATCGCGGGAGTAAGCGAAGAGCTGGCGAAAGACGCATTGAGACTGGCCGCTTTCAAACTCCCGGTTAAAACGAAGATTATGAGCATCGAAAAGTAACAGGCACAGGGATAGACACATGAAGGGTAAAATAGAGGAACTCAACATAGAAGAGCTCGATAGAAGCATGCGAGAAGCGAAAGAAGAAATTCGCAAGCAGCGCTTTAAAAGCGTTACCAGCAAAGTTGACAATCCCAAGAGGGTGAGCACGCTCAAGAAACATATCGCGCGAATTTTAACGCTCAAGCGGGAATACGCGCTCGGCTTACGGACGCCGAAAGGGAAATAACAATTCATCAGGAGCGTTAGCGTTTCATGGAGACCGCGAAAAAAAGCAAGAAGCAGATCATCGGTAAAGTGGTGAGCAACAAGATGGATAAGACCATCGTTGTTGAGATAGAAAGGCTTATGATGCACTCACTCTACAAGAAGTCGGTCAGGATGACGAAAAGAATTAAAGGGCATGATGCTAAAAACGAGTGCTCCATCGGGGACCTCGTGAGGATAGAAGAAACGAGGCCGCTTTCGAAGGACAAGCGGTATCGTTTGGTCGAGATAATCGAGAAGGTGAAGTAGGGGTTTGCCATGATTCAGGTACAGACGATGTTGAATGTCGCCGATAACAGCGGCGTGAAAAGAGTGCAGTGCATCAAGATACTCGGTGGCACGCGCAGGCGCTATGCCACCGTCGGCGACATCATCGTGGTGGCCGTGAAGGACTCGCAGCCTTCTTACGGACTGAAGGATTCGACGGGTAAAAAGGTGCACACGAAGGCGGTTCTGCGCGCGGTAGTGGTCCGGACGAGCAAGCCGGTCAGAAGGAAAGACGGTTCATATATTCGTTTCGATGATAATGCGGTGGCGATAATTGATGCCAAAAACGAGCCCAAGGGATCGCGTATTTTCGGGCCGGTGGCCAGGGAGCTTCGGGATCGCAATTTTCTGAAGATCGTATCCCTCGCTCCGGAAGTGTTATAAGAGGCAACGAGCAATGGCAAACACGAAATTGAAGAAGAACGATAATGTTGTCGTGATCTCCGGCGCAGACAGGGGTAAGAAGGGGAAAATTCTGTTCGTCGACACCTCGAAAGGGCGTGTGGTGATAGAAGGGATAAATAAGAAAAAGAAGTTTGTCCGCCCTTCTCAGGAGAACCCCAAGGGCGGAGTTATCAACCTGGAATATCCCGTGAATATCTCGAAAGTGTTGATATTCTGCGAAAAATGCAAAAAGGGTGTGCGGGTTGGAATGGATATAAAGGATTCCGGCAAAAACCGCGTGTGTAAAAAATGTGGCAAGAGTCTGGACAAGTAGGGTGAATGCGATGGCTGCACGGCTTAAGGTCGATTACGACACGAATGTGAAAAAGCGGCTCATGGACCGCTTCAAGTATAAATCGGTGATGCAGGTACCGAAGCTTGAGAAGATCGTTCTCAACGTCGGGATGGGTGATGCCCATTCCAACCAGAACGCGCTTAATGCGGCGATAGAAGAACTCTCGAAGATCTCGGGGCAGCGAGCGGTTAAGACGGTGGCAAAAAAATCGATCGCTAACTTCAAAATAAGAGAAGGATACGATGTCGGATGCCGCGTAACGCTGCGCGGGGCTGTAATGTTTGAGTTTCTGGACAGGCTGATCAACATTGCTCTTCCCCGTGTGAGGGACTTCAAGGGTCTTTCCGCGAAGTCATTCGACAATTTCGGCAATTATAATTTCTCGGTCCGGGAGCAGATAATTTTCCCGGAGATTGATTTCGACAAGGTGGACAAGATTCACGGGATTAACATCACGATTGTGACTACATCCAGGTCCAAAGAAGAAACGAAGGCATTACTCGACGAGTTTAAAATGCCGTTCAGAGAACAGGGGTGATCGACGTGGCCAAAACATGCATGATTGCTAAAAGCGTTAAGACTCCGAAGTTTGATGTGCGCAAACACAACAGGTGCAAGATTTGCGGCAGGCCCCGCGCATACATGAGGAGATTTGAAATGTGCAGGCTGTGCTTCCGGAAGCTTGCCAACCAGGGGAAGGTCCCGGGTGTGACCAAATCGTCATGGTAAAAAATCTATTTAGTGGAGCAGTGGTATTATGAGCAGCGTTTCCGACCCCATTTCCGATATGCTGACCAGGATGCGCAACGCGGTAAAGGCAGGGCACCTGAAGGTCGATATCCCGTCATCAAAGATGAAGGTCGCGATAGCGAGGATATTGAAAGACGAGGGTTTCATAAAGAACTTCAAGCTGATCGATGACAATAAGCAGAAGCTTTTGAGGGTGTACCTCAAGTATAATGCGAGCAGCCAGTCGGCCATGCTCAGCCTCAAGCGGATCAGCAAGCCGGGAAGAAGGGTATACATAGGCGCCGAGGATTTACGCCCCGTTTATAACAATGTGGGAATACGGATTCTTTCAACCTCGAAGGGAATCATAACGAATAAAGCCGCCAAGAAGCTTAATGTCGGCGGTGAAGTGGTGTGCGAGATTTCATAATGCGAGATAATGAGTGAGCTGACATGTCAAGAATAGGGAAAAAGATCATTCCGATCCCGGGCGGCGTTACCGTGGATGTAAAAGGCCGCAACGTAACGGTCAAGGGTCCGCTTGGGTCCGAGGCGATGGAGCTTATGCAGGGTATCGAGCTTAAACTGCAGGCTCAGGAGGTCGAGGTTCTGGCGGCCCCGGAGGCGGGGGTGGAGAAGCTCGATGCCATTCATGGACTTTCGAGAGCGCTCCTTGCCAACATGGTAACCGGTGTTTCAAAGGGTTTTGAAAAGGATCTCGAGATCGTTGGCGTGGGTTACCGTGCCAGCCAGCAGGACAAGAACGTTGTTCTCCAGCTGGGTTATTCTCATAATGTAACTTTCACTCCGCCGGCGGGAATTACTGTCGAGGTGCTTGAGCCTACAAAGCTGAGGGTCAAGGGGATTAACAAGCAGGTTGTCGGCCAGGTGGCGGCCAATATAAGAGAGCTTCGTTCCCCGGAGCCCTACAAAGGTAAAGGAATCCGCTACAAAAACGAAAGAGTGCGGAAAAAAGCCGGTAAGACAGGGAAAAAATAATGGATAAAATACGACTGAAAAAGAAGCGGTATACCCGCAGGCGTTTGAGCGTTAAGAGAAAAATTCGCGCCGTTGCCGGCAGGATGCGGATATGTATATCCAGAAGCAACAAGGGATTTTATGCTCAGATAATCGATGATACCAAGGGGTGTACCGTACTCGGCCTGTCGACCTTAAGTCAGGAATTTCCTCAGATGAAAAACCGTGGCAACAAGGAAGCGGCGATAGCGCTCGGCAAGCTTGTTGCCGGCAAGGCGGTTCAACTCGGAGTTAAGAAGGTCGTGTTCGATCGAAATGGCTATCTGTATCACGGCAAGGTAAAGGCATTCGCCGACGCCATGCGCGAAAACGGTCTGGAATTTTAAGGGTGGTTTCCGATGAAGGTGCTTAGAAAGAAGATTAAGAACGACGGTCTGGATCTCGTAGAAAAGGTCGTTACGATCAACCGTGTGGCGAAGGTGGTGAAAGGCGGACGGCGGTTCTCTTTCAGCGCACTGTCGGTGGTGGGAGACGGACAGGGCCATATCGGGGTCGGTTTCGGGAAGGCCAATGAAGTGCCCGACGCGATACGAAAGAGCGTTGAAGCGGCAAAGAAGAACGTATATAAGGTCAACAGAAGAAAAAATACCATTCCCCACGAGGTAGTCGGTCAATTCAAATCAGCGCGCGTCATTTTAAAGCCCGCGTCGCCCGGTACCGGTATTATCGCGGGTGCCTCGGTACGCGCCGTTATCGAACGGGCCGGGATACACGACGTACTCGCGAAGGTTCAGGGCTCGCGCAATCCGCTCAACGTGGTGAAAGCTACCATTGATGGATTGCTTCAATTGAGGAGCCTGAGGGAGGCGGCCGAGCTGCGCGAAATCCCGCTGAACAAATTGTGGGAAGCATAACAGGGTGGAGCATATGGCGAACAGGATAGAAGTGAAACAGATAAGAAGCAGGAACGGCAAAAAGCCGAACCAGCGCAAAACCCTGACGGCACTGGGCCTGAGGAAGATGAACTCGGTCAGGGTGCATGATGACAACCCGGTAATCCGGGGGATGATCATGAAGGTGAATCACCTCGTAGAAGTCAGGGAAATAAAAAAGTAGAGAGCACTTGAGACATGGAAGAGCGTTATACATTGAAAAAGCCCGCATCGATCAAGAGCAGAAAGAGGGTGGGGCGTGGAATGAGCAGCGGCCATGGTAAAACAAGCTGCCGGGGGCACAAAGGCCAGATGAGCAGATCCGGGGCGAAGCGTCGCGCATGGTTCGAGGGTGGACAGATGCCTTTGCAGCGCCGGGTTCCCAAACGCGGGTTTAACAATCTTTTCAGGCTGGAGTTCGCCGTTGTCAATCTGACGGAGCTTGGAAAGATTGATGCCCTTGAAGTCAACCGTGAATTGCTGCTGAAGCGCGGACTTGTCAGAAGCAGGGGCAGTGCGATAAAGATTCTTGGCAATGGATCGATAGACAAGGCCATGACCGTCTATGCCGATGCGTTTTCCGCCACGGCCCGAGAGAAGATCGAGAAGGCGGGTGGCAAGGCGATTGTGGGTCAGCCGGCGGCACAAAAGCAGGAAAGCTAAGAGGTCCCAATGGCCAGTGCGATAGTCAATATCTTTAAAATTCCGGAACTCCGCAGAAGAGTTCTTTTTACTTTATTCATACTGATCGTGTACCGGATAGGGGCGCATATCCCCATACCTGGTATCAATGTTGAGGCGCTGAAATCGTATTTCGATCAGGCCGCCAAAAGCAGTCAGGCCGGAGGGCTTGTCGATTTTTTCGATCTCTTCGCGGGGGGGGCGCTCAAACGTTTTACGGTTTTTGCGCTTGGCATTATGCCATATATTTCAGCTTCGATCATCATGCAGTTGCTGACCGTTGTCATTCCGCAGCTTGAACGGATTTCGAAGGAGGGTCCCGAGGGACACAAAAAAATCAACCAGTATACCAGGTATGGCACGGTACTGCTGTGCGCCATCCAGTCAATGGGTCTAACCTTCTGGATGAAATCGATGGCGTCGGCGAAGGGAACGGTCGTGCCGAAAGACGCCGGTATTGGTTTTATAATCGTGACCGTCATGGCGATTACCACGGGTACCATGATTCTCATGTGGCTTGGTGAGGTAATAACCGAGCGCGGTATAGGGAACGGGATCTCTTTAATTATATTCGCCGGTATTGTCGTACGTGTTCCGGCGGCGGCGATGGATACATGGCAGCGGGTTGTGGACCGGAGCGATCCTATAATTGGGATTATCCTGATCGGCATTTTCGTGCTGGTGGTGGCGGCATCGATTCTGCTGACACTGGGCATACGAAAGATACCGGTTAACTACGGGAAGCGGGTTGTTGGACGGCGGATGGTGCAGATGTCGTCTCAGGCCATTCCCCTGAGGGTGAACGCGGCCGGTGTGATACCGATTATTTTCGCTTCTTCGATCATTCTTTTCCCGGCCCAGATCAGCAATATGCTGGGAGGAAGCGAGTACGCGATAATGCAAAAGCTGCAATATTGGCTTTCGCCCGGGCACGGCGTCTACATGCTTCTGTATGGGATGCTCATAATTTTCTTCTGTTATTTTTATACCGCGATACAGTTTAATCCGGTTGATATCGCGGATAATCTAAAGAAGTACGGCGGCTTCATTCCCGGCATCAGGCCCGGCCAGAACACGGCTGATTATATCATGCGTATTCTGAATCGAATAACGCTTTCCGGCGCAATTTTTCTCGCGCTTATCGCAATCGTGCCTGACTTTATTATACGGATCTGGCCGGAGGAAGTTTCTCACGAGATGGCCTATCTTTTCGGCGGTACGTCGCTTCTTATTATCGTCGGTGTCGCCCTGGACACTCTGAAGCAGATTGAGTCTCAACTGCTTATGCGCCATTATGACGGTTTTATAAAAAAAGGACGGATCCGTGGGAGGTACCAGTAACGGCTTCTTCGACGGGTATGCAGGCGGGCATTGGGTATTTATATTTATAATAAAGAGCAGATAAAAAGGATTGAAGACGCCTGTCTGATAGCCGCAAGCGTGCTTGACGATATAGAAGCCATCATCGGCGCCGGCGTTTCAACCCACGAAATCGACACACTCGCTCGAAGCGCAATAAGGAAATCCGGTGCGGTTCCCGCGTTTCTAGGCTACAGGGGATTTCCCGCAGCCGTGTGCACCTCGATAAACGAGGTGGTGGTTCACGGGATTCCACACAGGGAAGCGCGGTTAAAAAGTGGCGATATCATCGGAATCGATATCGGTGTTTGCTATAATGATTATTACGGCGATACGGCGAGAAGTTACGCGATCGGGTCGGTGGAAGACGATATAAAAAGCCTGCTGGGAGTAACGCGGGAATCGCTGTACAGGGGTATCGAAAGAGCGGTTATCGGCAACAGGATATCAGATATTTCCCATGCCGTTGAGTCTTATGTTTCCCGTTACGGCTTTTCGCCGGTAGAGGAGTTTGTGGGACACGGGATAGGACGGAACCTTCACGAGGAACCATCTATCCCGAATTTCGGTGATGCGGGAAAGGGGCCGAGGATCAGGGAGGGGATGGTCTTCGCGATCGAGCCGATGATAAATGCCGGGGGCCGTGATGTTGAGGTACTGGGCGATGGCTGGACGGTAGTTACGAGGGATCGCAGGTTTTCGGCACATTTCGAGCATACGGTTGCGGTTGTTGACGGAAAAGCTCAAATTTTAACGCGCGGTAAAAATTTTAATTGAAATAGAGTGGATATATGCCAAAAGAGGAACCCATAGAGGTTGAAGGCGTTGTGGTCGAGCCGCTTCCCAACGCGATGTTCAGGGTTAAGCTCCAGAACGGGCATGTAGTGCTTGCGCACATATCCGGCAAGATGCGGATGCATTATATACGGATCCTGCCTGGCGATCGGGTTACGGTTGAATTATCGCCGTACGATCTGAGCAGGGGGAGAATCACCTACCGGGCGAAGTGACCCCGGCGGGTTCTTTTTTTTCGCGTTCTATACAGCGATTTACACGAGGTCAGTGATGAAGGTACGCGTTTCGGTTAAAAAAATCTGTTCTGAATGCAAGGTGATAAAGCGCCACGGGGTGGTAATGGTCATTTGCACCAATCCAAGGCACAAACAGCGTCAGAAGAAGAGAACGGTAAAGTAAGAGGTTATATATGGCACGTATTTCAGGCGTGGATTTGCCCAATAATAAGCGGATCGAAGTGGCTCTTACGTATATTTTCGGCATAGGTGATACCGGTGCCAGAAAGATCCTGGCGGCGGCTAAGGTCAGTCCCGATACGCGGGTGAAAGACCTTACTGACGAGGAAATAAACGTTCTCAGGCAGACGATTGAGAAGAACTTCAAGGTCGAGGGTGATCTTCGGACCGAAGTGGCGATGAATATCAAACGCTTGATGGACATCGGTTGTTATCGGGGGATCCGTCACAGAAGGGGGCTGCCGGTCCGCGGTCAGAACACGAAGAACAACGCAAGGACCCGCAAGGGCAACAGAAAGCCGTTGATGGGAAAGAAGAAGAAATAGCGGCATTGTACGCGCACAAGGAGAGCATCCGTGAAGCAGAAGAGAACGAAGAAGAAAGAAAAGAAAAACGTGCCGGTCGGAAAGGCGTTTATCCAGGCAACGTATAACAACACCATTATCACACTGACCGATATGCAGGGGAATGTGATATCGTGGGCATCGTCGGGAGGCGAAGGTTTCAGGGGATCAAGAAAATCGACACCGTTTGCCGCGCAGATGGCGGCCAAGGTGGCGGCTCAGAAGGCGATCGATACGGCCGGGCTGCGCAGTGTCGAGGTGCTGGTGAAAGGGCCTGGAATAGGCAGAGAGGCCGCCATACGTTCTTTATCGCAAACCGGCCTTTCGGTGACGAAGATAAAAGATATCACGCCGATTCCGCATAATGGCTGCCGCCCGCCAAAAAGGCGCAGAGTCTGAGAGGATCGAGAGGAGCAATATGGCAAAGTATACCGGACCATCGTGCAAGCTGTGCAGAAGGGAGATGACTCCCCTTATGCTCAAGGGGCAGCGCTGCCTTACCGACAAGTGTGCGATTAAGAAAAAGAAATATCCTCCAGGACCGCCCCGCAAGAGAAGGGGAAAACTGTCGGAATATGGTGTACAGCTTCGCGAAAAACAGAAGATCAGAAGGAGCTACGGTCTGCTCGAGAAACAGTTCAGACTGATATTCGAAGAAGCCAACAGGATGAAGGGTGTCACCGGCGACAACATGCTGTCACTTCTGGAAAGAAGGCTCGATAACGTGGTCTACCGCATCGGGTTTGCATCATCGCGTATGCAGGCCCGTCAGTTGATACAGCACGGGCATATTCTCGTCAACGGGGCGAGGGTGGACATTCCGTCTTTCAGGGTTCGAGAGGGCAACCTTGTCGAGATAGCCGAGAAATACAAGGCCAATGTAACGGTTGAAGATTCGATCAAGCTTTCAAAGGCTTTGAGTTCGGTCCCGGAGTGGGTTGAAGTTGATTTTGATAATAAAAAGGGAAAGATATTGAGATTGCCGGCACGCCAGGACGTTTCCGCTCCTTTTAACGAGCAGCTGGTTGTTGAATTGTATTCCAAGTGATTCTGCGCCCCGTAGCGCGGATATCCTGTTGTGCGGCTGAATACTGGAGGTTATAATGGCCCCAAAGAACCTTTTAAAAGGTTTTAAGAGACCGAGCAAGATTGTCTTCGAACATGATGAACTACAGAAAGATTACGGGCGCTTCATCGCGGAGCCGTTTGAGAAGGGTTATGGCCTGACGGTCGGTAATTCGCTTCGCAGGGTGCTGTTGTCTTCGATAGAAGGTTCCGCGATCACCGCGATAAAAGTCGAGGGTGTCCCGCACGAGTTTCATGCCATCGAAGGAGTTTATGAAGACGTTGCGAAAGTGATTCTCAATCTCAAGAAGTTGCGGTTGAAATATCACGGTGAGCTGCCGAAGGTCATACACGTGGTCAAACAAGGCCCCGGTGATCTGACGGGGGCTGATTTCAACGTTGATTCAGATATTGAGATTATGAGCCAGGACCTTAAAATAGCGACGCTCAACGACAAGGCCAAGATTGACCTCGAAATACAGGTTGAGCGTGGAAGGGGTTATGTTCCGGCGGAGCTGAACAAGGGTAATACGGAGACGATCGGCGTAATCCCGATTGACGCGATCTTTACCCCTGTGAAAAAGGTAAACGTTAAGGTTGAGGACACTCGCGTCGGCCAGCGGACGGACTACGACAAGCTGATACTCGAGGTCTGGACGGATGGTTCGATATCACCGGAAGATGCGCTGGCCCAGGCGGCTAAAATCATCAAAGACCACATGACGATCTTCATTAACTTCGAAGAGGAGATCGAGGAAGAGACGGAGGTGGTTGATGAGAACGTTGAGAGAATAAAGAACGTTCTGGCGAAGTCGATTGACGAGCTCGAGCTTTCGGTAAGGGCGTACAACACTCTGAAGAGCCTCGACATCAACGATCTTGAGAATCTGGTAAGGAAGACCGAGGAAGAGCTTAAAAAGTCCAAGCACTACAGTGATCAGATACTCAAGGAAATTAAAGGAAGACTGGACGCCAACCACCTGAGTCTTGGATTGAAGGAATAATCTAGGAGAGATTCGATGAGACACAAGAACAGCGTACGGCAGCTTGGCAGGACGCATTCACACCGCAAAGCGATGTTTGCCAATATGGTTACCTCCCTTTTCGAGAAAGAGCGGATAGTAACGACGAAACAAAAAGGGCGGGAGCTTAAGAAGATATCAGAAAAAATGATCACCAGGGCGAAGGACAATATAGATCTTCCCGAGGATGCGGCCGACAGAAAGCTCCATAACAAGCGCGTGATCATGAAGACCATAAAGGACCGGGATGTTGTTAAGAAGCTTTTTGACGATATCGCACCACGCTTCAAGGGGCGCAATGGCGGATATACTCGTCTCTATCTTCTGGGCAGAAGGCCCGGGGATGCCGCGGAAATGGCGATCGTTGAATTGGTGGAACGCAAGTCGACCTCGAAGAAGGCGGGCGAGGAAAAGAGCAAAGCGAAAGATAAACCCAAGGACAAGAAGAAATAGTCTTAAGCGTTCTCCTCTTAAATAAAGAAAGCCCCATCTCAGGGGCTTTCTCTGTTTATACTGATGCGATGGCGCCGGTGTCTATTTGCCGCCTGCCTGTTGTTTTTTGCTCAGACGTTCCTTTTCGATCGAATGGATGAGTTTAATATTGTCATTCGCGTCAAGCTTGAAGTCCTCAGGAATACGATCGTCGAATATCGGCTCCAGGGTGGCTCCGGGCAGGTTATATTTCCGCTGGATCTCGCCGATCTGGTGAACCTTTATCATTTTATGGATTTCAATCCCGTATTGTTTGGCAAGCCTGCAGTTTTCGACCGCGATGGAATAGCGGCTTATCATGAAGTCGAGATTTGCTGACGTTTTATTCTTTTTTGCTTTAATGATCTCGAGGTCCGGGTCCGCCATGAGATTTCGCGCGTCCTGCAGGTTTTTATAACCCCCCCTGAGGTAACGCTCGATGGTTTCACGACTGTGAAAAAAGTGGTATTCCTCCTCCTTGTAGGGCTTTATGTCTTCGAGTGGATTAAAAGGTTTGCGGAAATATTTCGCCATGGGTCCGCCCTTGCCATAATTTATAAGGATGTCGAAGGAGGCTTTGGAGGTTGAATCGAGAACATCCTGAGAACGTTTAATATACATGGCGGCGACATTTTCCATGAAAACCGAAAGACGCTCCTTTAGATTAAAAAACTTCTGATAGGAGGAGATGAAGTTTTGAGCGTAAAATTCTTCAGAAGCCCGGTTGAATATTGTTTTGATTTCCTCGAATTCTTTTTTTTGTTCGTCATTTCCGAAATTATCGACGATTACCCGGATTTCGCGTATGTGGTTAAGCGTGAACACGTAATCCATTTGTGATTTTACGGCCGATGAGATCGCAAATACGGGTGCGGGCGCTGATGCGATCACAAGAACAAGTATTGCAACCGACACGAAAACCTTTCGCGTGTTCATTCCGAACCTCGAATAGAGTATTTTCTATATTATCGGCAGCGCGGGCCATACTCTTAATACAGCTAAATGCACACGAGAGTTCGGAAAGTCAGGAAGCGTCCGGGAAGGCCGCTTTTTACGGAGACAGGTTTAGGTGGATCGGCCTGCGATGGGATGCAGACGTGTTTAATGTGAAAAATATGGTTGAATTATACTCAAGGCTGTGGAATTAAATAGGTCAGTTAAAGGAAAGGGATGGGTTCACCCGAATTATGGAAGAAAAGAAAGTATCCTTCAGGCAAAAGGAAGTGACGAAGTGCCCGATCTGCTCATATGAGTTCCACCGCGAAGAGATGCTCACGGGCGGCGGTCGCTTGATCGCCGGTAAATTAACCGATGAATTACGGCGCCTGTTTGAAAAAAACATGAAGTTCGGGAAAGTTTACCCGCTGGCCTATCTTGTTACCGTATGTCCCCGGTGTTATTATGCGGCATACCCGAGGGATTTTCTGGAGATTACCGGCACGGAGATCGACAAGATCAGCGCCACCACCCAGGCCCGGGTCAATTCGGTAAAAAAGTTTTTTGGTGATGTGAGTTTCGAACAGAACAGGGATCTTCTGCTGGGGGCCGCCTCGTACCTGCTGGCTGTGGATTGCTACACCTTCAGAATCAAGCAGGTGGCTCCCACCTTCAAAAAAGCGATCTCATCGATTCGGGCGGCCTGGTTGTTCGGTGACCTCGCGGAAGAGATGCCCGAGCGGCCGTATAAAAAAATTTCCGCTTTTTTCTACCAGAAGGCCTACCAGTTTTATCAGGAGGTTCTCGACCTGGTTCAGAGCGGCGGCGAGACAATGGAGGCGGCGGGGAATATCGGCCCGGACTATGACAAAAACTGGAGCTATGATGGTATTCTGTACATGAACGCGGTACTTACGCTCAAGGTGGGGGGCCTCGAGACTGATATTGTAAAACGCATCGAAAATTTTGAGAAGACCAAACGATACCTGAGCCGTCTTTTTGGTTCGGGCAAAGCCTCTAAGTCCAAGCCGGGAGCTTTGATTGACATGACCCGAGACCTCTATGACCGCATGAACCAGCTGCTCGAACAATGGAAACAACAGACAGATCCGGGTATCTCTCCAGAATAGCGCTGCTGATTCAGTACGACGGAACCGGGTTTGAAGGCTGGCAGATTCAGAACGGCGGGCGAACCGTCCAGGGTGAAATCGAGCGGGCCGTCAGGATCCTCACCGGAAAGGAATGCAGGTTGACCGCGGCGGGGAGAACGGATTCCGGTGTACACGCCCTGGGTCAGGTGGCCCATCTGGATTGTCCCGCGGGTATTAAGCTCGAGCGACTCTGCGTGGGCCTTTCCGGGATTCTGGAACGCGATGTCGCGATCAAGAACGCCTATGCCGTACCTGCCGATTTCAATGCCCGCTTTGATGCCGTCGGTCGTGAATACCTCTATCTCGTTTACAATGGCCGTCAGAGGAGCCCCTTCATGCTCCGTCGTGCCATGTGGGTGCACCATCCCCTTGATCTGGACTATCTCCGGGCGGCCTCGTCTCACCTTGTCGGCGAGCTTGATTTCGCCTCTTTTTGTAAAAAAATATCCGCTGATGGCGGCACCACGAGAAGGATCGATTCCATCGCGATTGATAGAAATGATGAGCTTGTCGCGTTCCGGATACGGGGAAACGCCTTTCTTCATAACATGATACGCATCATCATCGGTACGCTGTGCGATATGTACCGACGGGGTGACCATCCGGACCTCATGCTGGAAATACTCGAAAGCCGCGACAGGGATAAAGCGGGAGCCACGGCCCCGCCATACGGCCTGTATCTTCAGCATGTCGATTACGATCCTCCGCTCGCGACTTATGAATCGGCCTATTAGTTTTAATTTAATTGACATCAGATCGCGTATTTCCGATAGTACTTCGACCGCGTTGGACGAGCGGTAACCTTTACGCACCAGCGGATACTAATCAGGCATACTTCCGGCACCGGCGAATGAAATCGATAAGAATAGCGGCTGTAATTGCGATAATCCTGACAGCCTCCGGCGAGGCCTTTGCCCAGCGCAGGGCGTCGACGGATTATTTCCTGCGACCGCAGGCCGGGGTGTGGTTCGGGCCGGTTACCCCGGTTTACACCACGCACGATGAAGTGGATACCAACCTCGGGGGGGGGGTGTATTTCCGCTACAACACACCCTATCAGCCGCTCAAACTGGGGTTCGATGCCTCTTACCAGCGTTTCAAATCGGAAGGGGTGAACGAGTTGACGCTTTGGCCGGTATACGGTTCGATGGTTTACCGGCTCCCTATAAAGTTCGCGCTGGCCTTCCAGGTGAAGGCGGGTGCCGGGGGCGCCAGTGTGGAGATCAAACCCGATAACGAAAGCCAGTGGGATCCGATGGGTATGATCGGAATCGAGACCTCGTTCCCGGCGGGACGCTATATCAACATCGGTCTTCGGATAGATTATCTTTTTATTTACGAAAGTTACCTGCCCGGTGCGACGCATAACGGGCATATCGTAAATACCGGAATAACGCTGTATTTCAACCTGGGGGGGAAATGATCCGGTCGTTCTTGAGGCGGTTTTCGGTGATTGTGCCTGTGATCGTGACGATTCTGTCCGCATGCGGCGATCAGGCGCTGTTCGATGAGCTTGCTACCAATCGACTGAAGGTGGTGATCAAAGGGACCTACGAGTCGAATGGGCCAAGGGATCTGGACGCCGGAATTATCCTCGATGATGATGAAGTTGATGATTCCATCAACAGTTCGGTATATGAAACCGATGGGATTACCCCGTATACGATGAATTTCCCGACTCGCTTTATGATCGATTTCGCGGAGCTTCGCCTCGGGGGGAAGAGATTCGCCAACAATCGTGAGACATATAACGCGGGAATGGACGACCTGGAGCCTTTTTTTACCGATGGGATAGGGTATTCGAACGATGATGTACCCAATGGTACCTATACCCATGTGGGTATGTATATAAGGAAGATGATATTTAACAACGCGGCCCAGTTCGAGAAGAGTGATGGTGTATGGGCTTTTTTACAATATGCCGAGACGATTTTTGCCGAGAAGACCGTGGATGGTTTTGATTTTAACCAGCTTCAGGTGAATACCTACTACGACAGCCTGCGTCTGGAATCCAGCCGGGTGAATCGTATTTTTCCTTTATCGATTCCAATCGATGGCGGACTCATTTATGACAAAGAAGAAAAAGAGACCGTTCTCGAGATCAGACTCGTGGTGAAGAACTTCATAAAGGTGTATGAATATGATTATACCGGTGGTCTGGTTCGCTATTCCGGTCTCTCCGACTGGTTACGCGATGTTAAAGCCGATGAAAAGGATATCGGCGGTAATGTGATTGCGGTGGCGCGTGCGTACGTTCCGGGAAAGACGGCAACGATATCGGGTAACGGTGCTGGAGCGGGAAGATATGTCGTTGCGATATACGCGGAAAATAACATTTTAGATTATACACTGTCCACAGCTCCGGTAAATGCCTGGGATCGAGGTGGCACCCTGTCCCCTCCCAAAGCTCCGGTTCTGACCGATTCCGAGGACGTTGAATCCTACCTTGATTATTTTCTGCATTATGAAGTTTACAAGGAAGACTATAACGCCTTTGCCGTTATCGTCAACGACGAGACCGATTATGAGACATTTTACTCCGGCCCATGGGAAGATTATAATGATGGTTTGAAATCATTCAAAATCCCTCCTCTTGTTACCTATACGACGACCGGCGCTTTCACTTTTACAAACGTACCGGTCGGACGCACGTACCGTGTTTACTATTGGAATGGAGCGGTAAATCCGGGTGAGTTGCCGGGACGAGGTGCGAATTTCGTTGAACTTACCGGTGTCCCTCTGGTAATTGATGAGACTGATGCCGGAACAATCGTGAATATTCCATGATCGCTTTCGTTCCAGATTCTGAATATATTTATTTTAATATGAATAACCTGGAAGCGCGGCTTGTCACCCTGCCGTAAACGCGTAAAAACCATCCGGCCCGGCCCGGCTCTTTCCGGCCGCCCGTCCACGGTGCCATATTCCTGAAAATTATTGCAATATCGGATGAATAATTGTTGTACAATTTTCCGGCAGCCGATAAGAGCGCATGATGATTAACCATCGAATTAAGTATTGACGAGGAGAACCATGTCCGACCTTAAAATCATCGTTCAGAAATATGGTGGCACCTCCGTCGGAACACCGGAGCGGATCAAGGCGGTCGCCGAACGCATTAAGACCTACGCTGGCGAGGGGTACGCGGTTGTGGTGGTTGTTTCGGCAATGGGGAAATCCACCGACGGGCTCGTAAAACTGGCGGGCGAGATCAGCGCCAATCCCTCCAGGCGCGAGATGGATATGCTTCTGGCGACCGGAGAGCAGGTTTCGATCGCGCTGCTCGCAATGGCGCTTCATGAAATCGGTATGGGCGCCATCTCCTACACCGGTTCGCAGATCCGCGTGCTTACCGACGGTAATCACTCGAACGCGCGAATCGCGAGCATCGCCACCGAAAAGATCGTTTCCTCACTCTCGGAAAACAAGGTGGTGATCGTTGCCGGGTTCCAGGGGATCGATGCGGACGAGAACATAACAACACTGGGGCGTGGAGGGTCCGATACCTCGGCGGTGGCGCTGGCCGCCGCGCTCAAAACGCGCGATTGCGAGATTTACACCGATGTCGACGGCGTCTACACCGCCGATCCGCGGGTGATCCAGAATCCCAGAAAACTCAATGAGATCAGCTATGACGAGATGCTCGAGCTCGCCCGGTTGGGGGCGAAGGTGCTGCATCCGCGCTCGGTCGAGTTCGCCAAGAAATACAATGTACGACTGCACGTGCGGTCGAGCTTTAACTATGAAGAGGGGACTATCGTCATGCCAAAGGAAGAGATGATGGAAAGATTCGTCATAAGCGGTGTAACCCATAAGGCCGATGAAGCGAAACTCACCATTCGAAACATCCCCGATCGCCCCGGTATCGCCGCAACGCTTTTCGGGAAGCTCGGTGAGAACAAGATATCTGTCAACATGATCGTCCAGTCCACCGGGCACGACGGAATCGCTTCGATTTCTCTCACGGTGCTCAAAAGTGAACTGAAACGAGCGCTCGAGATCTGCGAGGATCTGAAAGAAGAGCTCGGTGGGACCAAGGTTGATTATAAGGAGGATGTCGCCATCGTCTCGGCGATCGGCGTGGGGATGACCTCCAGCTATGGCGTGGCCGGGCGCATCTTCAAGGCACTTGCCGACCACGGGGTTAACATCGAGATGATATCCACCTCGGAAATCGGAATTTCGTGCGTAATCGACGCCAAGTTCATGGAACTTGCGTCCAAGGTTATTCACGCCGAGTTCCTTGAAAAATAAGCCATGATTAAAGTCGGTTTGCTCTACGGCGGGAGATCGGGCGAGCACGAGGTGTCGCGCTGTTCGGCGGCCTCTGTGTATGCTGCCATCGACAGGAAGAAGTACGATGTGGTCGCCGTCGGGATCGACCGCGATGGCAGATGGCATGTCCAGGATCCGATCGAGATTGTCGATGACAGGGATTTCGGCAGGGTCCTGGCCATAAAAAAAACGGGTGTCTGGCTCGTAAACCATTTCGAGGACGAAGGGAAGCTGTGGCTGCATAACATCGCGACGGGGGAACGACGGCATATTGATGTCGTGTTCCCCGTATTGCACGGGACGTTCGGAGAGGATGGGACCCTCCAGGGACTTCTCGAGCTTGCCATGGTACCCTATGTGGGCGCAGATGTTACAGGCTCGGCGGTCGGGATGGACAAGGACGTCGCGAAGCGCCTGTTGCGCGATGCGGGAATCGGCGTTGTGCCGTGGATAACAATACACGGTGCGCGGTGGGAAACGGAACGGGGACGAATCGTCGAACGGATAAAGAATGAATTCGGGCTGCCTGTTTTTGTAAAGCCGGTAAACGCGGGCTCTTCGGTGGGTGTCCGGAAGGTTATACTGGAATCGCTGATCGAAGAGGCGGTGGGGAAAGCCTTTCTGTTCGACACGAAGGTGATGGTGGAGAAGGCCGTCGATTGCCGCGAAATAGAGTGCTCGGTGCTTGGCAATGATACTCCCGAGGCCTCTTCGCCGGGAGAGGTGATACCCCGCCACGAATTCTATTCGTATGAGGCTAAATATATCGACCCCGAGGGCGCCGATCTTCGTATTCCCGCCGATCTGCCGGCCGCTCTCGCCGCCGATATCAGGGAATCCGCCGTTCGCGGGTACAGGGCCTTGTGCTGCTCGGGGATGGCTCGCGTCGATTTTTTTCTCGAGAAAAACGGTTCCGCGTTTTATCTCAACGAGATCAATACGCTTCCCGGATTTACCTCCATCAGCATGTATCCCAAGTTGTGGGAAGCGGCGGGTCTTTCCTATCCGGATCTGATCGATCGACTTATCGGTCTCGCTTTCGACCGGCACAGGCGACGGGTGTCGATAACCACCGAGTTAACGAAACAGTAAGAGTGGATGAGGTATGGAAAAGTGGAAAATCGCTTCTCAGATAGTTTTCTATGTACTGCTGCCGGCGGTTATCCTGTATTACCGTTTCAGGAAGAAGTTCCGAACGATGTTCGCCATCGGTATGGCAATTACATCGGTTTTTGTCGGATTTCTGGTTTCACAGAGCTTTCGTGAGACGTATCAGGACGCGCTCGTGCGTTTAATGAATGATGGCAGGTACGAGGAGGCCCGTGTCGAGTTGCAGAAGATGTTGCAACGCGATCCGGCCGAGTTGAACGATGTGGATATGCACCGGATGATAAATCCGGTGATGTATGATCGCATGAAAAAAGAGCTCGGTTCGTATTATACGGCCGAGGCCGCCAGGGTCGCGCGCTCCATCGATATGCCCGGCACGGAGGATTGCCAGGTCCTTCACCGCCGGCGCGTGCAATTGCATAACATGAACCATTCAATACGGCTCTGCGACATGGCGGAAGCCCTGGGCGCCCCCCCGCCGGGATGGAGGATCGACATGTCTCGCAGGATTGATTCCGAAAAGGACATTCTGTCCCGCCTCGAGGAAAAGTGCAGGTAGTTTCCGCGAAGCGGATGGGCGCGTTCGGGTCTGTCCTCTTCGACATGGATGGTGTGATCGTCGACTCCATGCGGCAGCACGCGGAGTGCTGGATTCGCGTGTTCGATGAGTACGGCGTGAAACTCTCCATCGAGGATATCTTCCTTCGGGAAGGCATGTCGGGGATCGGCTCAATAATCGACATATTCCGCTCGAAAGGCCAGGAAATACCTTCATCCGATGTAATGAAAAAACTGCAGGAGAGGAAACTCGAACTGTTTGAACGGCATCCGATAAAAGTGTACCCTGAAGTCAGAGGGATTCTTGATTTTCTCTCAGAGAAGGGCATCGTTCTCGGGCTGGTGACGGGGTCGCTTAAAAGATCGGTTCGCCATGTCCTGCCCGAAAGCATACGGGAGCGATTTGCAAGCATCGTCACGGTTGATGATATTGAAAACGGGAAACCTCATCCGGAGCCGTATCTGAAGGCGTTGAAGCAGGTGGGTTTCCGGCCGGAGGAAGTCCTCGTAATTGAAAACGCCCCGCTGGGTATTCTCTCCGCAAAGGCGGCCGGGCTCCGCTGTTTCGCACTGACCACGACGCTGGAAGCGGGGATGCTCGCGAATGCGGACCGCGTTTTTTCCTCGCATCGTGAACTCGACTCCTTTTTCAGGGGGTTCTTCTGAAGCGAAGAAGGCCGTGACGGCCTTTTTTTCATTGACAGGCGCCTGAACCTGCATTTGTCTGTATGCAGTAATCCGGGTTTACCGCATCGCCAGCGTTTTACCCCGTCGGGCTTTCCGGCGGGCTGGATGACCGCCGGCTACGTCACACTCAATAAAAGGGATCGACATGAATCTGGCGTGGATGCCCAACTCCCTGACCATGGGGAATCTTCTCTGCGGCTTTATTTCGGTGATCTTCGCGAGTACCGGTACACCGCAGGGTTTTATGATCGCGGGTCTTTTAATCCTCGGTGCGGCCCTGCTTGATGGTCTTGACGGACCTATCGCGCGGGCGCTCAAGGTTGACAGCGCCATCGGTGCCGAACTCGATTCCCTCGCGGACTGTGTTACGTTCGGGGTCGCGCCCGGGTATCTGGCCTATCAGGCATATCTTTCGGGAATGATAGTCCCCGTTTTCGGCAAGTCGGTGGACATGGGTATCTTTCTTGCCTCAATATTCCCGATTTGTGCGGCCTACCGGCTTGCCCGGTTTAACGTGAATCACGTCACAAATTCGTTCAGCGGCTTGCCGTCCCCGGTGGCGGGGATTATCATAGCGCTGGTACCCGTTTGTTTCCATGGAGACGAAATTCCCCGGTTCGTTTTTGCTATCTTTTTCGTGATAGTGGCCCTTCTGATGGTTTCGACCTTCAAGTACCAAAAACCCCAGGCCTCCCTGTTTAAAACCTATCACGGGGTAAAGCTGCTGCTCTTTCTGGTGATTATTGTCCTGCTGATCGTATTTCTCAAGCAGTGGGCGGTCTTTGTCGTGATTTCCATCTATATCCTTTCCGGCATTTTGAGCTTTGTCATCCAGTTCATTCAGGACCATAAATACTGACAATGGCGGAGTTCAGCCATTATAGCGCCGAAGGGCGTTCGCAGATGGTCGACGTCTCGCCGAAAGCGGTGACGGCCCGCAGCGCCAGGGCGAGCGGATTCGTCAGGATGAGCGCGGATACCATCAGGATGATCGTCGGGAACCTGCTTCCCAAGGGAAATGTTTTCGAGGCCTCCCGGCTTGCCGGAATAATGGCGGCCAAAGAAACTTCCTCCCTTATACCTCTCTGCCATCCGCTGCTGATAAATTATGTCGACGTGCGAATAGCCATCGACGAGGCGGCGGGAGGTGTTCGCATCGATTCGGAGATCAAAATTGAGGGTAAGACCGGGGCGGAGATGGAAGCGTTGACCGCCGTGGCGGTGGCCGCCCTTACCGTATATGATATGTGTAAGGCTGTTGATAAGGAAATGTCGATCGAGAACGTGCGCCTGCTCGAGAAAAGGGGCGGCAAGTCGGATTATTTTCGCCATGCGTGAAACATCGGACAAGAGCACCGTCACAATCGAACTGGACGAGGCGATCGTGCTCAATAATGAGTCGTTTTACGATGAGCTGGCCTCCGTCGTCAAGAGGAGCGAGAGGCGTCACGTTGTGCTGGATTTTTCAAATGTTGATATCATCGATGATTGCGGGCTTCAGGCGATCACGAAACTGGTCGAGCGTTATGGCCGTAAAGGTTATTCTTTCGCCCTGAGCAACCCACGGCGTGCCATACTGAAGCTTCTTGTCTTCCGCGATATGGTCGACCGGATAGATGTCCGCTTCACCGACGATTATCATCCATGACGTCAATTCCCCGTTGTGAATGCATACCAGTCGGCGGCGAATAGCGTCGAACTCATGCCTGGGCTCATCGTTTGAAAATCTTATTTGCCTCCGACGATATTTATAGTATGCGTGCGATTAATTGTTTTTCCTCTAAAAAACAATGAAAATAAGGCTTTCTTGTATTATAATCGGGTTTAATTTGCTTAAATTCACTCTAATCTGGCTTGATCAGGGAAAATAATTATGCTATTAATAAATTATTAGCACTCATCAAACTGAGTGCTAATAATTCTCTTGACAGTTTTATGTAGATCAAATAATACCACTTTATGCAGTGATGCGGTGGTTCCACGCGAAGCAGGCCGGTGGAATGAACAGATGGTAATCATGGAATCCGTTCTTCCGGCGCGAGACGTGAAAACAATAGATTGGTGTGAAACGGGCAGGGGCATTATCTCGCAGCGGTGATCCGTGATCAGGCTGTGATTGATGGCTCCGGTTTTGCAGCAATTCTACTAAAAACTTATTTATCAAGAAGGAGGAGTAACGTGGCTATCAGACCATTAGGAGATCGTGTCCTCATCGAGGTGCTGGAGGAAGAACTCCAGAAGCAGGGTGCTCTTTTCATCCCCGATACCGCGAAGGAAAAACCCCAGCAGGGGAAAGTGGTTTCTGTCGGCAAGGGCCGGTTCGAAGACGGCAAGCTGGTGCCCCTGGATGTCAAAGCGGGCGACGTTGTGCTGTACGGCAAATATGCCGGCACGGAAGTAAAACATGATGGCAAAGAGTATCTGATCGTGCGTGAAAACGATATTCTTGCCATACTTGAATAACATCATTACGCGAGAGGAAGGTTGAATTATGGCGAAACTGTTACAGTACAACGAAGAAGCGCGGCGCTCCATCCTGGAGGGAGTCGTAAAGCTCAGCGATGCGGTTAAGGTAACGCTGGGACCTCGCGGGCGGAATGTCGTTATCGACAAGAAGTTCGGATCTCCGACCATAACGAAGGACGGGGTTACGGTTGCAAAGGAAATAGAGCTGGAAGACAGCTTTTCGAACATGGGCGCCCAGATGGTGAAGGAGGTCGCCACCAAGACCAATGATGTCGCCGGCGACGGCACCACGACCGCCACGATTCTGGCGGCGGCCATCTATCGCGAGGCGCTAAAGAACGTAACCGCGGGTGCCAACCCGATGAGCCTCAAGCGCGGCATGGACAAGGCGGTCGAAGCGACCGTGAAATTCATCGCGGACACCGCGCGCGAGATCAAGGACAAGAAGGAGATCGCGCAGGTGGCGTCGATATCCGCAAACAATGACGCCGAGATCGGTGACCTCATCGCCGAGGCCATGGAGAAGGTAGGGAAGGACGGTGTCATCACCGTTGAAGAGGCGAAGTCGATAACCACCAACCTGGACGTGGTAGAGGGTATGCAGTTTGACCGCGGTTATATCTCCCCCTACATGGTCAACGATCCCGAGAACATGGAAGCGGTGCTCGAGAACGCGTACATCCTGATCCACGACAAGAAGATCGCGACGATGAAAGATCTTCTTCCGGTCCTTGAAAAGGTCGCGCAGGCGGGCAAGCCCCTCCTGATAATCGCCGAAGAGGTTGAGGGAGAGGCCCTCGCCACCATCGTGGTCAACACCCTTCGCAAGACCATCAGCTGCGTTGCCGTCAAGGCCCCCGGTTTTGGCGACAGGCGCAAGGCGATGCTTGAGGACATTGCCGTTCTCACCGCCGGACAGGTCGTCTCCGAAGACCTGGGCCTGAAGCTCGAAAACACCACCGTGGATATGCTCGGGAAGGCGAAAAAGATCATCATCGACAAGGAAAACACCACGATTATAGAAGGCGCTGGCAGCCAGAAAGAGGTGCAGGGCCGGATCAGCGTGATCAAGAAGCAGATCGACGATACCACGTCCGAGTACGACAAGGAGAAGCTCCAGGAGCGCCTGGCGAAGCTGGCCGGCGGGGTTGCCGTGATCAATGTCGGTGCCGCGACCGAAGTGGAGCTCAAGGAGAAGAAGGCGCGTGTCGAAGATGCGCTTTCCGCGACCCGTTCGGCGGTCGAAGAGGGTATCGTGCCCGGTGGCGGACTGACGCTCCTGTACGCCCAGAAGGCCGTCAACGGCATGCTCGGCAAGCTCGAGGGCGATGAGAAGATCGGCGCGGAGATTATCGCCAAGGCGGTCGAGGATCCCATGCGTCAGATCGCGAACAACGCGGGCGTCGAGGGATCGGTGATCGTCGAGAAGGCCAAGGGCGAGAAACAGGGTATCGGTTTTAACGCCAACACGATGGTCTGGGAAGACCTCATGAAGGCCGGTATTATCGACCCGGCGAAGGTCGTCCGTTCGGCGCTGCAGAATGCGGCTTCGGTCGCCAGCATGCTCGCCACGACGGAAGTGCTCATAACCGACAAGCCCGAGGAGAACAAGGGCGGGCCGGCGATGCCTCCCGGCGGCATGGGTGGCATGGGCGGAATGTACTGAGTCTTAAAGTCACGGAACATGCGGGGAGAGGGGCATTCAGGCCCCTCTCCTTTTTTATGCAACCGCGCGAGGCGGGCGTTCGCGGGTTTAGCTGATGTTGACGGTTTTTTTGACGCGATAGGGCGGCATGGATTGTGACTCGTGGTAGGTACGTATCGATATTTCGGCCAGGAGGCCCAGCATGATGAACATGGCACTCAGTATGATGAGCATGACCGTGAGAAGGAGGAGCGGGTTCCGGATCATGCTGTGCCGCAGCAGGAGCTTCATCGCTATCACCGCCGTGCCGCTCAAAAGGCTGCCCGCAAAGAGAACGATGCCTGCCCCGCCGAATATGTAGATCGGCTTGGTGGCGAAGGATCCCATGAACTTGACCGTAAACAGGTCGAGGATGACCTTGAAGGTCCTGACGATGCCATACTTCGATTTGCCATAGCGGCGCGGGTTGTGGTTTACCGGTATCTCCGTGATGGAAGCGCCCACCCAGGACGCGTGAACGGGGATAAAACGGTGCATTTCGCCGTACAGTTTGACCTGCCGGATCACCTCTCCGCGATATGCCTTGAGGGAGCACCCGAGATCGTGAAGTCGCACTCCGCTTACGCGGGCGATGAGCCTGTTGGCGATGCGTGATGGGATCGTACGAATAAAAAGGTTGTCCTTCCTGTTTTTGCGCCATCCGCTCACGACGTCATATCCTTCCTCGATTTTTTCCAGGAGCCTGCCGATGTCTTTGGGATCGTTTTGAAGATCGGAATCCATGAATACCAGGATTTCTCCCCGGGCATGGTCGATCCCGGCCGCCATAGCCGCGGTCTGGCCGAAGTTCCGGCGAAATTGTACGAGCTTGACCCTGCGATCCCGGAGGGCGATCGATGTCAGAATCCCGAAGGAGTTATCGGTACTGCCATCGTCGACAAAGACTATTTCGTAATTAACCCTGAGCTTATCGGCGGCTTTTACGATCTCCTCGTATTGTGGCTTGATGTTCTCTTCCTCGTTGTAAAGGGGAAGCAGGATGGAGAGATAGGGTGCGGCGCTGCTTTTCTTCCGAACTGATTTGCTCATTGTGTGCTCCTGGGGAAAAGACCTGATGCTCCAGCGGGAACATCCTCCGCAATGATTGTCTGAAAGCGGGTAATTCATCAAATAATTTTCCGTGGTGAGATGGTATTTTTTATTTGACCCCTTTCATGGCAGGGCCAT
>CAZVEG010000009.1:0-58631 GCA_964625625.1 uncultured Leptospirales bacterium | reverse complement strand
GGAGGATGAGTGAAAGCCTGAGCCCCGAGGCGATGCCCGCCATTCCCCCCAGCCTGAACTGGGAATAGATGAGCGTGGTGAGCACGAACTGGCGCACCGGCATGCCGAGCATGGCGGGCACACCGAAGGATGAAAGCGTGTAAAGGAACGAAAGGCACATCCCGTTGACCAGCGGCGGCCATAACAGCGGAAAACTGACGTCGCGGAAAACGCGCCAGGGCCTGGCCCCGCTCATGCGCGCTGCCTCCTCGAGCGACGGGTCCATCCGCTCGAAACCGGCCTTGAGCTCCAGGTAGGGAAAGGCGAAGGCCACCGTGCTCTCGACCAGCACCATCCCGTGGAAGCCGTATATGCCGCCGGCGGGGAATATTTCCTTTATGGCGCCGACGGCCGGGTTGCCCAGCACGATCCAGGCCATTCCCAGCAGATAGGCCGGTATGGCGTAGGGCATGGAGAAGAGGCCTGAAAGCGCCCTCCCCCCGCCTATGTCGGAACGCGTGACAAGCCAGGCCACGAGGCATCCGGCGACGCCTGAGATGAGGGCGACGACCAGGCTGAGCGAGAGCGAGCGCAACAGCGCCTCGACCACCGCCGCGTTGGAGATTCCGTCGGCGAACATATCAGCGGAGAACGGTCTCGGAGAATTTCGACTTGATCGCGGCGCGTTCGGCGTACATCCGCGCGAGGATTTCAGCAGACCATTGCATCATGGTCATTTTGAGCTCCGCGTAGGGCCGGGCGTGCACGGGTGAGGGCGCTGACTCGACAAGCGAATACATGGAACCGCGGACTATGGCCTCCTGGGCCTGCGCCGTAAAGAACCAGTCGTAGGCGAGTCTGGCCATTTCGGGATTGCGCGAGTCGCGGAGGATGGCGATGGGGCTGAGCACGGGGATGGTGCCGTCGGCGGGATACACCGGGCGTACCGGCGAGCCCTTGTCCCAGGCCTTGAGCACGTTTTCGAGGAGGACCATCCCGATCGGCCGTTCCCTGGTCTCGATACGGGTGATGACGGAGCTGTTGCCTCCCGCGGCGATGATGTCATTGTTCCTGAGCTTTTCGAAATAGTCCCAGCCGTACAGCTTCTGCAAGAGGGCGACCGCGGTGAAGCTGGAGCCGGATTCGAGCGGATTGGGCATCGAGATCAGCCGCTTGAAGCGCGGGTCGGCGAGGTCCTTCCAGTTTTTAGGCAGATCGGCCTCGTTCGTAAAATACCGGGAGTTATACCCGATCACCATCACAGGGAGCCGTACCCCTGCGAAGGCCCCGTCAGGATCGACGTAGATGGCCGGTATGTCCGTCGCCGCCGGGCTTTTGTAAGGGAGGAGTTTCCCCTCCTGCTTCAGCTCGTAATACCAGAACGGATCACTGGTGAGGATGAGGTCCGCCCGCGTGGCGCCCGCGGCGAGTTCAGCGTTCACTTTGCTCGCGATGTTCTCGCTTCCGCTCTGGAACCACATCACCTCCACGTCAGCGGGCATCGCCTTCTGGAGGGGCCCGCGCATCGTCTCGATCACTTCCTTATAGATGCTGGTGTAGATCCATATCTTCTTTTTACCGGAACACGACGACAGGGACAGCATCAGCACGGCGATCGTCAATATTGCCAGAGTCGTTGCTTTTCTCATGCTCCGTTCCTCCCCTCCGGTGTGCGTTCATGACCGCTGAATTGTCGTGAAATCCGGCGCATATAAGGCCGTTCACCCGCCACGCGCGGGATACCGACCGGTTCATCACGATTTCGCGAACTCGCGCTTGCGATTGAATGCTGGAATCACAATCCAAAGCGCATAATTCAAATATTGCAAGGACTTAATTCCCCCACAGCGCGTCGCGCAGGCCCGATGCGCGCCGCACCGGCGTCTCCACGGCCGAAGCCAGCACCTCCGCCGGCGACCATATCTCGACCGATCGGCGCGCCCGGGTCACTCCCGTGTACACCAGCTCCCTGGTGAGCACCGGCGAGATCTTTTCGGGCATGACCATAATCACGCGATCGAATTCCGAGCCCTGGCTCTTGTGGACCGTCATGGCGTAAACGGTTTCATGCTCCGGCAGAAGGCGCGGCATGAGCGAGCGGGCCCCGCCGTCTCCCGAGGGAAAGCACGCCCGGAGCCCTTCGGCCCCGTCGAGTATGACGCCCATGTCCCCGTTATAGAGCCCCAGGGAATAATCGTTTCGCGTCACCATCACGGGACGGCCGGCATACCAGCGCTCTCGTGGATTGACGAGCCCTTCTTCGCTGAGTATCCGCTCGACACTTTCGTTCAGCCCGGTCACCCCGAGCGCGCCGCGGCGCAGGGCGCAGAGCAGGGCCTGTTCGCTCATGCGCGCGAAGCTTTCCCTCGGCTCGCGCCCGGAGGCCACGGCTTTGAGCCCTTCAATCGCGTTGACCCTGATCGCACTGGCCAGCGTTCCCGCGTCCACGTCTTCACGCAGTATGACGCCGTCGGTTCCCGATCGAAGGATTCTCACCGCCTCGTCGGCGTTCCCCTCGCGCACCGCCCGCGCGAGGGCGCCGATTCCTCCCGTTTCGTCGAAGCGATAGCTCTTTTTCAACATGACGATTGAATCGGAGATCGGCGGTACGCCCGCGCGCGACGCGGGCGGGCCACAGCCCGTCAGACGGGCGACCTCGGCCGCAAAGCGCTTCGAATAATGGTGCTCGGCGCCGGTGTTGCAGATGTCGCCGAGCACTGCCCCCGCCTCCACCGACGAGAGCTGATCTCGGTCGCCAAGCAGGATAAGCCGCGCGTCCGGCAGCAGGGCGTCCGCGAGCTTCGCCATGAGCGGCAGGTCGGCCATGGAGGACTCGTCCACGACGACGACATCGTATGGAAGCGGGTTGCCGGCATTGTGTCTGAAATAGGGGCTCCCCGGAAGACTTTCCAGGAGGCGGTGCAGCGTAAGGGCCTCGGCCGGAAGGCACCGCCTGACCCGGGGGTCGCACGGGAGAGTATCAAGGGCCCCGCGCACGGCTTCCTGGAGCCGCACGGCCGCCTTGCCGGTCGGAGCCGCGAGCGCCGCGCGCATGTGCCGTCCCGATGAGAGGGCCTGCTCGGCCAGGAGCGCGAGTATCCGCACGACGGTGGACGTCTTGCCCGTGCCGGGACCGCCCGAGACGACGGTGAACGATTTCATCACCGCGACCGCGGCCGCGAGGCGCTGCAGGTCGGGCCCGCCGGACGGGCGGCCGAACATGCGCTCGAGGCCCTCGCCGAGGAGGGCGGCGTCGTAATCCGCCCGCGCGCGGGAGCTCATCCGGGCGATCGCGCCGGCCAGGGAATGTTCGTATTTCCAGTAACGATAGAGGTAGAGCCTCCCCTTTTCGTCGAGGATGAGCGGGCGGTAATCGCCGGGTGCGCCAACCACGGGAGATTTTACGAGCGCTTCGATCCAGCGCCCGGCATCGTCCGGGAGAAACCCGGGCGGATATTCCGAAAGAGCGCCCTCCGCGGCGGCGACGATGTCGAGGCACACATCGCCGGCGGCCGTTCGCCTGCTCGCCAGGCATGCCGCGAGCGAGAGCTCCCGGCTCTCCTCCCCGGCGAGGCGGCAAAGGAGACCCGCGAAAGCCCGGTCGTAGGCGCTGAAGACATCATCCGGCATGATCATCGCGCGGCCTCTCCTTCATCAAAATAGCGACCGAGCGACTCGACCAGACCGGCCGGAGGCAGGTCGAAATACACCCCTGTGGGCCGATCGCTCGACGGATCCATGCCGCGGACAAAGAGATAAAAAATCCCGCCGAAATGACTGGCATACCGGTATCCCTCCAGGCGAAGCGCGAGGAAACGATGCAGGGCCACCGCGTACAGGTGATACTGAAGTATATAATGATGGCGCGTCATCTCCACCGCGATGCGGTCGGCCGAATAATCCGACGGCGAGTGGCCCAGGTGGTTCGATTTCCAGTCGAGAAGATAGTATCTTCCCTCGTGGACGAAGACCATATCGATAAAGCCGCGCAGAAATCCCTTCACGGGCCGGAATCCGAGGTTTGCGATCGAGGCGGCGAAATCGCCGACAAGGCCGCCGCCTCCCGCGCGTTCGAACACGCGGCCTAGTCCCGCGGGGCTGACGCTCCCGAGCGGCAGGGTGAATTCGAGCTCGTGCAGGCGTTCCCCGGGGCCGAGCTTCCCGAGCCGGCAGGCCCCGCCGGCGGTCCCGAGCGGGAAACCGAGCACCGACGAGACCATGCCGAGGAGCGCGCCCGTCCAGGACGATTCGAAGCCGTGCAGTTCGAGCTTTTCACGGACGGTCCGCTCGGTCGCGGCCGGGTCGGACAGCGCGTAATCGATATCCTCGAACACGGCGTGAATGCAGCTTCCGGCCCGGGCGCCGCGGGGAAAATCGAATATGCTTCCCGCTTCCGCTCTACCAGGCTCAGCGGGCTGGATGTATTCGCGGTCATAATCCCGCTCGGCGGTCGATCCCTGCGCGAGCGCGCTGAAGCTCGTTACGCGCCGTCCGCCCGTAATGACACCGCCGAACGTCCTGCACCGCATGTCGGGAGCTTCCGCCCCGGTCGCCTTGAACACGCGCGCGCCTTTTACCGGGATTTCACCGAGCTCGATGCAGCCGGCGGAGGATTCCGCGAGATCCTTTAGCCCGCGCATCATCGCGTCGTCGTCGATGGTCTTCACATGGGTGGCGAGCTTTTCCACCATGCCGTCGCCCTCAAGATCGCCCGGATTGTGGAACAGGTACGCCGGGGCCGACCCGAAGCCGTTGTTTATGCGCCCCCAGACCAGGTAACAGCGCCGCTTCGCCCGCGTTACGGCGACATAGAGCAGGCGTACGTTTTCCGCGAGCTGCTCGCGGGCCGCCGCCGCGCGGCCGTCGCCGCTTTCACCGCCCGCTCCGCCGATGTTGAAAACGGGACGGTTGCCGCGCGCGGGGTCGTGATAGAGAAAGGGATCGCCGACATCCCGCGTGTCCCAGGTGAACGGGCAGAACACCACGGGAAACTCGAGCCCCTTGCTGCGGTGCATGGTGATGAGCGTTACCGCGTTTTCGTCGGTTTCGAGGCGGAGCTGGTGCTCGTCGGTGGCGCTCGGCTCGTCCGACCCGGCGATGCTCCCGCTCAGCCACTTGATGATGCCGTCACCGCCCAGGCGCTCCTCGACCTGAGCCCGGTGCAGCAGCTCGGCCAGATGCAGGACGTTGGTCAGCACCCGCTCACCGTCCGGTCTGCGCAGCAGGCGCTCGTGGACCAGCTCGCCGCGCAGGAGCGCGTGAAACATCCTCATGAACCCGTACCGCTCCCATGTTTCGTGGTAGCCGAAAAATCGTTCGATTTCCCTTTCCCACGCGCGCTCGTCGAGCGAGAGCCGCGCGATATCGTCGCCGTTCATCCCGATGATATCGGTCGACAGGGCGGCGCGCAGCAGGCGCGCGTTCCCCGGATCATCCACGGCGCGCAGCACGTGCAGTACCTCCACGGCCTCGACCGACGCGAAGACGCTTTCGGTGCCGTACAGGACCGAAGGGATGCCGACGGCTCGCAGCGATTCCTGCACCTCGCGCGCCTGGTGCCTGGTCCGCACCAGCACGGCGATGTCCCCGGGCGCGTACAGGCCGCCGGAAACCAGGTCCACCGTTTCCGACGCGATCGCGGCGACGGTCATATCGCCCGCCCGCTCCTTGCTGACGGCCTTGCCCTCGACGGCCGCGTGACGGGATGAAATATACCATATCCGCATGCCCGGCGAGCCGTCGGGGCCCTTGTCCTCAGGGACGGCGGCCGCGGAAACGGGGGTAAAACCGATCTCGGGAAAAACGAAGGGATCGCGGACCCGCGAGAAAATCGCGTTGACCGCGCCGACGAGCTCCGGCGCGGAGCGACGGTTTACGTCCATGGTGGCCTTCGTCCCCGCCGACGCGGCCGCCCTCATATACGCGAATATATCGGCCCCGCGAAAGCCGTATATTGCCTGTTTGGGGTCGCCGATCAGGTAGAGGAGCGATTCGTCCGTGCCGAAGATCGTCGTGAAGATGGAATACTGGACCGGGTCCGTGTCCTGGAACTCATCGATGAGCGCGGCGGCGTATCGACGGCGAACCGAGCGCGCCAGCGCGGAGCCGCCGCCCCCCCGAAGCGCCTCGTGCATGCCCCGTATGAGGTCGTCGAACGAGCGAACGGCGCGTAGCTCCTTCCGTCGGTGGAGCTCTTTCTCGACGAAGGACAGAAATTCCCGCTTCAATGACACGAGGTATTCATCGAAGCGCCGGTTCGCTTCATCACAGAGGGCCAGGTATTCCTCACAGCGCTCCATGATTGGCGGAAGCGCGACGCTCCTGCCCTTCCTGAAGGCCTTTTCGAGCGAGGCCGTCCGGAACTTTTTCAGATCCCCCGTCGAGAGCGGAAGCCCCCCGGCGACATAGTCGTCCATTCGCTCGATCATCCGGGCGATGATCGCCTCGGAATACATGTTCGCCTTCAATATCTCATCTCTCAGCGCATCGAACAGGAACGCACTCGCCCGCTCGCGCCCGGCGCTCCAGGACTCGCGGAAACGGGGGTACTCATCATCCAGGCGCCGTGCGATTTCGAGCACGCCGCCCGCGTCGATGCTCCCGGCTCCACCCTCAAGTATGTAGTCCGGATCGAGCGGACGCTTCCGCGCGAGAAGCGAGAAGTACGCCGGCGAGACCCTTTCGGCCGAGGAGAACTCGACAAACGGGAGCGGCGCCTCGTACCAGTTCTTACGGAAAAAGTCCTCCGCGATCCCGTCGATCTCCTCCGCGTCGGCGGCCCCGAGCTCGGACTCGAAGAGCACGCCACTCTCGAACGCGTTCTCAAGCAGGGCGCGCTGGCAGAAGGAGTGGATGGTGAAGATGGAGGCCTCGTCGAAATTTCGTATGGCGCGGGAAAGGCGTTCGCGCGCCTCGGGATCGGATCCGTAGCGCTCCACGAGCGCGCGCTGCAGGGGATCGTCCGCGTACTTTTCCCTCAGGTCGAGGAGATCGCGCCCGCATCCCCCGCCGCCGTCCGGGTCGTCGAGCATGGATAGCGTCGCGCGCAGGCGGCCGCGCAGGCGCTCGCGAAGCTCCCCGGTCGCGGCCACGGTGAAGGTGACGACCAGGATGTTCTCCACCTCAAGGGCCCTCTCCAGGATGAGCCGCAGGTAGAGCCCCGAGATGGCGTAGGTCTTGCCCGTACCGGCGCTCGCCTCGATCAGCACGGTCCCCGAGAGCGGGCTTTCGATTATGTCGAAACGCGACGCGGCGCTCATCGCTCCTCCTGGAATTTCAGCAGGGGGTCGTACACGGCCCGCGCGATCCGGATGAACTCGTCCCGGTAAAAGCGTTTTTCGAAGGGATCCATCTTGCGAAAGCACCGCTCGGTGTACGGGTCCGCCGAATCGCCCCGCGCGTAATCGCTCCCCTCGAAGGCCGCACGCGCCCTGATGAGCGCGCCGTCGACCGAGCGGCTCTCGGCGTATTCCTTCGCGAACGCAAGCGACGCCTCGGGGAAAAAGGGAACGATGGACCGGCGGCCCCTGCGGAATATCCTCACCAGCTCTCCCAGGTGAGCGCGGCATCCGCCGCCGTCTCTCATGATGAAGACGGCCGGGGCGTCCCCGTTCCTTCCGACGAGATAGCCCGCCGGTCGGGACATTGGATCGAAAGCGCATACCGCCGCGCAGTAGACGATCCATGCGCGCAGCCGGTCGGTCGCCTTTATGGAAGCGTACCGGTGGTGGACGATTCCTCCCGGATAGACGCGGTCGATCCTGCCGGTAAGCGTGAGCCCGTCCACCTCCATATCCATATCGAGCGGCGGAAGCGCATCTCCTCCACGCAGGCCCGCCACGGCGCGCGCGAAAGAGCGCACGCCGGGCAGCAGGCCGCGAAACGCGTACTCCCCGAGTGAGCCGTGCGGCAGCATCCCCGTCGCGCGAAAGGCCTCGTAGAGCCCGGCCGGGTCCGCGCCGCGAAGCGCCTCATCGACCATGCGCGCCGTGAGCGCATACGAGTCGAGGCCCGCGAGCGCGAAGGCTTCGCTGTCGCCGGGCATCTCCCCCGGGGTGTCGAGCCATATTCCCAGCGTCCGGTTGAGAAGATGGCGCGCCGGGTTGTGGAAATAGTCGAGTACGTCAGGAAGCCGGATCACGCTTCCCTCGTCCTCCGCCATCGAGCCCGCCATGAAGGGAAGGTACTCCGACATCTCCCCGTTGAAGCTTTCGGCGGCGGAGCACAGCTCGGGAGCGTAGCTGTACAATTTGCGGTTGCCCGAGAAATAGGCCGGGCTGAACGACTGAAGCCGGTGTTCCGTGATTATGGCCGAGCGGAGCGAGCGGGCTTCGTCCGCGCCCCCGGCGGGCGCGTATCCCTGTTCGATGTAATCGAGAAGCTCGCTGACGAGCACCGAGGGGGGGATCGGCTTGTTGTCGGTTATGCTCCGCCCGACGTAACTGATAAAAAGACGGTCCCGCGCCGAAACCAGGGCCTCGAGAAATATATAGCGGTCGTCATTGCGGCGCGAACGGTCGCCGGGCCGGTACGCCTTCTTCATCAGATTGAAGCCGGCCTCGATGTCCCTGCGCGGATAGGCGCCGTCGCTCATGCCCACCATGCACAGTACCCGGAACGGGATGCTCCGCATGGGAAGCATGGCACAAACGGTCACGCCTCCCGAAAGGAAGGCGCCGTGCGCCTTCTCCTCCCTGAGCGATCCCTCCAGCCACGAACGCACCACGGGGAAACCCACGGCATCCTCGAAGCCCGCCAGCGCCGTCTCGTCCGCGAGGCGCGTTATCACGCGGCGGAGCGACGCGAGATCGTCGACCGTATCCTCATCGTCCTCGAAGAAGCGGTCCACGAGCGCGAGCAGATGGCCCGCCCATTCACCCGGGGGGCGCGGAAGCGCGAGCGTGCGTGCGGCTTCGAACAGCCGCTCGAGCAGCTCGACCATCCCGCCCAGCACCGCGGTGTCGCTCCCCTCGATGGGATCGTAGGGTAGTATTTCCCCGAACAGGCGCGCCTCGTCGGCCGGCATGGCGCTGCCGAGCAGCATCCGGTCGAGCCCGTGCCTCCAGGTGTTCTCCTGAATCGGCGGGAGCTTCTCGGCCCTGTCGAGCCGGTCCGCGGCGTCGATCCCCCAGCGGATGCGCGTGTCTTCCACCCAGCGGCGTATGGCCCCGCGATCGGACGGGGCCAGGCCGTGACGCGCGAGGATGGAATCGCACTCGAGGATATCGAGCACCTGCCCCGCGGTGAAGCGGCTGCCATAAAGGTCGAGCATGGCGAAGAACGCTCCGGCCGCTCCGTTTTCCGAACGAAGACTGCGGTCGGCGACGGCATAGGGTATGCGGAGTCTTTCACTCCTCGGCGCGCCGAAGACGGCCTCGAAAAACGGACCGTAGGTTTCGATGTCGGGCGTCATTATAACCACGTCGTGCGGCTCAATGTCGGGACATTTCTCGAACACGTCGAGCAGGTAATCGTAGAGCGCCTCCACCTCGCGCACGGGACCGTGGCATGAATGTATGCTGATCGACTCATCGCCCGCGGAGATCTCCCTCTTCGCCGCCGCCGAAGTATCGTCGGCCGAACCCCGGTCGACGAGCTCCCGTATATCATCCTGGATGAAACCGAGGAGCGTTGTCGCGTTCCGGGTGCCGGAATCGGGGAAATCATCGATGAAATCCACGGTCTCGTCGGCATCGAGGAGCACCCTGAAAAGGAAATCCCGCCCCACCCGTCCCATGGAGGCCAGCAGGCCGTTGCCGGCATAGAGGTGCCGGTCGGCCACGGGAATGCCGCTCTTCAGTCGCCGCGCGATCCGCGCCTGTTCCCTCGCCGAGGCTATGTCGCCCCAGAAATAACGCGACGGGTTGAGAACGAAGAAATCGATCTCGATGTTCCGCGAGAGAGCGTATAACACGCGAACATACAGCGGGGGGAGCGTCGCCATACCGAAAAGCGATATCCGCGACGGCAGCTTCTCCAGGCGCTCCGGCGGGAGCGAGTCGATTTCGGCCAGGAGACGCGCCGCCAGGGCGGCGTGGTGGGCGGGCCGCCCGCCGGCGAAAAGGCGGCGCCAGAGGTCCGCCTGCCAGCGCTCGTCGCCGGCTTCTTCCGGGGAAGGGCCCTTCTCCCACCCGAGAACCATCTCTGGCCGGTGCACCACGTACTGGTCGAAGACCCCGGCGATCCGCTCGGCGAGCTGGCGGCGCTTCAGCTCGTTCGATCCGTCCCCGAGATAGGAATTGAGCGGCTCGTATCCGGGCAGGCGGGCGCATTCGGGGAGGAGTCCCATGATTCGCCATGAAAGCGCCTCGCGGCTGAACGGTTCCGCGCGTACCGCCTCCCGCGTCAGGCTTTCGAATATCCGCTCGATCATGTCGGTGGGGAAAACGTATTCGTAGTTGGCCCACACGCCCAGGTGTTCCGCCATTCGCTGCGAGAGCCAGCGTCCCATGCCAACGCTCATGACGACCAGCACCTCTTTCTCGAACGGGGAGCGAAGCGGGCGGCGGACACGGGAGGCAAGGTTTTCGGCGAGTCTCTCGAGCATGCCGGATGTGTATACGTTGAATGACATGTCGGGCTGCCTTCGGGCCGTGTTGCCTCAGCGGGCCGTCTCGAACAGGAGGTTTTCGATGAAGCGGCCGACTTCGGCCGCGTCGTTTCGGGCGAAGCGCGGAAGGTTTCCGGGGACCGGCCTGTCGCTCACCACCGCGACGATATCGCCCGTACCGGAGTCGAAAAGCGGCGCCTCGGAAGAGTCACCCACCACCTCGATCTTGAAGACGTCCGCCTCCTTGTCACCCTCTATCAGGACGATATCGTACCCGCCGAAGAAACGGAGCGCGAGATCGACCGATCCGGCCGGGCTTTCGAGCCGCTCGACCATCGCCCATTCCCGGTCGTTGGTGATGGCCACGCCACCGCAGCCCGCGGCGCGGTAGCGCCATGTATCTTTGCCGGGATGGTCGATATCGAAGTCGTGACGGAGGTGTTTAATAATTGCTATTTTATGGCCCCTTTCATTGAAATGACATATAAGCTTCTCAATGAGGGTGGTCTTGCCCGAACCGGAGCGACCGACTATCGATACGATGAATGGCATGGTTTTCTCTCCGAAGACACAGGGACCCCGGATGCACGACGGCGCCCGGAGACATAATAATACTACAGGCTTCGCCGGGCCTGTCAAGCGAATATGCCGCCGCTTATAGACAACATTAACGCGTTCGTAATAGCCGGCGGAAAGAGCCGGCGCTTCGGGCGCGACAAGGCGCTTTACCCCGTGGATGGCGTGCCACTGATCGAGCGGGTGCTGTCGGTCCTCGGGGAGGTCTTCACCGAAATCGCCATAATCGCCGACGATAACGACCGTTTCTCGGGACTCGGCATTCCCTGTCATACCGATATCGTGAAGGGCTGGGGGCCCCTCGGTGGCATATACACGGCGCTGCATCACGCGCGTCCCGGCGGTTGCTTTGTCGTCGCCTGCGACATGCCGTTTCTTTCGGCGTCGCTCATTCGGGGCATGTCGGAGCTTATGGAAGGAAACGACGTGGTGATCCCCTATCTCGGCGGCAATTACGAGGCCCTGCACGCGTTCTATTCGCCGAACTGTCTTCCCGCCGCGCGCCGGAGCATCGACCGGGGGGAACGCCGGGTGATACACTTTTTCGACGAAGTGATGGTGCGGCGCGTGGAGGCCGGCTGGATAACCCGGATTGCCGATCCGGCGCACGTCTTCATCAACATCAACTACCTCGACGACCTCGAAAAGTTTTAATTGACGCCCCCCGCGCCCCCTGCTACGCTCGACCATATGCCGCAAATCATCCGGAGTTCCGCCGGCGTGGTCGCTCTCTGCGCCGGGAAAGGAGGGAACCGCTCCACCGGATGAAAGCCGTTTTATCCGCCGTGTCATATTCGGAGAACATCGAGATGGAGGCGCCATGGCAGCGGGAGAGGTTAAGGTCGGAGAGAGAATCAAGGAACTGCGCGAATCGCAGGGCCTGTCGCTGAAGGACGTGGCGGACCGCACGGGTTTCTCCACGGCGTATCTCTCGCAACTGGAGAACCATCTCATTTCACCTCCGCTCGGCGCGATCACCACCATCGCGCGCTCCCTCAACATCGAAATCGGCCGGCTCTTCAACCAGGTGGGGAAATCGCCCTTCACCATCGTGCGCAGGGACGAGCGGACCCCCACCTCGCGCGTCGCCTCCAAGGAAGGGATACGTTACGGGTATTCATACGAGTCCCTGGCTCCCGACAAGATCAACCGCCACATGGAGCCGTTCATCGTCACCCTCGAGCCGGTCGATAAAAAAGGCGCGGCCTACAGCCACGAGGGCGAGGAATTCCTCTTCGTGATCGAAGGCAGGGTGGAGGTCCAGCTCGGCGAGTTCACCGACGTGCTGGAGCCGGGGGACACGATCTACTATGACTCGACCACGCCCCATCGCGTCTCGTGCGTCGGCGACAATCCGGCCAGGATTCTGGCCGTCATCTACGCCCAGCAGCAGGCCTGAAACCCTCCGGCTGTTCGGGGCCTTGAACCGGGCGATTATCGGCTTTTTTTACATCGTCGAAACAGTCGGCGCGATTACTCCTTGATTTCAGCGGCGTTTTCTGCTATAATAGTATCCTGGTGGAAGACCCGGAAAGGGGAAATTGGGAATAAAATGCTTTACACGACATGGAACGCTCATAGAGTATTCCCGGCTTTGAAACCATCACCCGGCAGATAACCCGATTATGAACATCACCGATCATTCGTGCTCCCTGCACGGCATCCGACCCGAGGATGAGTGCGGGGTCTTCGGCATTTACGGCACCGAACGGGCCGCCAATCTCACCTACCTCGGCCTGTACGCGCTGCAGCACCGCGGCCAGGAATCGGCGGGAATCGCATCGAGCGACGAGCACCACATCTATCGCTACGCCGGGATGGGCAAGGTGGTCGACATCTTTCACGAGGAGCATATCGAGAGCCTCCCGGGGCACATGGCCGTCGGGCACAACCGTTACTCCACCACCGGGAGCTCTTTCCTCCGCAACGCACAGCCCTTCCGCGCCGACTCCATCCTCGGACCCATCGTCCTGTCACACAACGGAAACCTCGTCAACGCGGGCTCGATCCGCTTCGCGCTTGAGCGTGACGGCTCGATCTTCCAGACGTCCATCGACACCGAGGTGATCGTACACCTCATGGCCCGCTCGGGGATGAGCGATTTTCTCGAGGCGATGATCTACGCCCTTCGCCAGATCAAAGGGGCGTATTCCCTCCTGGTGATGAACAGGAACAATCTCTATGCCGTGCGCGACCCGAACGGCTTCAGGCCGCTGGTGCTCGGCAAGCTCGACGACGCCTGGGTGGTCGCCTCGGAGACCTGCGCCTTCGACATCATCGACGCGCAGTACGTGCGCGAGGTGCAGCCGGGAGAGCTCCTGGAGATATCGGCGAGCGGCGTGAAGTCGTACTTCCCGTTCGAACGGCAGAAACAGTCGCTGTGCGTCTTCGAGTACATCTACTTTTCGCGGCCCGACTCGATCATCTACGGGAACTCCGTCCACGAGATGCGCATCCAGCTCGGGCGCATGCTCGCCCGGCAGTCCGGGGTCGAGGCCGACATAACGGTGCCGATCCCCGACTCGTCCATCTGCGCGGCGCTTGGCTACGCGCGCGAGTCGGGCGTTCCCTACGAGAAGGGCATGATTCGCAGCCATTACATCGGCCGCACTTTCATCGAGCCCTCGCAGAAGATCCGCGACTTCGGCGCGAAGATCAAATACAACATCGTGCGTCCGGCAATCGACGACAAGCGCATCGTGGTGGTCGACGATTCGATCATGCGCGGCACCACCATGCGCAAGATCATCAAGATGTTCCGAAGCGGCGGCGCGCGCGAGGTGCACGTGCGCATCTCGGCGCCGCCCACGCGCTTCCCCTGTTTCTACGGCATCGACATCCCCACCCGCAGCGAGCTCATCGCCTCGTCCCACTCCATAGAGGAGATCCGCAAATATCTCAGGGTTGATTCGATCGAGTACATGACCGTGGAGTCGCTCCTGGCGGCAATCAACCGGCCCGAGCTCAAGTTCTGCACCGCCTGTTTCGACGGCAACTACCCGGTGGAGTTCGAGCACAGCGAGGACGAGAGCAAGCAGAAGTACCTCTTCGAAGACATGGCAATGAACGAGTATTATTGAGCCAGAAGACGCGGATATAGCGGAGCCTTTTATCCGCGCGCCAAAAATACTTGACAGAAGTCATCATCTTGCTTTGTGGTATAGCTATCTAGGTCACTAGCTCAATTGGTAGAGCATCGGTCTCCAAAACCGAGGGTTGGGGGTTCGAGTCCCTCGTGGCCTGCACGGGAAGGACGTTTTCGCCGCGGCGGGAGCGTCCTTTTTATTTGGATAACCGCGGCTGCCCTGAGATACTCACATGATTTTATACATAACCCGGTACACGGCGAGGGAAGCTCGCCCCGGAGAACAAGGGGTTGTACCCCCGACGGCCGTATCGCTTCGCATCCCCTTTACGATAAAAAGGAGGCCCCTCCCAGGGCCCCCTTTCGCTCGCCTCGGTATTCGCCCCGCGGCCGACTACATCACATATACCTTCTGAAGCTCCGCCGCGGTGAGCTGGTTTTTGGCGACTATGGTGCGCTTGCCCCCGCCGAACTTCGTCTCGATGCACCGCGCGTGGATCGAGCAGTCCCCGCGCGCGTCGGGCGCGTATCCGCGGCAGACCCGGAGGACGTCGGGTGAAATCTCGTCGATCAGCAGAATACGCCCGTCGCCGCCCTTGAGCCGCCCCAGCTCGAACTTGCCGTCGATAACGTGCAGCCCGCGCGAGGCCATGTCCCCGGTCACGACCGCGGCGATCTCGCTCACCAGCGACTTGACCTGGTCGATCTCGGCGCGCGTCATCACACCGGTGCCCTCGAGCGATTCGAAGGTGATGAGAATGTCGGTGTCGCCCTTGGTCCAGGCCTCGACCAGGCAGTCGAGCTTTCTGCACGGCCTGATGAAGGGATAGCGCCTCCAGAAGCTCCCCTGCCCGTTGTTCCGCCAGGTGAACTCCAGGTTCGCGAGCGGGGCCGAGCCGGCGTACTCGGGGGCCTCCTCCGCCATGCTTATGGGCACGGCCGGCTCCACGATCATCTCGTTGTCGGCTGAAGAATCGATGAAATGCGACGCGATGCCCTTATCTTTGAGCAACCTGAAAAAGTGCGTGGCGAACCTGCACGCCACCGCGCCCTTGCCCGGGATTTCCCCCACGACGACGTCGTACCCGGGGTCGAAGACCGGCTTCCCGTTCTCCATATATCCCGTGGCACGGTCGGTGAACACCATCCGGTATTTGCCTGTGTACTTTCCCTCGGCGATCTCGTACACGTCCTTGGACTTGCCCCGATACACGAGTTTTTCCTTCGTCATGGTCCTCCTGGCCCCTCCTGACGTTTATTCCCGCCCAGGCGCCCGCGACCTCGCTCTCCGGGCCCTGTTCGAGGAATACCAGTCTTACCCGGCCGCCTTCCGGAACTCAAGACTAATACGCGCCGAAGCGACAAAAATGTATCAAATTAAAAAACAAAGGCGCGCATCCCGTGCGCGCCCCAACCGGAATGGCCTAACCCCTTTCGAATCCCCGGGGATCCTTTTCCGTGTTCTTTTTCCACGCATCCAGCCTGGCCCTGAGCTCCGCCGCCTTCTCCGGGTGGGTGTTTATGACGTTGTAGCACTCGCCGGGATCGGTCTCGAGGTCGTAGAGTAGCGGCCAGCGCGTGCCCATCTGCTTTTTACCCAGCCGGTCGGGAACGGGCGCCGTGTCCAGCGCGATGGGCCATACGTAGCGGTTGATCCTGTCAAAATATTTCCATTTCCCGGCGCGCACGCCCTCGAGCAGGTCGTAATGATAGAAGTAGATGGCCTCGTGCGGCGATACCCGCGAGGCGCCGGTCAGCACGCCCCGGATGTCCTTCCCGTCGACGATGCGGTCGGCCGGAAGGCCCACCCCCGCCAGGCCGAGTAGCGTGGGATAGAGGTCCAGGTTCATGATCGGGGTCGAGCTCACGCGCCCGGCGGGAATGCGTCCCGGCCACGTGGCCACGAAGGGCACGCGGAAGCCACCCTCGTAACTCTGCCCCTTGCGTCCGCGGAATCTTCCCGCGCTCCCCTCGTACCAGGGACCGTTGTCGCTCGTGAAGATGAACAGGGTGTTGTTCTCGAGCCCCTTCTTTCGGAGGAGCGCCAGGATCTCCCCGACGCTCCAGTCGATCTCCTCGACCGCGTCGCCGAAAAGGCCCGCCCTCGACTTCTTCTCGAAGCGTTCGGAGGCGTGGAGCGGCTGATGGGGATAGGTGTGGGCGAAGTACAGGAAGAAGGGGTTTCGGCCGCTCTCGTCGATGAATTTAAGCGCCTCGCGTGTGTAGAGGCCCGTGAGGTTTTTCTGCGTGGCCTCGCTCGCGCCTATGTCGGCCTCGAGCATCTGTTCGTTCCGGAAGAGCGGACAGGGTATCATGTCGTTCGAGTGGGGCACGCCGAAGTATTCGTCGAAACCGTGTTTGCGGGGATTGAATTCCGGCTGCTTGCTGTAATCGCCCAGGTGCCACTTGCCGATCATCCCGGTGCGGTAGCCGGCGCTCTTCAATCCCTCGGCCAGGGTGATCTCGCTGTCCGAAATGCCGCGCGCGACGTACTTCTCGCGGATGTCCATCACCCCCAGATCGATGAGGGCCCCGCCGAGCTTTCGCGCGAGCACCCGGCCGATCGGCTCTCCCTTGGGATAGGTGTTTCCGATGACCCCGGTGCGGAATGGATAGCGCCCTGTGAGCAGGCCCGCGCGCGAGGGCGCGCAGACCGCGTTGCAGGCGTAGTAGTCGGTGGCGCGGAATCCCCGGCGGGCCAGCGAGTCGATGTTCGGGGTGCGGATGGCGGTGGCGCCGTTGCAGCCGATATCGCCGTATCCCAGGTCGTCGCAGTACATGATAACGATGTTCGGTTTCGGCGCCGACGGGTTCTTCAGCTCGAGCCGCATCTTCGCGGCACCCTCCGGATACGTGCCGTACAGCTCGTCGATGGAGTTTTCGCTGAGAAGCGAGTACGCGCCGCCTCCGAGAAGCGCCGCGCCACCGGCGATCGCGCCGATACGGGCGGTCTTTTTGATGAGCTCACGCCGTGAAAGTTTTTCGGACATTAAGACCTCCCGTTGTGTCGGTGGTTTCCATATATACGATAAACATCCCGGGAAACACCCGGAGCGTATACGCTAGACATCGATTACCGAAAGCTCGAGCGGGGTTTTACAGAGCATCTCGCCGCCGTCCTTCGTGACGAGCACCGGGCACTCCAGGCGCATCCCGCACACACCCGGCACGCTCATCGCCAGGAAGGCCACCTCCACGACATTCTCCTCGAGGACCACGTCGCGGAACTCCTCGCTCGCTATGATCGCCGGGTACCACTCGTGGCCCATCACCCCAAGGCCGTGTCCGAACGACGGAATGGTGTACTGGGCGTAACCGAGCGCGCCGAGCTTGTCCATGACCGCCGCGTGCACGTCGCCGACCTTATTACCGGCCTTGAAATTGCTCACGATGGTCTGCGCGGTCTGTACATAGGCGTCGGCGAGCTTCTCCTGCTCGGCCGTGGGCTTGCCGAGGATGAAGTTGTGCGCGAGATCGGAATAATAAAGACGGCAGAGAGGATGAAAATCGGCGATGATGTTCTCGCCCTTCTGCACGATCTTGGGCGTCGGCTGCGTCGTACCGTTCATGTTGTAACAGGCCCGGTAGCCCGAGGCCACCTCGGACGAGCCCGTCACCGCCCAGTGGTATTCGCTTCCCAGGCGGCGAAGCTCCATCTCGCCGATGCCGGCGATCTCGGTTTCGGTGATGCCTACGTAGAGCGACTCCTTCACGCACTGGATCGCGGCGTCGGCCATTCCGGCGGCCTGCCGGAGGAGCAGTATTTCCGACGGTTCCTTTATATATGTGGCCCTGTCCATGACCGAAATTGCGTTCACGAAGGTCGCGTCCGGGAGGGATTTTTTCAGCAATTCGTATTCGGTGGCGAAGAGGTAGCCGGTGTTGCCGCGCGGCGAGTGCCCGAGCTCAACGCCGATCTTCGCCTTCTCCATGCCGTTCTGCTTGACGTGATGCACCACGAGGTCCCACAGGTCCATGCCCGGAATCGGCGCGTACGGCGAAATGTTCGAGAGCCACGATTCATCCTTGAGCCGCTCCAGGTCGAGGAGCATGGTGACGAGCCCGGCGAAATCGCGGGTAACGATGACGGCGCTGCGCCACGGCACAAAGGCGCCGGCCACGTACGAAAGGCTCACCGTCCGCGTGCCGACGAAGACGTCGATCCCGAGCGCGCTCATCTGTTCGCGGACCTTTACGAGTCGCTTTCCATAGTCGATAGGTATATTCATGCGTGCGACCTCCATGTGATAATTTCCAGCAGGCTTTCATTAAATGGAGGGAATGTCAAGACTTATCGACACGGACCGGGGTGATGTATACGCCCGTCTATCCTCCCGCCATGAGCGAGACGACCTTCACGACATCGCCCTGCTCGAGGGGCGCGTCGCGTGCGCGCCGCCGGCCGTTGACGAGATACACCTCGTTGTAGTCTTTGCGGATATTGAGGCGGGACGCGAGCACCGCGACGGTCGCGCCAGCGGGCAACTCGATCGTGCGATCGCCGACGACGTCCCTGAGCGGCCCGACGCCGCTCAGACGGACCGTTATCGTCACTTCCCCCACGACAGGCGGGCCTCATCGCCGAGGCCGAGGCTCTCGAGCCTTTCGGCGCGGGCGATACCCTGTTCGGGGTCCATGTCCATCAGCGCGTAGAAGCGCTCCAGCATCGAATCGAACTCGATCGGTATGCCCGCGGGCTCGCCGTCGCGCGCGGGCTCGCGCATCCTTTCGGTGAGTGAGTCGTCACAGGCGCGAAGACCCAGGCGATAATTGACGAGACGCTTGAGGTGGAAGATCCGGTATCCCGCCTCCATGAGCGTTTCGGCGGTGTAAGCGAAACCGGTCGCGGCGTTCAGGAGCTCGACAATCTCGGTGAAGCTTAACGAGCGGTCGGCGTACTGGCAGAGGCATGCGCTGTTTTCGATCGCGCCGACGGCCGTCGAAAGCACCATGGTCTCGGGCTTTCCCTCGTCCGTGAGCGCCTCAAGGTCGAACTCGAAACCTATTTCGGGATAGTTACAGGCACCGGTCTCCATGAAGTGCATGGCCGTGGCCACGTGGCAGGCCCCGCGCGGACTCACCGCGTAGGCGAGCGCGTGACCGTGCCCGCCGCCGCGCGGGTCGTGCATCGGCGCCTCAAGCCCCTTGCATTGCACGGTATAGGCGATTGAACCGCGCCCGGTTTTCCCGGCCGCCGCGCGACTTCCCATCGAAAGCAGCTCGCCGAGCCGCCCGCTCCGCGCGGCCATCGCCGGGAGCACGGTGTCGATCACCGTCCGCATGTCGCCCCACTCGAGCGCGACACCGTCGGTGCCCTCCGCGGACAGGTCGCCCCTTTCGAAGGCCTCCATGGCCCAGGCGATCGTCGCGCCGGCTGTGATGGTGTCCATTCCGAGGTCGTTGCACACCCTGTTCGCCTTGCAGACCGCGGCCAGGTCGGCCGAGCCGACGAGGCTTCCGAACGATACGACCGTTTCATATTCCGGCCCCGGTCCCTCGGGAACGGCGAAGGGCCCGTCGTCGATTTTCACGATACGCTTGCATGCCACGGCGCAGTACGCGCAGGTTCCGGTTCCCGTTAAATACGTTTCCGAAAGAGTGCTCCCGGTCAGCGCCTCGGCCATCTCCTCCGAGAAATTCGAGGTCCAGTTTTTGATCGGAACGTCACCGGTGTACATGTGGCCCTCGAGGTTTCCGGGCGAGCCGAAATCGTGCAGCACCTGCGACATCAGGTAATCCTTGATCCGCGGGGTGAGCTCCTTTACGAGCTCCTTCACGCGGGAGGGATCGGCGAGCGAAACGGCCCCGGCGTGCGGCTCAATCACGATCGCCTTCAAACGCTTCGATCCCATAACCGCGCCCAGGCCGCAGCGCCCGAACGCGTGGTGCGCCTCGTGCATGATGCAGGCGAAGGGGACCAGGTTCTCGCCCGCGGGACCGATTACGAGCGAGCGTGCGCGAGCGCCGTACGCTTCGCGGATCAGGGCGGTCGTCTCGGTAATCCCCTTGCCCCACAGTTTACCGGCCTCGACGATCGAGATCGCGCCGCCCGAAAGAAGGAGCATCGACGGGCGTTCGGCTTTTCCCGTAATAATCATACCGTCATAACCGGCGTAGCGCAGGGCCGGCGCGAAGTACCCCCCGCATGACGAGTCCGCGAAGGCGCCGGTGAGCGGCGAGCGGGCGGCGGCGCTCATCCTGCTGGTCCCCGAGAGCCTGACGCCCGCCAGAGGCCCGTTCATGAAGATGAGCGGGGCCGCCGGGGAAAGAGCGCCGGCCGACATTTCGGCCATGTCCATGAAGAGCTTCGCGGCGAGACCGCTGCCTCCAACAAACGCCCGGTACACCTCTTCTGAAAGGTGAATGTCATCAAACCTTCCACTCGTTAAATCGACCTTCGCTATTCTTCCGGTATTTGCGAACATATCCTTTCCTGTTTAAATAATTTTCATGTCACGCGCGCCCGGGCGAACCGGGCCCTCTTCAGGGCCAGCACGCCGAAGACCGCGGCGAGGACACCGAGCGCGATGTACAGCGCGAACGCCTTGTGATAGCTCTGTGTCCAGTCGTGGATGTATCCCGACAGCGGAACCCCGATCGCCGAACCGAGTGTCGTGAAGACATTGAGAAAACCGTAGATGACGCCGAAATGCTTCTGTCCCAGGCACGAGGCGGTCATGAGCGGCGGAAGCACCGTGCGCACCGAGATGGCGAAACCGAAGAGCACGTTGAACGCGACGGCCACCCAGAAGACGGCCGCGCCGTAGAGCAGGCCGATCGAGACGGTCAGCCCGACGATGCAGGCGATGAGGCTTCGCATCAGGCCGATGCGGTCGGCGAGGTCTCCCATAACGAGCTTCCCGACCACCAGCACGGCCATGTGGAGCGACATGAGGGCCGCCGCGGTGGACGGGCTAATGCCGATGTCCGTGAGATAGGGCACGATGTGGTGCAGCACGCCCATGTTGGCGACGGCGATGAAGAGAATCATTCCCGCCAGCAGCCAGAAGGCCGGAGCGCGCAGGGCCTCCCTCGCCGTAAACCCGGACGCGGCCGCCTCCTTGTGCGCGGCGCTGCCTGCCTCCGCGCCGTAGGGCGCAAGGCCCTTGTCCGAGGGACGCACCCTCACCACGAAGAGCGCCATGGGTATCGTGCAGATCCCGACGATGATGCCCAGCACGAGATACGCGTTCTCCCATCCGTGGTTTTCGATTAGCCAGTTCGAGAAGGGATTGAATATGAAGCCGCCGATGCCCGTGGCCGCGAAGACGATCCCCATGGCGAGGCCCCGTTTTTCCTCGAACCAGTTGGTGACCATCATCGAAACGGGGATGATGTGCGTGCCGGCGCTTCCTATTCCCATAAAAATTGACAGGGTGTAGAACTGTGCGAGCGTCCTGCACTGCGAGAAGAGCGCGAAGCTCACGGTCATGAGCGTGGTGCAGATGCCCATCACCAGGCGTATGTCGTAGCGCTCCAGGAGCTTGCCCATGAGCGGAGCCATCACCATCATCGCGAGTGCCGCGATGGTGAAGTAGAGCGCGAAGGAGCCCCGCGTAAAACCGAGGCTTTCGATGACGGGCTTGAAGAAGACGCCCATCGAATTCATGATGATACCGATGCCGGCAAGATTGAGCAGGAATCCCGCGACGACAATCCACCAGGCGTAATGCATGCGGCCTTTATCAGCCATTTTCAACCCTCCTCCTGTTCCCGTTGTTTTTCTCTTTTTATCGTACCGCCACCGGTCGGTTCTGGCCCGGAGGTCTCGTTCCCCGAAAAAACCGAAAGTCCCTCATTTCTTGACTATCAGGTCCTGCCTTCCCAGCTCTTCGAGCGCAATGGGAAACATGTGGAAGGCCGGCTTGATCACCGGCAGGAGTTTCAGCATGGCCGTTACCTTGCCGCCCTGCTTGATGATCCCCTTGGTGATGCCCGCTATCGGGTTTTCGAGGCCGTGCCAGAAACGATGGGAGTGGTCCGCCGGCTGCTTTGACCACACGTCGGCCGGAAGCTCGCAGGGCCCCAGGTAATAGGTGCCGAAAAAGCCTTCCTTCTCCGGAGGATTTTTAAGATCGATGGTGATCTCGGCGTCGGGATCGGTATACATGAATTTGATGATGATGCCGGCCTTCGCCATCTTGGTGCCGATCTTCGGGTCCTGAAGCACGCGGCCCAGGAAATAGCCGTATATCTTGTAGAGATCGTCCGCGTCCTTGTAGTACTGGCTCATTTCATTCTCCTTTGATTGCATTTGATTCCGCGGGGACACCCCGCGCTTCCGCCGTCCTTACGATCGTATATGTACGTTCACCGCCCGGCTTCGATCGGGCTTTCGCCCGGCAGAAGCACACAGTCAAGAAAACGCTCGTCGTACACGGCTCCCATGAGCAGCCGGTTCTTCCACGCGGCGGCCGCGCTCGAGCCCGAAAGCTCGCCTCCGTCGTTCAGGTAAACCCGGGCGACATCGAATCCCCCTTTCTCCAGCGGCCGTATGCGCATCACCTCCGATGGCGAGCGCTTCGCGGCATTCTTGGAATGCGCGACGAACGAAAGAAGCTTCGCGTGACATCCGGCCCATATCGAACCGTCCGCGTCCACATCCAGGTTGTCGACTCCGGTACCGAGCGGCACGCTCTCCCTCGCGGTCAGCTCGCCCGTTCGGGCGTCACGCGCGTAGACATGCACCTTGCGTCCCACCGTCGCCCCCACGTACAGCGTCGCGCCGTCGGGACTGATCGCGATTCCGTTGGCGTAGGCGATTCCCCCGGCGGCTTTTCTAAATCCCTTTCCGTCGTAGTAGAGGATATACGATATCGGAAGCTGGAGGTAATTCTCGAGCTTCTTACCCAGAACCGAAGTCGCGCCGTGATCGATGCTCACGTAGAACTGCCGGGGCCCCACGGCCAGGATGTCGTTCGGGCTCGAGAGTTCAGGACCCGCGACGGTCTCGCGGTGATACAGCCTTCCGTCGCGATAGGCGAAAATCTCCACGGTGCTCGAACCCGTCGACTCGAAAAAGTGGCTGTCCATGCCCATGTTGACGGCAAAGAGCAGTTTTGTGCCGTCGGGGGCCCGGTACAGGTGGATGCCGTGCGGAGTGAAGGCTCCCTTGAAATCGGTTTTAACCCGCACGGGTTTCGCTCCGGGAGTCGCGAGCGAATAGGCGATGATGCCGGCATTATGGGCCGTTCCCGCCATGGCTGCCCTGCGATCGGTGAATGAAATGAGCGCCGTGCCGTCGGTTCGATCGATAACGATATCCTCGGGCCCCGGGAACCCGGTTACCGGGGTACAGCGATAGAGCGAGACCGGACTGATGCGCTTGAACTGTCCCGCGTTCCAGAGCGTTTTGACCGCGAACAGCGCTATCAAAAAAATCGGAACCACGATGATCAGGATCGTTCTCTTTGTTTTCATCACCCCTCCCGCCGGCCCCCGTTTACCACGACGACCGGACATGCCATTATTTCCGCTGGTCGAACCTTCTCCCGAAGATCATACCCGCGACGCCTATTTTCAGCATCTGGAGCGTCCCGCCGGCCACGCCCCACGCCTTGGCGTCGCGGTACATGCGCTCGACCGGGAACTCGCTGCTGTAGCCGTAGCCTCCGAAGACCTGCATGGCCTTGTCGGTAACGTCCACCACCATCTCGTTGGCGTACGCCTTGGCCATCGAGGCCTCGTAGATCGAGGGCAGCCCCTGACCCGCGCCGGAGGCCGCCCGGTACACCAGGAGGCGCGCCGCGTCGAGCTTCGTGGCCATGTCCACCACCAGGAACTGGACGGCCTGGAACTCGCAGATGGGCCGCCCGAAGGCGTTGCGCTCCATGGCATAGGCCTTCGCTTCGTTGAGCGCGCCGCCGGCCACCCCCAGGCACATGGCGGCGTTACCGCAGCGCTCGATATCGAAGGTCCACATGAGCTTGCCGAAGTCCCCGGGTGAAACGACCAGGTTCTCCTTCGGCACACGCACATCGTCGAAGAAGAGGTCGCACGATGGCATGCCGTGCAGCCCCATGTAGCGCTCCTGCTTGCCGAAGGTGAAGCCAGGCATGCCCTTCTCGACGAGGAGACCGCCGATGGCCTTGTAGCCTTTCGAGTCGCCGAAGCGCGTGTAGACCATGTAGTGGCTGGCGTGCCCGCCGCCGGTGATGAACGCCTTTCTTCCGTTAAGGATATACGAGTCCCCGTCCTCGACCGCCTTCGTGCTGAGCGAGGTGAGGTCGGACCCGACCTCCGGCTCGGTCATGCACACGGAGACGCTGAGCTTTCCGCTGCAGACGCCCGGAAGGATCCGCTTCTTCTGCTCCTCCGTGCCGAAGAGGTCGATGACCCTCACCGGTCCCACGTTCGACTCGAACACCGGGGCGGCAATCATGGGGCTGAACTTCGCCAGCTCCTCGACCGCGAGAACCGCGTTCACCGCCGGCTGCCCTCCTCCCCCGTGCTCCGTCGAAAGCGTCATTCCGAGAAGCCCCATCTCCGCGTAGCGCTCGAGGAGCTCGAACGGGAACTCGCACGTCTCGTCGATCTTTCTGGCGAGCTCCCTGAAATTCTCCCGCTCCCCCATCGTCCGGAGCGTTTCAACCAGCATCTTCTGTTCTTCGCTTAACGTGAAATCCATGCTTTCTCCTGTCTCTGCCTTTAGTGTCCGTTAAATGATACGCGCGAGCTCCTTCATGTCGCGGAGCTTCTCTATTTCCATAATCATATCGATGATCCTGTCCAGTTTCGCCGCTTCCCTCGCGCCGGCGAAGCGGTGCAACTTCGCCGCCAGGTCGTCCGCTTCCATCGGATCGCGAGGGTCGCCTTTGGGGATATCGGTCTGTTTCACCAGACGTCTGCCGTCCTTAAGCACTATTTCGACGCGGCTCGAGGTCTTGTCCGGATAGGCCTTGTTGAGCTCGTCATCGGTCCTGATCGAAACGCGTTTCGCGAGCTCGAGCACCGCGCCGTCGGCGATCCGCCGCTCGGTAAGCTGTCCCGGCCCCAGGTCGCCGTCCATGATGCAGGCGGCGACAACGTAGGGGATGGAAAACTGCGCCGAGACGAAACTCCCTCCCTCGGGGACTCCCTTGCCAACCGCGAGCTCGGCAATCCCGTAGGTATGCACCGCGACCGAATCCACGTCACCCGCCTTGAACGTGTGTTCCTTTACGAGCTCCAGCGCCGACTGCGCCGCGCCGTGCGTATGCCTGCAGGCCGTATAGGGCTTGAAATAAATGTCCATGATGGAATAATGCTCGCCCAGCCCGTCGGTGAGACGCTCGACCTTCGGCTCGGCCTTGGCCGTTATCTGCGTGAAACCTCCCTTCAGCGCCGATCCCTCGAGCACCTCGGGACAGCCCGTAATCCCCTTCGATGCAAGGCCCGCGGCCATTATGCCGGCGCTCGCGGCCTGCCCGCCCTGCACGATTTTTATCGTATAACCGCCCATCAGCTGCTCCGCCATCGAGAGCGGCAGCACGTATCCGGCGTTCCCTATCGCGTTCAGCATACCGGCCGCATCCAGTCCCATGAGCTTCGCCGCTGCCGCCGCCGCGCCGAAGGTGCCGCAGGTTCCGGTGGGCAGAAAGCCCGACAGCGTGTGCCATGGATGCATGGCCGCGGCGGGCCGGTCGGCCGCCTCGTATCCCGCCACCACGGCCTCGATCACGGCCTTACCGCCGCGCTTGAGAGACTCGGCGAGCACGAAGGCCACGGGCAGCACCGCCGAAACCGGATGGTTCCCCCCGAAGCGAAGGCCGTCCTGCGCCTCTATGGCCTCGGCCGTGGTGCCGTTTATGAAGGCCGCGTTCTGCAAGCCCGTCTTGAATCCGCAGCCGAGCGCGGTCGCCGCCTTCGGTCCGCCGAGCGATTCGACGTACTCCACGACCGCTTTCACCGCTTCGAGCTCCAGCGAGCCGTAGATGTTCGCGATGTAGTCGAGCACGCAGAGCTTGGCCTTGTGTATGACCTCGCCCGGCAGCGAATCGAACGAAACGTCCGAGCAGAACCGCGCGAGCTTTATCGTATGGTCCATATCCACCTCCCGGTTAATCCGTTTATATGTATACCGTGAACAAATCGGTTTTCCCCGCGCGATTCCGTCTATCCCCCTCCGAATGCGGGGGATAAACCGTCCTCGCCGTGGAACGGCTCTTTATGTTAAAGGCATGTTGCACAACCGAAAAAATGTCATCGCGAGGAGGCCGCATACCGACGTGGCGATCTCAAAAGGCAGCACGTTTTCACCAGAAAACTGAATGCTTTATGAGATTGCCGCGCCCCGATAAGGCCGGGGCTCGTAATGACACCCGGTAAAGCAACAACTTTACTGCATACGGGCATATCAGACGTATCCCCGCTTTTCGTATATCTTGATCATCCTGAACGGATCGAGCACCTCTCGAAGGGCCTTCAGTTCCTCCGCCCTCGGCGGCTCGGTCGCGCGCACGTCGTCGGCCACATTGAGTTTCCACGGCGTGAGCTTCACCACCTCGTCGACGGAGGTGTCGGGATGATAGCTCGCAAGGTACGCTTCCTTCGTCGATTCATCGAAGCGCAGTACGGCCTTGTTGGTGATGATGACCTTCGGCCCGGTCCCCGGGGGAAGTCCCCACTTCTCGCGCGCGCCGGGACCGTCCAGATATCCCGGCGTGGTGATGAAGTCGACGCGCTCGGCAAGACTGCGCGTGTCGTGAAGCGCGATGATGAGCACGTGCTTCGCCAGCGCGCCGATGGGGTTCGCCCCTCCCGAGCCGGGAAGGCGGCTTTTCGGCTTGTCGTAATCGCCGATCGCGGTGGTGTTGATATTGCCGAACTTGTCCACCTGGCTTCCCGAGAGAAAGCCCACGTCGATCCATCCCCCCTGGAGGAACATGCCCATCACCTCGATCAGGCCGCCGATCATTGCGGCGCCTGGATTGAGGCAGGGATCGCCCACCGAAAGCGCCGGGCGCGTCGGACGCGCGTCGTAGACGCCGGATTCCTGCAGCATCGTCGCTCCGGGGGCATGCGTGTATTTGGCGATGTTCGCGGACATCGTCGGAAATCCGGTGCCCACGATGACGATATCGCCATCGCCTATCTCGCGCGCGCCGCAGCACGCCATGAGTTCGGGTTTGATGTAGTCGTCGGGATGCAGAGCCATAGGTACAACCTCCTATACCCGCTTTTCCAGGTCTTTGGTAATGAAATGAGATATATCCTGCAGATAGCGCAGGTTCAGATGCTTACGGACCGATGCGGCCATCAGGTTGGAAACGAAGGTGAACAGATACGACGGTTCGAGAAACGGCGATTTCATCCCCAGCCTGTTGCCGATACCGAGGTTGAGGTCGCTCGTCGTCATTACGCATTTGTCGATCTTCGTGATCTTCTTCGCGTTAACGACCCGGGCCCTGGTGCAGCTGCCGAGGAGATATACATCATTACCGCGGGCGTCGATCTCCTCGTCGACCTTTCCCATCACGAGGACGCTCGGTTTTGCCGTTCTGAACGTCTCTTCGCCGCCGTACATCTCGAAGACACTGAGGAAAAGTTTAAGACCCATCAGGCAGCCGTACTCGCATTTGCTCCTGTCGTCGGTGCGCGAATAGCCATGATAAAAGCGCAGCGGCGTTTTCAGGCGTTTGAACTCCCTGTGCACGTCCTGCCAGCGGTAATACTCCTCGTCGTAGGGCATCAGGCGTTTCGCCTGCGCGGTGAGTCCCGCCATACTCGTAATGTCCCCCGCGAGACGCACATCCTCCAGGCGCTTCGGAGTATATCCGCGCTCGATGGCCCTTTTGAGATAGGGAACGTCCTTTACCGCATACCCCAGAAGGCGCGAAGCGACGAGGTCCACGGCCACGGGATTTCTTCCCATGATGATCAGCCCGAGCTTGCGCACAGTCGGGATGATTTCGTTCGCGACCCCCACATCGATCGCGTCCATCACGATGAAATCGGGATACCCCACGGCGAGCAGGTCGACGATCTTGTCGGGAAGCATGAAGTCGTGCCGGATGGCGCGCTCGTCGTCGGAGCAGATCCCGATGTTGAGCTTTACCGCGCCGGTGACGTTGACGACGTTGTGGCATTTGAGTTTCGGCAGGTACACCTTGGAGTCGGCCCGGGCCATCCTCCGGGAAACGCGCAGGGTGTTGTGCACCAGCCCGCCGACGTGCATCTGGTCGCGCCGCTCCTCGTCGATGCAGAAAATATTCACCTTCGCGCGGGCCTTCTTTTTAACATCTTTTATCATGTCGTAATAACCGGCCTGCTTGTAGAACATGCGCGTTGGAATGCGCATTCCCGTGTTCTCCCCGAGGTCGACGCGCTTCACTCCTTCGACGTTCGCCAGCTCCTCGAGCGACGAGGCGACAACGACGGTGCTCGTATGCGCGTTGGTGCCGAGCTTTCCGCCCTTGCTCGCATACACCACGTTGGGCTTCACGAAAACCTTCCCGGCCGGTTTGTAATCCAGATCCTTCATTCCCTGCCTGATGATCGCCTTTATGGCGTCCTGGTCGTACTCCTCGCATTTTCGAATGATGACGGTATTGAACGGATCTTTCTTCCCGGTCACTGCCCCCTTTCTCATGCAGATCCTCCCTCAAGAGTTATCCCTTTAACGGGTTCACACCCGGACGAAGCGTCAGAACGCATAGCTTACCGGATAGCCGTAATCGAACTTGGCCTGGAGCTTCTTGAACTGGGGATAGCCGAATTTCTGTATGTACTTTTGCGTGTATTCCGCGCGATCTTTGACGCTGAAGATCCACTCGTCCAGGAAGGCTTGGAAGCCTTCCTCGGTGTTGGAGGCCTGCTGGTAGGTATAGCCGAACGAGAAGTCGACATCGTAGAAACCCGGCGTATATCCCGGGTGCGCCCCGAAGGGCTCCTCGGTGACGGCCACCACCTTGAAGGCCGGAACGATGGTGCGCGACGGGTCCTTGCCGATCGTCTCGCGGCTCACGATACGCTCGCAGCTGACAATCACTTTCTTCGCCGCGTTCGCGCCCCACTTGCAGTCCCCGCCGATCCCCCACATCTGCGCGTTGCCGTCCTCGTCCGCCTGCTGGACGTGGATGATCGCCGTGTCGGGATTGAGCGCCGGGACCAGCATCACGGGACTGCCGTCGAACGGGGATTCGATCATACGGTACTTGTTCTCACCCATGAAGGACTTCACCTTCATGAGATCGGTGCCCACCATGTCCTTCACCGGAACGAAGGGCATGCCGAGCGCCCCGGCCATGAGCATGAGCGGGAGCGACAGGTTGGTGTATTCCTCGAGCTCGATTTTATGCGGGATGCCCTTTTCCATCGAGCGCCGGTAACAGCGCGCCAGACCGTAGAGCCCGAGCGAAATAAAGGTGGAGATGAAGCGTTTGACGCATCCCGCGCCGATCAGCATGTCGAAATCGTCGGCGGCGTTGCTTCGCGTGACCGTGAGATCCCGTTTTTTCTGGCGGATGATCTCGTGCACCGCGGCGAAGGGGGGGCGGCATATATACCCCCCGATGAAAAGAAAGTCCCCGTCGTTCACGAAGCGCTGGACAGCTTCGGACGTACTCATCACCTTGCTCATACTCCCTCCGATATACACAGCGATGATGAAGCCGTGGGGCGCGGTCACGCCCCACGGTACCGGTTACAGCTCGAATTCGGTGCGGCTTATGATCTCGTCCTGGGCGATTTCGGAAAGCCCCGTAAATTCGGCGGAATAGCCGCTGACGCGCACCACCAGGTCGCGATGCTTTTCAGGCTCGCGCTGCGCCTCGCGCAGCACTTCGCTGTCAAGCATGTTGAACTGGACCTGCACGCCGCCCTTCCCGAAATAGGCGCGGATGAGCGAGGCAAGGTTCTCGTTGGAGATCTTCTTTCCCTGGAAGCGCATGTTGAGGTTTACGCCGTTATATGCTTTTCCAAGCGGGAGCTTCGTAACGGAGTTCATGAGCGCCGTCGGGCCCGATACGGCGTTTCCCGTGGTCGGCGTGATGCCGTTGCCGAGCACGTCTCCCGCGTAGCGCCCGTCGGGCGTCGCGCCGGTGAACGCGCCGAAGCTTATATGGAAGCCCACGGAGAATATCCCCGGCCAGAACCTTCCGCCGCGGAAGTTCGGGTGAGCGGAAACGACGTCGCAGTAATGGTCCATCACCCTCGCCGCCATCGCGTCGACGTCGTCGTTATCGTTTCCGTACTTGGGTACGCGGTGCAGGAAGTAGGCTCGTTTCTCGTCGACGTCCTGCCAGTCGTCAGAGAGCCATTCGGCCAGATCGGTTATCGAAAAGCGCTTCTCGTCGAACACCGCGGTCCTGACGGCGTACAGGCTGTCGGCCACGTTGGCGAACCCCATCATCTGCACGCCGGTCGAATTGTACACGGCACCGCCGCGCGTGAGGTCCAGCCCCTTCTCGAGGCAGCCGTCGATCATGGCGGAGGCGAAGGGCGACGGAACCTTTTCGGCGATGGTACGGTCGAGTATTTCCATCCCCCGCGTCATCTGTCCTATGAAATGGCGCATCTGGGCGTCATAGGCCTTCCAGACGTCGTCGAACGAGGTAAAGCCCGACGGCTCGCCGGTCTCGATCCCCGTGCGGTAGCCGAAGACGTTGTCGATACCGTTCGAAAGCGCGAGCTCGACGCACTTGATGCCGTTGAACTGCACGGCGAAGGTCGAGCCGAAGCTCTTGCCCTGGGCGTTGGCCTCGAGACAGCCCACCACGCCGTAGTCGCGCGCGTCCTCGACCGAATGCCCCGCGTCGACGAGCGAGCGCACGACCGCCTCGTCGTTGAAGAAGTGCATGAGCACCCCGTCGCGCGCGTACCCGACCGCCCGGTTGAAAAAATCGGCCGGAGGGTTCTTCGACAGGCGCACGCCGAAATTGGGCTGCACCGTGCGCACGTCCGCGTAGGCGTCAAGACCTATGTAACTCATCTCGTTAGTCGCGTCGGAACCGTCCGGCCCCATGCCGCCCACGGTCACGTTCTGCGTGGTCTTGCCCTCGGTACCCTCGCCGCCCGGAATGAATGCCTCCTCGAGCACGTTCCAGATTTCATTGGTCTTGATGAAGAGAAGGGCCAGGAGCTCGCGCGCCTTCTCGGGCGTGATGCGTCCCGCCGCGGCATCGGCCCTGTAGTACGGATAGAGCACCTGGTCGATCCGTCCGAGCGAAATGGAGTTCCCGCCGGATTCTATCTGCGATATCAGGTGAATGAAATACACCGACTGAACCGCCTCGTGGAAGCTTTCGGCCGGATGTTCGGGTACGCGTTCGCAGACGCGGGCGATCTCCCGAAGTTCCGCGGCGCGCGCCGGATCGCGCTCCTTCTTCGCCATCGCCGCGGCCTCCTTCGCGTAGCGCCGGGCGAAGGATATGGCCGCCTCGCAGGAGCGCACCATGGCGTCGTACAGCAGGCCTTTCTCACTCTCCCGCTCGGCTTTCGAGAGGTGCTCCATCGCGTGCTTCGCGTCCGCGATGACGCCCGAAAGTCCCTTCGCCAGAACCCTCGAATGGTTCATCGTGAAATGCCCGATACCGTAGGTAATCTCCAGCATCATCGTGAAGATGTACTTGTCCATATCGGTGGAGATGTCCTCGGGCAGAAGCGCCTCCAGCCGGTTCTCCACGGTCTTCCCCTCCCAGAAAGGAAGGATTTTCTCCGCCAGTTCCTTCTTTTCTTCCGCGGTGATGAGCGCTCGCTGCAGCACGCGGACGTCGAAGTTTTCGAGATCACCCTCTATCCAGCGCGACTTGTTTTCGGGAAAGAGCGGCGCGCCCTTCAGCTTCGAGGTGCGGCATCCGACCACAAGCTCGTCGTCCCGGATGATGACGCTGATGTTGTTCAGGATATGTTCCAGCGCGAGGCTCATGCGGGTAAGGGGATGCTTCTCCCAGTGGAGCTTCATAGACTCGGTGAGATACCGGGCCCGCTCCACACAGACCTCCTGGTTCGCGTCGATGATCCGCTGTCGGAGGCGCTCCACGCGGGAGGCCCCGACGGCCGCACGGATTGCGTGCTGTGTATTCATACAAGCCTCCTGTTCGTCGATGGTGGTGCGGACGGGCCGGTGGGATCGGTTTTACATGTTCGGCAAAGGGCCCGTCCGTACAGATACAATACGGTGAAATTTATGAAAATGCCACCTTTTTATACCTTGATGTCCATGTGGTTCACCAGTATCGCGTCGCGCCATGCCCTCGGCAGGTAGTTGTTGAGCCACAGGAAGAAGGTGCTCATAAAATCAACCTGGTTGAAGATGGCGGGCTTTTCCGATTTGACCACCTTGAATATCCGTTTCGCCGCGGCGTCGGGCGTGGGCGCGGTCTTGATGAGCTCGTCGTCGCGCGCGATGAAACGCCCCGCGCGTTCGCGATAGGGCGAGCCCTCGGGCGGGAGCACGTGGATCTTCGCGGCGAAGGTGGTCGACACCTGCGCGGGCTCGATCAGCGCCACGCGTATGCCGAACGGCTCGACCTCATAGCGGAGCGAGCACATGAGACCGGTGATTGCGAACTTGCTCGCCGAATAAATCGACTCGAACGGAAACGGAATGCGGCCCACCAGCGACGACATCGCGATGAGCTTTCCCCTGCGGCGTTCCCGCATCGAGGGAAGGAAGGCCTGGAATATGGCCGAGGCGCCGATCACGTTGATTTCGAGGCATTTGAGCGCCTTCTCGAGGTCCGCCTCCTCGAAGGGACTGAAGAAGCCGATGCCCACGTTGGAAAGCACCGTGTCAACGTGGTTGAACCGCTCGAGCACGCGGTTACGAAAACGCAGAATGCCCTTGCGGTCGGTAATATCGAGAGCCTCGAGATAATGATCCCCGCCGATCGCGGCAAGTTCCTTTTCAAGCGACGCTATCCCCTTCTTATCCACATCGAACCCGGCGATGCTGTCCCCCGACGCGGCGAGCATCTTCGCCACCTCGCGCCCCATTCCATCGCCCAGCCCCGTAATCACCACTACCTGTTTCATTGCCCGCCCTCCTTTTTATCCACCGCTGTATTTGTTCGGCATGCCGTGCATGCCTCTGACGACAGCCCCGCCCAGAGCGGGGAGAATACCAATCATTGAGATGCGTTATTTCTGCGCGCGATACCACTCGCCCATCTGCTTCATGGATTCCCTGAAATCGGGATAAAGCATTTTGTACCCCGCGGCCTTGAGCTTGGCATTGTCGACCACGTAGTCATCGTACAGATAATTCACCGCGTCGTACTCCAAATCGGGGATGCTTCCCTTCCGCGCGGCCTTCGCCCCGTCTATCTTCGCCGCTATCTTCACCAGCCACAGCGGCAGGTGGAGCTTCGGCGCCTTCGTACCGAATGTCTTCGCGGCGAGGACGAGCGCCTCCTCGAGCGAGGGGTAGTAGTCCTCGGCGATGTTGTACGCCTGCCCCACCGCGGAATCCAGGTGCGACAGATGGTCCACCGCGCCCGCCACGTCCTCCGCGCGAATGTTCGAAAGAAGCTGTTTGCCATTCCCGGGAATCGCGTCGATCGCCGTCGGGCGCGAGAAGGCCTTGCCGGCGCCGTCGTTGCAGCGCGGTCCGTAGACCGTGCAGGGGCGCGTGATGATGGCGGGAAGACCTTCTTTTATCCTTCGCCACACCACATCCTCGCCGTCGCGCTTGCTGCGTCCGTAGGAATCGGCGGGATCGCGCGGCCCCTCCTCCCTGAACGGCGTCCCCTTGTAATAACCGTAGACGCTGGTGGAACCCACGTGCACGTAGCGCTTCACGCCGTGCTCGATCGCGAGGCCGGTGATGCGCTCGACCCCCAGCACGTTCGTCGGATGAAGCCTTTCATACGGCGTGGAAAAATTGCAGATGGCGCCGAGGTGGAAGATGCGGTCCACACCTCCCTCGAAAAGCCGTGGCAGCGTTTCGGGCTTCGTGAGATCGGCGGGGACGTATTCCACGCCGAGGCGATCGAAGAAGGACGTGTCCTTCCTGGGGCGCGCCGTCGCGCGTACGCGCACTCCCTTTTTCGCCAGGTACTCGACCAGATGACTTCCCATAAAACCGGCGGCGCCGGTCACCAGCGTAATCCCGTTGAACTCCATGAAAGCCTCCTCCTGGATTGAAAGCGGGGGATCAGACCTTCTGCAAAAGGGCATCCCCCGATTCTTTCTCTATCTCTTCCCGCGCGCGCCGAAGCCACGCGAGATACATCTCGTTGAAGTTCACGCCGAGATCGGCGAGCATGCGCACGTACACGCCCTGCCTGCGCCAGCGGTCCTGGTTCTTCTCGCGCCGCTCGAGCTGCTCTTCGTACAGTTTTATCTGCTCGTCGATTATCGAAAGCGAGCGGACCGGATCACCGAAGCCGAAAAAGGCGAAGCGCAGCAGAAAAGGATCGCGAAGCAGCATGGTTCGCTCGGGCGAGTCGGCCAGCCAGCGGGCGAACTCTTCCCGGCCCTTTTCGGTTATTGAATAGCTCTTTTTATGCGGACCGCCATCGTCGGAGGGAACGAGCTCGCCCATGGAGATGAGCCCCTCGTCCTCGAGGTCGCGCAGGTTCGGGTATATCTGGCCGAAGTTGATCGACCACATGTGGCCGAAGTTCTTTTCGATGTGCTCCTTGATACGATAGCCGTGCATGTCGGTGTAATGCAGCAATCCGAGTATTGCGTATTTGATCGACACCTGACACCTCATTTTTGCGATATGATGCGAATGGGAGCGTCCGCCGGCGATTTAATCCTGTCGGACAATTCCGTGCCATGAAAACTATATACAATCTATCTATATACTATATGTATATAGATTATATATACTGTCAAGCAAAAATTCTCAAGAGTACCATTCTTCCGCGGGTATCCCACGCACACAGCATCGTTTTTCAGGACGATCAATTCCACTCCGACAGGGGGCCCGAAATATTCCGCTCCGGTTACGGCAGAATGACTCATATCGCATTTCGGCAAGGAGCGGCATACGGAAAGGCGCGAGAGACAAAGCCGGAGGGAAATCGGGCGATGGGATACCGCGAATCCGGGCCAGGCCCGCCGCGCAGGCCATGGAGGACGGCGGGATCGCAACAGTTGATTGACGCTATTTATCCTTCGGGGGGCGACTGCCATTATGCCGCTCGCCCTCACCGTTTCCCGCCTTCTCTTCGGCGTTTTCCGGCCGCGATTGGAACTCCAGAACGAATATCTCCCATACCGCGGTGAAGAGCGATGCTATCACCGGGCCAAGCACGAAGCCGCTCATCCCGAACAGCGTGATGCCGCCGATCGTGGAAAGAAGCACCAGGTAGTCGGGCAGTTTCGTATCACGCCCAACGAGAATGGGGCGCAGGAGATTATCGACGAGACCGATAACGCCCGCGCCGAACGCCGTCAGGACAAGCCCGGCACCCCAGGCGCCGATCGCGAACAGGTAGAGCGCCGCCGGGCCCCAGATGAGCCCTGCGCCGACCACGGGGATGAGCGACAGGATCGTCATGACGACCCCCCAGAACAGCGCCCCCGGGATGCCCAGCAAATAGAAGATGGCCATCCCGAGCGTTCCCTGCACGACGGCAACCACGAGATTTCCCCTTACCGTTGCCCTGGTCACCTCGGCGAACCTGGCAAACAGCAGGCGTTCGCGACGGTCGCCGAGAGGAAGCGCGCGCCCCAGGAGAGCGGCAAGCCGCCTGCCGTCGCGCAGCGTGAAAAAAGACAGGTAGAGCATAAGGACAAGGTTTACGAAGAAGCGCAGCGTGCCCTGCCCTATCTGCACGGTGTTCTGCGCTATATATCGGGTAACGGACAGGGCGGCGTCCGCCATGCCTTCCTTTATGCCGTCGGCGCTCATTCCGATCGACTCCAGAACGTCGAGGATGGCGGGGAAGGTCCTCCGCACGCCGTCGACGTACGCGCCCACATCGACATGGCCGGCCTGAAGACGCCCGTACAGGGCGGCGCCCTCACGGAAAAACGATCCCAGTACCAGAAGCGTCGGAACGACCGCAAGGGCCACGCACGCAAGAAGTGCCGTCAGGGCGGCGACGTTGGGGCGTCCGCCGAAACGTCGAAGTGCCCGCCCGTAGACCCCCTGGAAGATGATCCCGACAACGCAGGCCCAGAAGACCGGCTCGAGAAAGGGTCCAAGCAGGTAGAGAAAAAGCAGACTTACCGCGACAAGCAGCAGCAGAAAGGAGCGCCGCTCCAGGACGGTGCCCTCCGCCCGCACTGCGTCATTGAGAGCGGCCGGGGCGGCCCCATCCTTCGTTTCAGTGCCCGAACGGCGGGAGCCGTCGTCTGAGCGTGCCGGGCGTTTTCGATCCTTCACCTTCTCGTTCCTCCGGTCAGCCATGATCAATCGGAGCGCACTATCGGCACCGCTAACGGGAACGCACGTTGCGCGAGAGGCGCCCGCTTCTTTTCCCCGAGGTCAGATGGCGAGCGAGGCGTTTTCCAAGACAGACAAGCGTGAGGGCCGGCGGGAGCCCCAGCGGCTCCGGTATGACCGAGCAGTCACAGACGTACAGGTTGTCGATCCCCTTTACCTTCAAATCGGAATCGAGCACATGCCCTATCCGCGCCGTCCCGCCTGGATGCGCGGCGAGCTTCCAGGTTTCGTACACCCCTTTCGCCCCGGCGTGGTGGAGGATGTTTCTGGCGATATCGGCACCTTTGCGCAGGCGCTCCCGGTCGGCGGGTGTGAGCCTTTTACGCACGCCGCCGCCGTCGGTGAGCCTGCCGGCGAGGTCGTCCCGTATCTTCACCATTATGCGCAGCGTTTTTCTCGAACTGAACATCCTCCAGAAACGCAAAGACATCGCCGCGAAAAGCCGGTCCAGTACGCTCTGCACCGCCAGGTCGGTCATGACGAACCCGTCGTCCGCGAAAACGCATCCCGCGCTCATAGGGATCTCGTCACTTCTTCGGCGGACATCCTTTACGGTGCCGCACACGGTGACGAGCGGATCGAAAAAGAAATCATACCCGGCCCCGCGCACGCCGCTTTTTCGTAAAATCACCGGTGAGCCTATTCCGCCAGCCGCGACAACCACCCTGTCCGCGAAGACGCTGCGCGTGCGCCCGGATATTTTAAAGCTCACCCCGACCGCCCTTCCGCCCTCGACTATCACACGGGTCACCCTTGCGCGGTTGACGAGGACGGCCCCGGATGAAACCGCTTCTTCAATAAGCATGCGCGCGCTCCATTTAACACCGCGGGGATCGCCGTAATAGCCAAAGCGCATCCCCTTCTTCCAGATGTCCTGGTACATGAGCTTGGGTAGCGGCTTCCAGTCGTATCCGAGCGCCCGCGCGCTCTCCATAATGCGGCGCGCCATGGGCGTAAACATCTCATCCTTCAACGGCGCGATCGGCAGATCCGCCCTGGCCTCCCGCTCCTCTCGACGAACGTCGATGCCGTGTTTTTTCAGCATCCCGTGCGGCACGGCGAAGGCGGTGGCGTAATAAAACAGCGAACTCCCTCCGGTGGCGATGCCGCGCACCATGGCGAGGAGCTCCGGCGTGAAAAGCAGCGATCTTCCGGGGACGGTCTGCCACAGCACATACTGGAGGAAACTCCCGCGTATCGGCGAGCCGGACCCCCACTCGAGTACGATAACCCGTTTCCCCGCTTTCGCGAGATCCCGCGCGACACTCGCCCCACCCGGGCCGGAGCCGACTATTACCGCATCATAGCGGGCGGAGTATACATCATCCATCCCGACCTCCCATTCATTCATCATTCACGGATCGCTCACCGGATCGGAGCGCCATACCCATGACCAGCCAGTCATATACCGGTATGACGATAGTAACAAGCTATTTATCTTTACATACGGACTCAATATATGATCTTCTCGATCGCGGGCCCGTAGCCAGGCATCCATTCGGTCCATTCTTTCTGTTTGACTTTTCCTTAAACCGGTGCATCCTGTAAGGGATCGGTGGCGATTACACCGACCATCCCGATCGGGGAGCGTGCCTATGCCTCGTGGAAACATCCTCATCGTGAGAGCCCCTTCACGCAGAGGCGATCAGCTCGGCCCTCTCCTTCGCGAACACGGTTTCAGCGTAACGGAACAGGCGTTCGGAATGCCGCCGGTGAGCGACCCGGTAATCCGTTATGACCTGGTGATCCATCACCTGGACGACTCCATGGCCGGCGGATGTTCCCCGGAAGACCTGCGCCCGGCGAATGACGTCCCGACGCTCGCCATCGCCCCGGCCGGCGCCGATTACGAATACCTTCTCAACTGCCTGAAGTGCGGCATGGGACATTTTCTCAATTTTCCCTATGGAAGGCGCTCACTCATCAGGCGCATTGAGGACATCATCGACGCCGGGAGGGCGGTCCCTTCCGGAGAAGGAGACACGCTCCGGCTTCTGCTGCCTCACGGCGAAGGAGTGGAAACGATCGAGATGGGCATGCGTCAGATGGGCGATTTCATCATTTCCTCGCTCGAGAATTCGATACACAGAAGCAGGATGCTTCGCAGATCGTACGGGGCGCGCCGGCTGATCGGGGAGACCGGTACGCGCGTCGAAAACAAACAGGTCCTGTCGGCCCGCGCGCAGGCGAAAATCGAGCTTGAACGGGAGCTCATCCGCGCGATCGAAAGGGACGAGTTCGAGATGTTTTACCAGCCGATCGTCGACATGAATGCGGGGCACATCGTCGGGTTCGAGTCGCTGATCCGCTGGAAACATCCCGACCGTGGTTATGTATCGCCCACGGAGTTCATCCCCTTCGCCGAGGAATCCGCCCTCATCCTTTCGCTCGGTTTCATCGCGATCGAGAAAGCGTGCCGGCAACTGCGGGACTGGAGCGACACCTGTCCCGGCGCCGGCCCCCTGAACGTATCCATCAACCTCTCCACCGTGCAGTTCATCCATCCCGAGCTCGCCGAACAGATCGACGATATCGTCCGGCAAAGCGGCGTACCGCACGAGCGCGTCCGCTTCGAGATCACCGAGAGCGCCCTCATGGCCGACATGGACTCGGCCAACATGATGCTCCTGAAGCTGAAGTCGATGAATTTCCGGCTGTACATGGACGACTTCGGCACCGGCTATTCCTCGCTGAGCTACCTGCGGCATTTCCCCATGGACGTCATCAAGATCGACCAGTCATTCATCAGGTGGATGGGGGTGGACGACGAAAGCCACGTCATCGCCAAGACCATCGTGGACCTCGCGCACAACCTCGGGAAGCTCGTTGTGGCGGAGGGCATCGAAACCGAAGATCACCTGGCGATGCTGCGCGGGATGGGCTGCGACTACGGGCAGGGTTACCTGTTCTCGCCACCGCTGTGCGCCGCGGATACGCGGTCGCTTCTCGAGCGGAAGCCGCGCTGGTGAGCGGGCAATGTGAGATTTAAAATTTAAGATTCAAGATTTTTTATACCGAGACGCACAATCATACTCTCTTGCTTCACACATACCGATGCCCCTGACGGGATAGGGGTAACCGTCGCGTCGCATGGTTCAAGCGAACTGAACGTCGACAGGGGAACCCGCTAACAACGGATTTACGCCGGGACCCCGCCGATCGGCGGTTGCTGCTGAGGGTTCCGTTTGCGCGGCCTTCGGGGACGGCGGCGCTTCTTCGGTTTCGGGATTTTCGTCGGGTCGGCACATTCCGCCAGCGGTTTCAACGAAGGCTTTCGATCACTCCTCTCGTCCGCGGGCGCCACCGGCCTGACGCCGACTGGCTCGCCCGCCGGGGACGCGAATCGCCGCCAGTAGGCGAGCTGCTCGCCGTGCCGGCCGGTCGCCTCGACCAGGATTTCGAAAAAGAGCATGGCGTGCGGAAAGTAAGCGTTCCCGGCGAATTTCTTCTCGAACTTCTTCCAGTTCCTGCCGCCGCCCGGCTGCATGAGGATTATCTGGCGCGCGGCCGTGTTACAGATATTGTCCCACTCCTGCCGGGGGAGACGCATCTTCGCGGCCATCTCGCCGAACCTCTCCTTCAGTAAAATATACGATTCCTGGAACGACTGCCTGCCGCCCGAGGTGCCCGTCGCCTCGGCGAAGAGGTCATAGAGAAGCGCGGTGACGAGAACGGAGACCGGGAGCTCCTCGCCCTTCGCGCGGCGACGGTCCACCACCGCGAGCCGGCTGAACAGACCCTCGTGATACCGCCCGGCCGCGAGCTCGGGCAGCCATTCGCGCAGGAGACCGAAGCGTATGAGATTGCGTATGGTTCCTTCCGAGGCGCCGCAGCGGAGTATCTTGAAGAGCTCCTCGCGCAGGCGCTGGTCGTTGGCTTCCTTTATGTGATGCGCGCACGAACGCGCCGCCTTTAGATCGGGGCCCGAGGGCTGGAAGTCGAGCTGGGCGCAGAAGCGGGCCGCGCGGATGATGCGCACCGGGTCCTCGACGAAGCGCGTTTCCGGATCGCCTATCGAGCGCAGAAGCTTCTTTTCGAGATCGCGGAGTCCCCCGGTGTAATCGACGACCGACGAGTCGGCGCTGTTGAAATACAGTGAATTGACGGTGAAATCGCGCCGCTGCGCGTCTTCCTCGATCGCGCCGAAGACGTTGTTGGCGGCGTAGCGCCCGCCCTGCACCTCCTCGGGATCAACGGCCGCGCGGAAAGTCGCCACCTCGACGAATCGGTCACGGCTGATGTATACGTGCGCCAGGCGGAAGCGCCGCCCGATGAGAAAGCAACGCCGGAAGAGCTGTTTCACCTGCCGGGGCCGCGCGTCGGTGGCGATATCGAAGTCCTTGGGCTTTCTGCCCAGAAGAAGATCGCGAACACAGCCCCCCACCAGGTAGGCCTGGAAGCCACCGCGCCTGATCCGCGCCAGTATCTCGAGCACCTCGGGATCGATCGATCCCCTCGACATGGCGTGCCGGTCGGCCGGGAGTATTACGGGATATTTCTTACGGAAAATGGATAAAACGGAGATCATAGGGCGTGCCGGCGATATTTATAGTGTATGAAAGGCATTGTGCGGGGGCCGTTTGAATTTGTCAATCCCACGATGGATTATTCTCATTAATTTACACTATAGCGCAAAACCGGCTCCGGTCCGCTATTTATCGAACCACCGCTCGAACTCGCCCTGGTACCACGACCCCAGCCGCGGGCCGTCTATATATCCGCAGTGACCGCCGTACTGCTGCATGATAATCCGCGAGTACCGGTTCGTTTTGACCGAACGAAAATCCGCGGCGGGGACCACCGGATCGTCGGCCGACATGAGCACGGTAAGCGGCACCGCGGCGCGGTCGAGGCAGCCGGCGGTGAGCGTGTAGCGCCCGAAATAATCGGCCGCGCCGGCATAGTTCGAGTAGCGACGCACCAGCGCCTCGGTCATCTCCATGCAGGTGTCCATGCCCAGCATGTCGCTGAAATCGTACCGGTCCGGAAACAGCTCCTGCTTTCTGCGGAGCGAGCGCTTCCATTTCCTGAGAAAGTACGCCCGGACAATAAGCGTCCGGTCGATGACGCGGGTGCTGGCGAGCGGATCGAGCGGCGGGTTTATCGCCACGATATGGCGAAGCCCCGCGACGGGCTCCTCGGCGCAGCGGGCCGCCATGCGAGCGGCGAAGCTTCCTCCCAAGGAAAAGCCCACCAGGAACGAGCACTCGCCGAGACCGGCCGCGTACCTCACGGCCGCGAAATTCTCGTCGATGAGCGTACCCAGGAAAAGTCCCTCGTTGAGGTGATGGCTGTCTCCGTGGTCGCGGTAGTTGAGCCTGAACACGTCGTAGCCGCGCGCGTAGAGGTATTCGCCCGCGCTGAGCACGTAGGCCGAGCGGGCGCTTCCCTCCCAGCCGTGCAGCAGTATGACAAGCCCCTTTGCCGCCCCGTCCCGCCGCCGCGATATGAAGCCCTGCAGACGGACCCCCTCTCCGGCGTCGACGATCAGCTCCTCCTCCACCGCCGCTATCGCGGTAAGGCGGGGATTGCGGAAACCGCTGGAATTGAGCATCGACTGGAGGAGGGCCGGCCTCAGATACCACGGCGGCCTGAAATCGCCCTCAATCATCGAAATGCTCCGCCTTCATCTCGATCGTCGGGGCGTCCGCGCTCATCAATCTACGGGAGAGCCCGTCGACGGCCGGCAACTCGTACTCGAAGAAATAGCGCATGGTGCAGAGCTTGCCCTCCATGAATGTCCGGCCGTCGCCCGAGGCCCCCGCGTCCAGGGCGCGACGCGCGACGACACCCTGCATCAGCCACTGCCAGGCGATACAAATCACACCCGCCATCTCGAGGTAGAGCGTCGCGTCCGCCAGGAAGCGCTCGATTTCGCCCTTCATGGCGTGTTCGACGAGCGAGCCGGTCACCTTCTTCTGAATCTCGACCGCCTCCCCCAGCCGGGCCGCATGCCCGGCCAGGCCGGTATGGGATTTCGCTTCATTCACCGTCTTCGCGATTTCCTCCAGGTAGAGGCCGAAGGCCTTCCCGTTTTTCATCGTCACCTTTCGGCCGAGGAGATCCATCCCCTGTATACCCGTGGTGCCCTCGTGGATCGGATGTATGCGCGCGTCGCGCATGTACTGCTCGACCGGGAACTCGTCGCTGTAACCGTAGCCGCCCAGGCACTGGATGGCCTGGCTCGTCGAGACGATACCCATCTCCGAGGGATAGCTCTTCACGATCGGCGTGAGGAAATCGAGAAGGAGCTCATTGCGCTCCCGCTCCTCCCCCTCGCCCGACAGATGCAGGTCCAGGAGCTTCCCGGCGTAGATCATGAGCGAGAGCGAGCCCTCCGTAATCGCGCGCTGTTTGAGGAGCATGCGCTTGATGTCGGCGTGTTCGATGATGGGAATCTGCGGCTTCGTGGCGTCCTTCTCGGTGATCCTGCGGCCCTGCAGGCGCACCCTGGCGTATTCGAGCGAGGCGTAATACGCGGCCGTGGCGATGGCGGTGGCGCCCATGCCCACGCCGATGCGCGCCTCGTTCATCATCTGGAACATGCAGGCGAGCCCCCTGCCCTCCTCGCCGACAAGGTAGCCGCGGCAGTCGTTCTCCTCGCCCATGCTGAGCTGCGCGATCGGCGCGCCGCGATAGCCCATCTTGTGATAGCAGCCCGTGCAGTTGACGTCGTTGAACTCCATGGCCCCGTCCGCGGCAACGCGTTTCTTCGGGACGACGAAGAGCGAAAGACCCTTCACCCCCGCCGGCGCCCCTTTAACGCGCGCGAGCATGAGGTGCACGATATTGTCGGCGCAGTCGTGGTCTCCCGCCGAAATAAAGGTCTTCTGCCCCCTGATGAGAAAATACCCGTGCGCCGTCGGCTCGGCCGAGGTCGTAACGTCGCTGAGCGAGCTTCCGGCCTCGGGCTCGGTGAGCGCCATCGTCCCCTGCCACGTTCCGGCTACCATCTTTTCGGCATAGGTCTTCTGCAGCTCCTCCGATCCGAACGAATAGATGAGCCGTGCCGCCCCCGAGGCGAGCTCGGGGTAGACGCTCAACGAATAGTTCGCGGCGGCCATCATGAACTGGCACGCGAAGAATATGGATACCGGGATCTGCTGACCGCCCATCTCGTACGGGAAGACCGCGTTGATCCATCCGCCCTCACCGGCGATGCGCAGGTAGTCCCGGACCGAGGGATGCACCCGTATTCCGCCGTTTTCGAAGCGGGGAGGATTGCGATCCATTTCCGTATAAAACGGGTACAGGTGCTCGGTCGCAATCTTCCTGGCCGTGTCGAGCAGGATATCGAAGGTCTCCCTTCCGTGGTCCGCGTAATACGCGGAGCCGGCCAGGGACGCGACGTCGTGGACGTCGTACAGGGTGAAACGCAGGTTCCGTTCGCTGAAAAATTTCTCCGCCATGGCAATGGTCTCCTTTTCGTTCGGCTTCTGTTATCTTCCGGCGCCGTGCCGGGAGCTTCGTCTCTTCGCGGTCACTTCGGTTTCATCATCTCCGCCATCTTCTCCACCCACTTCCGGAACTCGCTGCGCTCGTTGGCATAGGCCCGCTCCAGCGTGGCGGTGTTCCGGTATTCAATGACCCCCTTGACGGTCATCATCATGTCGCGGTTCACCGCGCATATCTGGCCGGCGATCTCCATCGCGCGCGGCATGAGCCGGTCCGCCGGAACGACCTCGTTCACCAGACCGCAGCGAAGCGCCTGCCCGGCATCGATGTACTGGCAGGTGAGCGACATCTGCTTGGCCATGCGCTGTCCCACGGCCTGCTGCAGAAGCTGCGTCATTCCCCAGCCCGGATGTATGCCGACCTTCGCGTGCGTGTCGCCGAACACGGCGTTCTCGGAGGCGATCAGAAAATCGCAGTTGAGCGCGATCTCGAACCCGCCCGTGATGGCGTGCCCGTTGATGGCGCCGATGACGGGTTTGTGGCAGGCGCCGATGATATCGGGATACTCCTTGCCGTCACCCCGCGGGTTGAACAGGTCCTCCTTCCCGAGCACCGAAAGATCTATCCCCGTACAGAAGGACTTGCCGTTGCCCGTGATTATGGCGACCGTGATTGAGTCGTTACGCGTGACCTCCTCGATCGCGTCGTAGAGCATGGCGAGCAGTTGCTGGTTGAAGCAGTTGCGCCGCTCGGGACGGTTGAGCGTGATGACGGCGATGCCGTTTGCGGACTCGAACAGTAACGGCTTTTCCATATGATCCCCCTTATTGTACACGGGCACCATGTGCCCTTATTATGGTCTTCATTGCGCGAACCGTCGCTTACATCTCACGCCCGGCCTTCGCCCCCTCGTGGATGGCCTCGATCAGCCTTCGCGGCTGAACGGCGTCGCCCACCACGACGCACGGGCATCCCGCCGCGGCGCAGGCCTCCTCGAGATCGCGCTCCGAACGCGCCCCCAGCGCCGTAACGACCATGGCGGCGGGTTCCGACGATTCCTTTCCATCCATCTCAAAGCGCACGCCGTCAGCATCGATCGACGTGACCCTGGCACCGAGCACGAGTCTCCCTCCCTTTTTGAGCCTGCGGTGCAGCCAGTAACCGTGCGCGGTGAAGGACGGTACCGGCGGCGCGGCGCTCATCTCGAGAACGGTCACCGCGATCCCGCGCTGCATCAGGAAGTCCGCGGTCTCCATGCCCACGTAGCCCGCGCCGAGCACGACGGCCGGGCTCTTAACTTCGGCCTTACCGGTAAGCACGTCGCGGGCGTCGCACACGATCGGCCCGTCGATCCCCGGTATCGGCGGCACCGAGGGAAGCGCCCCCGACGCGAGGATAACCGAATCCGGCGCGCCCGGGGCGATCATCTCCCCGGTTACATCGGCCCCGTACCGCACCGTAACGCCGGCTTTCTCCGCCATCCGCCGCGCCCAGCCCGTCCACCTGGCAAGGCCCTCCTTGTGCGGAGGTCTGCTCGCCGAAACGAGCTGCCCGCCCGGCTCCGCGTCGCGTTCGAACACCGTTACGCGATGGCCGCGCGCGGCGGCCTCCAGCGCCGCCGAAAGCCCGGCGGGACCGGCGCCGATGACCCACACGTTCTTCGGCGCGGAGGACTTCTCTCCGGTGCGCCGGTACTCGTACCCGCAGTCCGGGTTGATGGTGCACGTCGCGGAGCGCATCTCGAAGTTCAGCCGGTCGATGCATCCCTGGTTGCACGAGAGGCACCAGCGTATATCGTCATACGCACCCGAGCGCGCCTTGACGAGCACGTCCGGGTCGGCCAGCAGCTGGCGCCCGAAGCTTATGAGATCGGCGTCGCCGCGCCCGATCGCCGCGTCGGCCGTGCGCGGATCGGTGATCCGGCCCACGCCGATGACGGGCACCTTCACGAGCGCTTTTATCTCCCGTGCGCGAAAGAGGTTGAACCCCTCCTCCATGTCGGAGGACGCGATGGTGAGCCCCCCCGGCGTGGAATAAACGCCGAGCGATACGTGCAGCGCGTCGGCGCCCGCCTCCACGAGGAGCGGGGCGAGCCATTTCATATAATTCAAATCGTATCCGCCGCGTATTAGCTCGTCCGAGGAAACGCGGATGATGACGGGGAAGTCCGGCCCGACCTTTGCCCGCACCGCGCGGAGCAATTCGACGGCGAAGCGCGCGCGGTTTTCGTCCGAACCGCCGTATTCGTCGGTGCGCCTGTTCGAAAACGGCGAGAGAAACTGGCAGACGAGATAACCGTGCGCGCCGTGCACCTCGACGGCGTCGAAACCGGCGTCGCGCGCGCGCCGCGCGGCCTCCGCGTACGCCGCGATCACCTCGCCGATGCGCCTGACGGACATCGCCTCGCAGGGCTGGTTGAGGATCGCGCTGGGGACGTCCGACGGCGCTTCCGGCATCGCGCCCGCGAAGTCCTTCATGGTCTCCCTGCCGGCGTGATGCAGCTGGAGCGCGATCGCGGATCCCGCCCCGTGCACGGCGCCGGCGAGCGCGGCGAGGCCGGGGATATGATCGTCGCTCCACGCGCCGATCTCCGCCGGGAAACCCTTGCCGCGCGGGTCGACCGCGCAGACCTCGGTGATAACGAGCCCCACTCCTCCCAGCGCGCGCCGCTCCAGGTAGCGGACGAGGCGTTCGCTCACCGTGCCGTCCCTGTTGCCGTAACCGGTACCCATGGGCGGCATCACCGCGCGGTTTTTCAGCTTAAGCGTATTGATCGTTACGGGCGAGAATAAATGCTCGAGCGTTCCGCTCATGATTTCCTCCGTATGCGGGGCAGGCTTCCCCACCCCGGCTCAAAACAAATCTTGAATCTTGAATCTGTGATCTCTAATCGCCAACCGCTCCCAGAAGCTGGAGAAGCGCCCGCTTCATGTCGTTGCGATACGATTCCGCATCCTCGTCGCCGACGTAAAAATGCTTGAAGTGCCGGTACCCCTCGAGCAGCGACATCACGATCTCCGCCGTTCTCTGCGGATCGCGCCGCCCGATCACTCCGGCCTCGCCGAGCGCCCGGAATTCACCGGCGAGAAAGGTCTTGTAGAACGCGTACAGCCGCCTGATGCGTTCGTCGATCTCACCGTTTCTGAAGCTGATCGATATCACTGAAAAATCGGCCGCGATCTCGGTCATTCGGTACCACTCGTCCCCCACCAGCGTGTCAACGAGCCGCTCGAGCCGGCGCGCCGGGTCCGTTGTGCGCGCTTCCATCCTTTGGATGAGAACGCCGTACTCACGGACGATGTGGTCCACGGCCGCGATGACAAGTTTTTCCTTGGTCGAGAAATAGTGCATGATGAGGCTGGGGTGTATGTCCATCCTCTTCGCGATCTTGGCGATGGAGGCTCCCTCGATGCCTTCTTCTATAAGTATGTCGTAAAAATTCTTGAGGATTTCGGGCTTCCGAAGCCCGGCATTCTGACGTGTCTTCATGATAATAAACGACGTCCCCATTAATTAACTGTATATTCAGTTAATTAATGGGGACGTAACTGTCAAGAATAAAATCTCACAAATTATTGACCTTTCGGGGCGCAAGTTGTACAATCGCCGCAATTAGTTCAACTGCGCACCGCCGGCAGGTGAAGCCACGACGCGGATTGATCGGCGCGATAGACCGTTCGGGGGTTGGGAGATCGGCAGGGCCTGGGATGGGACGGTATGCCTGAAGCGCACATTGTAATAATACAGAACACCATCGATACTTCCCCGGCGATAGTCGAGACACTGCGATCGAACGGTTATCGGACCGAGATAGCCCCCGCCGGCTCGGATGTAATCAAAACCGCAGACGGACGGAGCCCGGACATCGTAATCGCCGGGGATTCCGCCGAACACTCCAGCGCCCTCGACGCGGCACTCTCACTGCGGGACCGCTGCCAGACCCCCATCATCTGGCTCTCTTCGCGAATCGGCGACGACGAGCGTTCCAGGGCCGCGCTGATCCCCCATCTCACGATTATTTCCCCGCCCTGCACCAACTCGGGGCTGATGTACGCGATTGAAACCGCACTGGGGACCTGGCGGCGCGAGCAGGAACTGGTAAAAAAGGCCGACCTCTACCGGCTGATCGTCGAGAGCGCCAACAGCATCATACTGCGAATGGACACATCGGGCAATGTGCTGTACCTCAACGACTTCGGACTGAAATTCTTCGGTTTCACGAAGGATGACATATCCGGAAGAAACGTTATCGGGACGATCGTACCACCGGTCGATACGGCCGGGAGGGACCTCGCCGCGATGATCGCCGATATCGGCAAGAATCCCGACCGCTACGTGAACAACCATAACGAGAACATGCGAAGCGACGGGACCAAGGTCTATGTCGCCTGGACCAACCGCGCCATTCACGACGAGAACGGCGAGCTGACCGCCATACTCTGCGTCGGCAACGATATCACCGCGCGCAAGGAGGCGGGGGAGGCGCTCGAACGCTCCCTCGAGGAGAAGAGCACGCTTCTTCGCGAACTCCAGCACCGGGTCAAGAACAACCTCACACTGCTATCGATGCTTCTCTCCATGGAGGCGAGAGGTCTCGCGGAGGGGCACGCCAGACGGATCATCGGCGACATCCAGAACCGCATAAAGACAATGGCGACGCTCTATGAAAGCCTGTACTCGGCCGAAAACCTCACCCACCTGGACTTTAACGGCTACATCGCACACCTCTCCCGCACGCTTTTCAAAACATTCACCACGGAGAGCCAGAACATACGGCTCGTCACCGGTCTCGACGCGATGCGAATCGACCTGAAACGGGCGGTTCCGGCGGGACTCATTCTTAACGAGCTCCTCACCAACGCGGCAAAGTACGCGTTTGCTGGCCGGGAGTCGGGAACGATCACCGTTGAACTGCGCGGTGATCACGACAGGGCGGTGCTCACCATCACCGACGACGGCATCGGCCTGCCGGAGGGATTCACCGCGGAAAAGTCGGCCGGTACGGGACTCAAGCTGGTCGGCACCCTCAGCAGACAGCTCGGCGGTGACTTCTCGATCGTGAGCGGAAACGGCACAATCGCGCGGATCGATTTTCCGCTCCCGCAGCCGGTCTGAGCGACCACCGCTCCCCCGGCAAGCGGGGCCCACGCCGTTAATTATTCGACCTGAAATGCCGATTCTATTAACAGACCGGGAGAAAGCCCCGGTAAGCCTGTCCTGACTCCTGGCCATGCAGCGGCGTTGACCGTCACCCGTAGCGGTGCGGACGCCTTGAATCCTTCCATGTCCGCGGCCCGTTGCGGCATTCCAGGACTTGAATCGACAGTCGGTGCATTATCAGGAAACCACGTGTTCTGGATGAAACATATCAATCGCACCCGGCGGTTCCGGTGACCACCCGCATCCTGATCGCTGACAGCGAGCACGAAACCGCGACCCGGTGCGGAGAAATCCTCGGCCCGCTGGGATACGAGATCCGGACCGTATCGGGCCCCATCGACGCCGTCATCGCGGCCATCGAAGCCGACAGGCCCGATCTCGTGCTCATGGACATAACGATTCCCGTTAACGGGATCGGCATCGAGGCCGCCCGTTCGATCGGCAGACGCTTCGATCTTCCCCTCATATATCTCGCGGGCGACGCCGGCGCGGAAACCGTCAGTCGCGCGCGGGAAACCGGACCATACGGGTACATCCTCAAGCCCGTAAAGGACCATGATCTCATCTCGAACATCGACTCGGCCCTGCACCGTCACCAGCTCGAACGCGAGCTCCGGGAGAGCGAGCTCAAATTCCGGACGCTTACCGAGCACAACAACGCGCCCGTATACGTGATACAGGGCGAGCGTTTCGTATACGTCAACAACGCTTTTACCCGCCTCCTGGAATACTCCGCCGATGAATGCTACAACATGGCCTTCTGGGACGTCATGCACCCGGATTACCGGGAGCTTACCAGGGAGCGCGGGCTGGCCCGCCAGCGGGGGGCCAGGGTGCCGGACCGTTACGAAGTGAAGCTGTTGACCAGATCGGAGCGGACCCTCTGGGCCGAGTTGAGCGTCGCGCTGATCGAATACCAGGGCAGGCCCGCATCGCTCGGGACCGCGATCGACATCACCGGCAGGAAGATGGCCGAGGAGGCCCTGAGACATTCTGAGGAACAGTACCGGCTGCTGGTCGAGAACGCCAACGAGGCCATAGCGGTGTTCCAGGACCTGACGATACGCTTCGCGAACCGGAAGATGTCCGAGGCGACCGGGTATCCGATCGACGAGCTCATCGGCCGCTCCTTTCTTGACCTCATCCATCCCGAGGACCGCGAGCTGGTCGTTCAGAACCATTTGAAACGCATCCAGGGACAGGACCTGCCGGGGGTGTATTCGTTCAGGTTCGTCACCAAGGGGGGTGAAGTGAAGTGGGCGGAGATCAATACCGCCTTCATCGACTGGGAGGGTAAGACGGCCGTACTGTCATTCCTGACCGACGTTACCGAAAGAAAGATGATGGAGGAGGAGATCCGCCGCCACAACCAGCGACTGGAATACCTGCTCACCGTCGCGAAGATCGGCATAGACATCATCGACGAGGACTACAATATCCTCTATATCGACCCCGCGTGGTCGAAGATCTACGGCAAACCCGACGGCAGGAAGTGTCACGAGTATTTCATGGACCGCGCCGCGCCCTGCGACAACTGCGGGGTACCCGAGGCGATCGCGGGCCGGCGCACCGTCATAAAGGAAGAGGTCCTCATAAAGGAGAACAACCGCATCGTCGAGGTGCATACCATACCGTTCGAGGAAGGCGGGCGCACCCTCGCCGCCGAGTTCAACATAGACGTTACCGAGCGCAAGCGGCTGGAGCAGCAGCTGGTGCACGCGCAGAAAATGGAGAGCGTGGGGCGTCTTGCCGGCGGCATCGCGCACGACTTCAATAACATTCTCCAGGCCATCATCGGGCTTTCGCATATTGCGCTTTCCGAGTCGGCGGCGAACCGCACGTCGACCGAGGAACTGGAGCAGATCCTCGCCGCCTCCAGGCGCGCCACGGCGCTGGTCAAGCAGCTTCTCGCCTTCAGCAGCCGGCAGACGATGCGCTGCGAGAGTCTGGACCTCAACGCCATCATCGACGAGATGTCGGGGCTGCTGCGGCGGATCATCGGCGAGCACATAGAACTCAGAACCGAATCGGCCGCCGACCTGTGGAGCGTCTACGCCGACCCCGGCCAGGTGGAGCAGATCATAATGAATCTCTGCGTCAATTCCCGCGACGCCATGCCGGACGGCGGGTCGATTCTCATAGGCACGTCCAACGTGCGCATTTCTGCGGACTCGCCCGCCCTGACGGTTCCGCGCGCGAAAGGCGACTATGTCATGCTCCGCATCAGCGACACGGGTACCGGCATGGAGAAGGAGGTCAGCGAGCACGTGTTCGAACCCTTCTTCACGACCAAGGAAATAGGCAAGGGCACGGGGCTGGGGCTTGCCACGGTATACGGCATCGTCAAACAGCACGAGGGGTGGATAGAGCTCGAAAGCTCCGCCGAAACGGGAACGGTCTTTCGCATATACCTTCCCGCATCACCGGAGCCTTCAACGCATCATTCCGGCAAATCGGAGACGGCGGAACGCCCGGCGCGGGGCGCGGGAACCATCCTGCTCGCCGAAGACGACGAACTGGTCAGGACGATGGCCGTCAAGGTGCTCAGGAAAGCGGGATACCGGGTGCTGACCGCCGTCGACGGGATAGAGGCCATCGAGCTCTTCCGGCGCGAGGGAAACGGGATCGATCTTTTCATCCTGGACATCGTCATGCCGAGGATGAGCGGCCTGGACGCCTGCGACCGCATCCGCGCGGAAAATCCCGTGGCGCGCGTCATCCTGAGCAGCGGCTACAGCGAGGAGGGCCTCGACCGGGAGCGCGTGAAGGGAATGCTCCTCTTCTTCATACAGAAACCCTACGATCCTTCCGAGTTCCTGGACCTCGTCCGCAGGGCGATCGACGCCGGAACAGACGAGGCCTGAAGCCCGTCACCGGTACCGTTGCTGCCGGCGTAAAGCGCGCTGTACAGCGTCACCGAAATGAGCACCACCGCGCCCCCCGCGAACGCCCACGGACCGGGCTTTTCCCCGAGCACGAGGAACACCCACAACGGATTGAGCAGCGGCTCGATTACCGGCACCAGGACACCCTCGAGCGCCGTGACACGCCTGATCGCCGCGGAATAGAGAATGTAGGCCACACCGAGCTGAAAGACGCCAAGGATCGCCAGCGCCACCCACCCCTCCCGGGGAGGGGCCGAACTGAGAACGAACGGCGCGCAGACCACGGCGGTGATGATGTTGCCCAGGAGAACCGATTCGATCGGTGAGCCGTCCTTCTGCATCCGGAGCGTTACGATGAGCGAGGCGAAACTCAAGCCGCTTGCCAGGGCCAGCAGGTTGCCGTACAATCCGCCGGCGTCGAGACCATCCATGAAGAAGAGCAGCATCCCCACCATGGCCCCGGCGAGCGCGAGCCACGCGACCGGCTTCGGCCATTCGCCCAGGAGCAGTCCACCGAGAAGCGCTACATGTAACGGGGCCGTATACTGCAGCAGTATGGCGTTGGCCGCCGTTGTAAGCTTGTTGGCAAGTACGAAACAGATGACCGTGGCCGCGTAGGCGACCGCCCCGCCGAGCTGCGCCGACGACCAGGTGAACCGGGGACGTCCGAGGTACAGGAGGATGACCGGAATCGCGATGAGACTTCGCGCGCCGGCGATGGCGAGAGCGTCCCAGGATATCCACTTGATGAGAAGACCTCCCAGGCTCCAGAGAAAAGCGGCCCCGAGCAGACAGGCTACGGCGGCGCTTCGCGGAAGGGTGGATGGGCCGGCCGTCCTCATATGGATGTGCCTGAAGTCCTTAGCCGCGCTCAGCGCCGCACGGACTGCAGGGCCCGCTCGATGAGCATTTCGAAAGCGTTCTTCTGGGTAAACGAAAACGAGGTGAACAGGGTGAAGGCTTTGGTCACGATGTTAGAGAGATCAACCTCGGTCACGAAATGGGAATAGCCTCCATGGTGCCGTCTCAGGAGCTGAAGCTCTCCGGCCACCTGGAAGATGTTCGCTCGCGTGAACACGTTGGTGCAGGTGCCGCCCGGAAGGCTGAAGCTGTATCCCACTTCGCCGTTCGGCTGTGGGTGCAGAACGAGCTTCAGCGCCACCAGATGGCCGCGCGCCTCGATGACACCCCGGTCCAGCTCCGGGTTCATCTCGGTGAGCGTGCAGTTGTTGCGCGCGTCCTGCTCCAGTCGGTACACCTCGACCCGCTTGAGACGCTCGGCAAGCGGGGACGACGGGTTCCGCGCCGAAACCGACTTTGCCGTGTTCTCGCTGAAGACGCAGAGCCGCGCGAGGTATTCGCTGAAGGAATCGAGTCCCTTGCGGAAAAAGTGAATAGCCCCGCGCTCGTCGGACACGAAGAAATTGCAGTATTTGGCCGTCTTCTGGAAATATATCCTTATGGTGCCTTCACCCCGGTTCTCCGCGATCCTGCGAAGATAATTGAGCTCGGGGATCATGGGATCGAAGCCGTAGCGGGCGAGCGCGCCGGTGTTCGCCCCCAGCCCGAAGAGCATCTTCGCCTCCGCATCGAACGGCGTCGCCACGACCGTTTCGGCGGCCATCGTCTTCCTGTTCGAGAACACGAACCAGGTGTTTCCCAGCATGGTCACGTACCGCTTCCTGGCGGGGGTTCGGTCTTCGACGAACAGCGCGTGCATTCCCCTGAGGAGCGAGTTGATGCGGTCGAAATCGCGGCTGGACCCGTACGGCTGGGACGACGACAGCCTGAGCGCTCTTTCGTAATCGTGCCGGGTGACGAGCGCGCCGTTGAGCACCGCCGTCGCGATCCTGGCGATATCAACCTCGCTTTTGTATGTTTCGAACCTGGTCTCCCCCCAGCTGTTGTGGTAAAGGAAGATGATATCGTCGATTTTCTTGGAATATTTCGAATACGGATTGATGATGATATAGTTGATGATCGGAAACGGATCCCGGACGAAATAGCTGTTCTGTATCTGGAGGCGCTTGAACGCGAAATGCACCGAGAGCTCGGTAACGAGGTCGCGGATGTAGTTGGGATCAACCGCGTGGATGCCCGACTGTATCTCGAGGCGCGTGTAGTCCTTCTGGAATATCCTGTTCATCGCGATCCACACGATGATGCCGATGAAGGTCTCGTCCTTGTGAAAGATCACCTTGGCCGGGTAGTTCTTGACGATGATCCGCTTGGAGAGCAGCCAGAATTCCCTGCCGTCGCGGTCGCGCACGAATTCCACCGTGAGCAGTTTCTCCTGGGGAAAACCCTTGAAGCTCAGGGAATTGTCGATCTTGTCGGCCGATATGGAAAAGTGCGAATGGATTTTCCGAGTTATACCCTTCAGGTCATCTCCCGAGAGCTTGTGGGCGATCTTGTTCGTCTCGATCGCGTTCAGGATGTCGCGGTAGCCGCGCAATACGTATTTCTTGGTGTCGCTCATCAGCCTGTTGACCGAGTCGATGTCCTGGTTCTCGAACTCGTCCATCTGGCGGACCATGGATTCCGACCAGTTCCATTTTTTCACATAGGCCTGCATGATCCTGGTTTTTTCAGAGAGCTCGACCTTATCTCCGCCGTCGAGGAAGCGCGAAAGACGCGGGTCCACCTTCAGGTAGAAGCAGATGTTGAGAAGGTCGGTGGCGTTCGCGTCGTTTACGATGGAGTTGTAGTAATTGAAGACGTGGTTGAACATTATGACATACGAGTCGATGTTCTGGATGCCGAGCTTCCCCTCGTGAACGTTCTTTTTTATGATGTTGCTGATGAACGGATTCGTCCCCGTGCTGTGAATGTAGCGCTCGAGAAGCCCGAGCTTGATGATCGACTTGAATGGATTGCCCAGGGATTTCAGCAGCTGGAAGAGCGCCGATACGAGAAAGTCCTCGCGCGGTATGGTGAAGAGGTTCCCGAGGTCGACGAATTCACCCGCGAGATGAGTGTCCCGCGCGACACCGAGCCACTCCTCGTACACCGCGTCGTTCGAGCCGGCGGGGACCATCCACCAGAACGGAATCTTGCCGCTCACGACGATCGAGCTCCGGAAGAACTCTTCTTTGAGCAGTTCCCCGAGCGAGGTGCCCGAGAAGTTTTCCTCGCTGTCGTCGTCGAAGATATTGCTTTTGACCTTGTTAATGTCGTTGAGGAAAAAATGGACCTCGATGTTGAATTTTTCCTCTATCCAGTTCTCGATGGCACGGCACTTCCCGCGGAAGAGCCTGAGCGATTCCGGATCCACGCCGCGCTCGTCGGCGCAAACCCAGAAGTCGAAATCGGAATGCGCCGTGTAGGCGATGGTGCCGCCGCTTCCCATGAGCGCGAACATCTGGACGAAGGGGGCTTCCGGTTTCTGCGGATTCAGGGGGGCCGAGGGGAAATGCCCCTGGATGAAGGCCGCGCCCCTCTCCCCGAGATGGAATCCATGAAGACCCAGGGGCATTTTATCGGACTGAACGTAACCCGGCAGTCCATGCAGGTTGTATCCGAGCAGGAAGGGAATCGCCTCGAAGAGGTCGATCGTTCTCTGGTCGGTGATCGAGGAGTAGAGGTTCGCCGTCTTGATATTGTTGTAGCGGAGGAACTTGTCCCTGTTCGCCCTGATCGTCTCTATGATCTCATTTCGCTTGTCGTTGTCCATGGCGCTCACCGGGTCATTGCGCGCGGGTTTCGTCCCCACGGCATTAATTGAGACCCGCCGACCGGGAATGTCAAGGATTTGTAAACGCCGGGGCGGTAAAATAAGGAGGACGGAGCGGCGTGAGACGACCCTGTACCGGGATTGAACCGGTTCCACCCGCTCAGCAAGCGCCTCAATCCGCAGGGAGTACTCATCAGATCAAGAGAGACGAGGTCTCACGCGCCGGCCGAAAGCCGCATCAGAGCGACAATTTCACGCCCAGGTTGACCGAATGCGTCCGGAAGAACTCCCGGTCGTTGTTGTCGTACTTGCTGTTGAGAAACAGATACTCGGTGAACAGCCAGAGCGGCCCGTACAGCGTGTAGGCGAGCCCCGCGCCGGTCATGCCGGTGGAGAAAAAGCGCCCCTTGGTCCGTCGCGCGCCGTCGTCCGGTTTCAGGATATAATGGTCGTAACAGGAAAAACCGGCCCGTCCATAGACCGCGAGGTCCGTCGTGGGTATGGTCACCTGGAGGGCGATCGAAAGACCCGTTGTTCTGCGAATCACGTCGGCATCGCCGCCGTCCTTGCTCGTATCGAGCATCGAGGAGTTGTGAAAGAGTCCCGCCCCTATCCGGACCGGGTAGAGTCCGCCGGTAAAATGCGCGTACCCTCCATACTGCGGGCCCGTACTTCTGTCAGTGTCGCGTTCCGGGTAGTACACGACATGCCGGCCCCATGAATAGCCTCCATACCCGGCAATCTCGAAGATCGCGTACGCGCCCGTCCGCGTCGCAAGTACGAGCAACAGTACCGGCAGAAACCTGAAATATTTCATACCAACATCTCCGTTTGTGGATTACCGGCGCACGCCGTCAGGGGTGCTCACTCCTGCCCGCCGTGGACGGAACGCAACTCTTCGATAACCGCCTCCAGGACCTCCTTCCTCTCGATATACTGGGCCGCCGTCAACAGCTGAAGGCTGTCCTTCGGCTCGAACTCGGTCATGGCGATCGTCATGTATTGAAGCCGGTTGATCTTGCTGTTCAGCCAGCCGGTCAGGCGCGCCGGCTCGTTGTCGGGAATCACCTCGACGCATTCCACATCCTCGCATTCCGCGACGAGGCGCAACGCCTCCACGATGAAGCGGTACCGATGATCGTCGGGCATGTAATCGCCGTGGGCGTTACGGACGAGCCGCTTGATCTCAGGCGGCGCGCCCTCCACCGGCCTCCATGCCTCGCCGTTTTCCGTCGCTCGTAATTCGAAGAAGCCGAGGTATTCCCGCGCCGCCTGCTGCAGTGTCTTCATGAATGATTCCTCTTCAAGATCGGATATCACGAAACCGGGACGTGCGTCCCGTATATTTTTCAGATAATACTACCATCCCCGCTCATCCCTCGCAAGAACAAATAGAGCTCGTTTCCTCACGCCCCACGACGGACGACATCTCCCGCAAGAACACCTTCGACACGGACGCCCGAACGCACCACCGCCCTCCCGTTTACGATTACGTGCTCGATGCCTTCCGGATGCACCTCCGGGTTGTAAAAATCAGCCCCGCTCCGCAGGCGGATCGGGTCGAACACCACGACATCGGCATGACATCCCTTCGACAGCCTTCCCCGCCCTTCAAGCCCCATGATATCGGCCGGAAGTGACGTGATCTTCCGTACCACCTCCTCCATGGAGAGCATCTTCCTGTCCAGGGCGAAGGCCTGGATGAAGCGCGGGAAACAGTCATAGAATACGTGGGCCGGCCTACCGACGGGGCGCAGGATCGCGTCCGTCGCGGGCATCGAGAGGGGATGCGTGAATCCCGCCCACATCGAGCGGAACACGAAGGGGTCGTCGGGAACGGTCGGCGTATGAAAAACAAGCACCTGTCCGTTCTCCTCGATGAGGAGGTCGCAGATCGCGTCGAACGCCTCCCCGCCCGTTTCCCGCGCGATTTCGGGAAAGGTCTTGCCCTCCATCCAGCGGTTGCCCTCGGTCGGAACCGCCATGACGCGAAGGCCGTCCCAGCCCGTCATCTTGAGATAGTTGAACGACCAGGTCGCCCCGTCGCGGTGAGGCCAGTCGGGCTCGACGTGGTCGATGTCGTGCAGCACGCGTTTGCGGAAGGCCCTGTCGGCGAGGCGCTCGAGCGCCTGCGCCCTGCTCCCCTCAGATACATACGGCGGGAGAAACGCGAACAGCTCGGTGAAGCCCTGCGAGGTGGGCACCATGTCGAAATGCACGTCGATGCCCTCCCGGCGGCGCTTCTCTATCGTCCGTATCTTGGGAACAAGTCCCTTCTCGACCGGGATCGGCAGCTTCAGCCTGTTGTAGGCGAACGAGCCCAGGCGCACGGCCTGCCTGGTGACGGCGGCCATCCCGCGAGAATAGGGCTGCCAGTAGAGATGGGATATCTGCAGGCGCACCCCGTTCTGCCGTCCCACCTCGAACACCTCCTCCATGGCGAGGTCAAGCGTATGCGAGTAACTCCGAAGATGCGAGGTGAAGATGCCGCCGTATTTTTTCAGCACGGAACCCATGCGCACCAGCTCGTCCGTGTCGCTCATCGAGCCCGGGAAATACTGCAGGCCCGTACTGAGCCCCAGGCAGCCCATCTCGAGGGACTCCTCGAGCAGGCGCTCCATCTCCTTCATTTCGTCGGGAAAGAGCAGACGGGTTTCGAGGCCCGACGAGGCGATGCGGAGCGTGCCGTGCCCGGCCAGCATGCCCATGTTGAGCAGCATCCCCTTCGCCCGGACCGTGTCGAAATATTCCGCCGGCGTGCGCCAGGTGATGATGTCGCCCATCGGGCGGCCGGAAAGGTTCTCCAGGTGGGCGGATACCAGGCCCCTGTTCTTCGCGGGAACGTACGCGGCGGAGAAGCCGCAGTTGCCGCCGATGAAGGTGGTGACCCCCTGCATGACCAGGGGCTTCAGCACGCGGTCGTGGTCGGCAAGCGGCATGACGAAATCGGCGTGTGAATGCAGGTCGATGAATCCCGGCGCCACGATTTTACCGGCGGCGTCGATGGT